>WRHR01000005.1 GCA_009783145.1 Alphaproteobacteria bacterium | reverse complement strand
TGGCTCGGGCAGCTGGACTCGAACCAGCGACATACGGATTAACAGTCCGTTGTTCTACCGACTGAACTATGCGCGAAACGCCCGCCCATCTTATAGCTTTTTTTCCCAAAACTCAAGCTTTTTTTTAACATATTGCATAGGGCGCTTTTGAGTGCTAGAATCCTCTCATCCAATAAAACAAAAGAGGAAAAAGTCATGAAGCTTTTGGAAGGCAAGAAAATTCTTATAACCGGCGTCGCTAATGATATGTCCATGGCTTGGGGAATCGCAAAACGCGCTGCGGAAATGGGCGCCGAAATCGCTATGCCTTATGCGATGGGGGCGCTGGAAAAGCGCGTTCGGCCCTTGGCCGAATCCATCGGCGCCCGGTTCGTCCAAGAATGCAATGTCCAGAATGATGAACAGATGGACGCCTTGTTTGCGGAAATAGAAAAGGAGTGGGGCCATCTCGACGGCGTGCTGCATGCGATTGCATTTTCGGACAGATCGGAACTGCAGGGCCGATATGCAGACACCAGCCGCGAGAACTTCAAGAATACCATGGATGTTTCGGTTTTTTCACTAGTTGACCTGACGCGCCGCGCGGCAAAATTAATGAATCGTCACCCCGGCGAAGGCCGGGGCGGCGGGTCCATAGTGACTTTGACTTATTACGGGGGGGAAAAATCAGTCCCGAATTATAATGTTATGGGAGTGGCGAAAAGCGCGCTGGACAGCAGCGTGAGGTACCTTGCGGCGGATTTGGGCAAGGACGGAATCCGCGTGAATGCGATCAGCGCGGGGCCGATAAGAACCCTGGCCAGCAGCGGAGTAGGCGGATTTTCATCTATTTTGGATTTGAACGCGAAAATGACGCCGCTGCGCCGGAATATGACGCTGGATGATGTGTCGGGTGCCGCCGCATACCTTTTTTCCAATCTGTCCGCCGGAGTGACTGGCGAAATCCATCATGTAGATTGCGGATACTCCACCACGGGGATGATTCCTAACGATTTAAAAGAAGCATTGCTGAAAGGTCTGGATTCGGAATAAAAGACTTTTTCCCCCTTGCTTTTGCGGGGGGTATTTTTTACAATTTTGGTATGCCAAAGAAACTAGATTTATTTGCGAAAACGGAACATGACGCGCTGATGAAGTCTCTACGCGAATGGGATATTGCTTATCATACCAAAGACGCGCCGGTTGTGGATGATGCGACTTATGATGTGGCAAAAAGACGCGCGAAAGAGCTGGAAACGGAATATCCCGAACTTGCCGCCGGCAAGAACAGCGTCGCACAAAATGTCGGCGCTCCGGTTAGCCGCGAGTTCAAAAATTATCCGCACAGCATTCCGATGCTTTCCATCAGTGATGTTTTTACCGAAGACGAGGTCACGGACTGGCTGAAAAAGAATCCCGATGAAGTATTTATGGAACCGAAGGTTGATGGGGTATCGTTTTCCGCGCGATATGAGAACGGCATTTTGATTCGCGCGCTAACCCGCGGGAACGGCACGCTTGGCGAAGATATTACGGAAAATATAAAGACAATTGCAGAGGTGCCGCAGAATATTCCCGTCCGCGGCATAATTGAAATCCGCGGAGAAGTCTATCTTTCGCGCGCGGATTTTTTCAAGCTGAACGAGGAGGCGGAAACAACGGGCGCAAAGCCGTTCGCCAATCCGCGGAACGCGGCGGCGGGGTCTTTGCGTCAGCTGGATCCGCGCATAACGGCCCGGCGTCGTCTGCGCGCGTTCGCTTATACTTACGGCGAAGTGTCGACGCGCGACTGGGCGACGCAAAGCGAATTCTTTGACCGCTTGGAAGAATGGGGATTTAAAACCACGCGTGGATGGTGCAAGGTTGCGCAAACCCAAGAAGAAATCCAAGCGCACTATAATCATATGATGGAAATACGCAGCGATATTCCGTTCGACATCGACGGCCTTGTTATAAAAGTAAATGATATCGAAACCCAGGAAAAGCTGGGCGCTACGGCGAATTCGCCGCGTTGGGAAATCGCGTACAAGTTTCCCGCGGCGCGCGGAATCACCGTGTTGCGAGATATAACTATCCAGGTCGGACGCACGGGAGTTTTGACGCCGGTGGCGGAACTGGAACCGATAAATATCGGCGGAGTGGTGGTTTCCCGCGCGACGCTGCATAACGCGGACGAAATCGCGCGCAAGGATTTTCGCATCGGCGACCGAGTGGTCGTTCAACGCGCGGGAGACGTGATTCCGCAGGTTGTGGAAACTCTGGAGCACGCTCCGAACAGCCGTCCGTATCGCTTTCCGACGAAGTGTTCCGTGTGCGGCGCGGATGTGGTGCAAGAGTCCGACAAAGTTGCGCGGCGATGTATAAATGCGCTGTCTTGCCCCGCGCAATTAACAAGAGAGCTGGAGCATTTCGTATCGCGCAAAGGCTTTGATATAGAAGGCTTGGGCAGCAAGCAGATCGAAAAATTCGTAGAACTGGGCTGGTTAAAATCCCCGGCGGATATATGGAAACTAGTCTCGGCTCATGGCGAAGTGCTGCGCCGGATGGACGGGTTCGGGGAAAAGTCGGTCGCAAATCTGGATGCTTCGATACGCGCTCGCAGCAAGATTGATCTACATCGGCTGCTGTTTGCGATCGGAATACCGGAAGTTGGGGAAGCAACCGCGAAATTGCTGGCGCGGGAATTCGGAACGCTGGACGCATTGCGCGCGGCGACCAAAGAAAGACTTACAGAAATCCCAGGCATAGGCGAGGTTATGGCGGACGAGATAACGAAGTTTTTCAATGCTGCCAGCACCGCCGCCGCGCTGGATGAATTATTGACGCATTTGGCCGTAAAAAATCCAACTAACTCAACACCGGGCACCGGGCACTCAACACTTTTTGATAAAAAAATCGTCCTTACCGGCACGCTTGCCCGCCATACGCGCGACAAAGCACGCGAGATTTTGGAAAACCTCGGCGCGAAAGTACAGACAAGCGTAAGCGCGAAGACGGATATAGTGATTGCGGGCGCGGATGCCGGCGGCAAGCTTGACGACGCGCAAAAATTGGGCGTTACGATTTGGGGTGAAGAAGAGTTTGAAAACGCGATAGAAAATTAACAATTAACAGATAACAATTAACAATTTAGGAGCAATATAAACCATTGTCCTTTATAATGGACAACGGTCGATTTATTTCCGTAACTGTTAATTGTTATCTGTTAATTGTTAATTATTCTTCGGCCGGGACTTCGAAAGAAACTTCTTCCACGATGACGGCTTCGTCCGGAGCCTGGATGGTGGATTCTTCGACAGTTTCCACAACGACCACTTCTTCGACGGTGTCGACCGGAGCAGCATCATCGGCACTTGCCACGAACGGCAGCAGTGCGAAAATTCCAATTAAAGCAAGTTTTTTCATCTCCTCTCCTTTGTGATGATGCGTGAATTATAACCAAATTTATGATATAATTCAAGCATGAAAGAAGCCCCGGAAAAAAATATTCCAACAGAGAAAACGGAAGAAAAGAAACCTATTTCTTGGAAATGGCGGGCGCTCGCCTGGCTGATATCCGCGATGCTGCTGGGGCTGGCCGCAATCGCCGCGTATGTCTTGATAGTGTTTTTGCAGATGCCGGGGTTGGATTCCATGCTGCGCGAGACAAGGCCGCCCGCGATAACTTTCATCGATAAAGACGGCTATGAAATACGCAGCTATAATAAGATTATGGGAACGCCGGTATCGGTTGCCGGCTTGCCGCCGCACGTGTGGCAGGCGATAATAGCGATAGAGGACAAGCGTTTTTTCAATCACGGCGCGATAGATTTCAGGGGAACGACGCGCGCGCTGGTTTCCAATCTGCGGGCGGGGCGTATTGCGGCGGGCGGATCGTCGTTGACGCAGCAGGCGGCGAAAAATATCTTCTTGTCGCCGGCCA
Source organism: Alphaproteobacteria bacterium (assembly GCA_009783145.1). GTDB lineage: Bacteria > Pseudomonadota > Alphaproteobacteria > Rs-D84 > Rs-D84 > WRCA01. The sequence continues at coordinate 63,246 of WRHR01000005.1, read as the reverse complement.
GGACGGTAAAACGCAAGGTCCAGGAAGTCATACTTTCATACTGGCTGGAAAACAAATTTACGAAAGAGCAGATTTTGGACTTGTATATGAACAGGGTGTCGCTGGTGCGGGGGATGAGGGGAATCGATGCGGCGGCGCGCGACTTGTTTCAAAAGACGGCGAACGAGCTTACGATTGCGGAGTCCGCGCAGATTGCGGCGATGCTGAAGGCCCCTACGGCGTACAGCCCTGTTCGAAATTCGGAAAGGAATATATTGCGGGCAAGGATAATTCTGAAAGAAATGGTGCGCCAGGATTATATAACCTTGGACGCGGCGCGCAAAGCGGCGACAGAATTGTATGCGGTGACGCCGCCGGCCGATACGAATATCTTCAGGTATTGGACGGACTTTGTTAGCGAAGAAATCGCATCGCGTTTGGGGGACGAGATAGACAGCGACCTGCTGGTGTATACTACATTGGATCAGGACTTGCACGAGCATGCAGCGGCCGTGACGCGCCGTCATGTAAGGGAAGCGAAAGACAGCAACGTGGGCCAAGGCGCGGTTGTCGCGATGACGACGGATGGGGCCGTGCGCGCGATGGTGGGCGGAACCAATTACCAGGAATCGCAGTTCAACCGCGCGACCGCCCTGCGCCAGCCCGGAAGCGCGTTCAAGCCTGTGGTGTATCTGGTGGCGCTGGAAAAAGGTATGAGCCCGGACGATATAGTGAATGACAGCCGCTTTGCGATTGGAAATTACAAGCCTAAGAATTACAACGAGAAATATTATGGAGACATAACGCTGACGACGGCGTTTGCAAAAAGCGTGAATTCCGTACCTTTGAAATTGACCGAGAAATACGGGATAAGCGCGGTACTGAAAATGGCGGGGCGCCTGGGCGTGGGGGCAAAGCTAAAGCGCGAGTATTCGACGGTGCTGGGAGCGTGCGAAATGTCGCTGCTGGAATTGACGGCGATGAACGCGGTGATTTGGAACGACGGAAGAACGGTGCGCCCGTACGGGATTGAAAAGATAATGACGCCGTCGGGAAAGACCTTATACGAACGCAATCCGTCACAGCCAGAACAGCTGCTGGATTGGCAGACCGTTGCGGAAATGCATCAGTTGATGGGCGCGGTTATAAAAGCTGGCGGCACTGGCGCGCGCGCCGCGGCGCCGGGCGTACTGGGGGGAAAAACCGGCACCAGCAATGATAATAGGGACGCTTGGTTTGTGGGCGCGGTTGAAGATTTGGTATTGGGCGTCTGGGCGGGAAATGACGACAATTCACCGATGGATAGCAAAATAACCGGCGGCACCGTGCCGGCAGAGATTTTCAAAGATATTGTGAAGTAATATAAACAAAACTCTCGTCAATATTAAAAAAGCGCTGGATTTCGGATGTTTATATGCTATGGTTGCGTTCGTCAAATATCATAAAGACTTACGCGCAATGACTGATAACAACACGCAATCTTCGCAATTTCCCAAGACTTTATTGGGGTTTTATATACGCTATGGCGCACGGCCTTACGCGCGCATCTTGATTTTATGGGCAATAACTTTTATTGCCATGCGTGTCGGGTATGGCGTATTTGGCCCTCTGTCCGAAAGGTGGTTTATACAGTTATTTGAAACGACGATGTTCCCCGGCATGAATTTTGTCGCGTTCGCATTGCCGACGATTTTGCTGATTGTCGGAATAATTCTTGTATGTGATATTTTGGAAGTAACCTCCGCCACATTATCGGGTCGCTGGCAGCCACGGATACAAAATCGCATTTCCGAGGTTTTGAACGATTATGTTCATTCTCAATCCATGTCATATTTCACCGCGCGCATGCCCGGTAAAATCAATACGCAGATAAATTATGTGTCCGGTGGGTTTCGGACATTATGGGATTTTTTATTGATGTTTGCGGCTCTCATAGTCGTGATCGTGAATATGGGATTGGTTCTGGGCATAAATTGGAAGATTGCGGCGATATTAATCGGTACTTTGGCATTTCGCGTTGCATATTCTTGGGCGCGCGTAAAACCTATGAACAAAGCGTCAAAGGATGCGGCGGACTCGTCGTCAACCTTGTCGGGGAAGCTTATAGATAGCGTATCGAATTTTAACATAGTTAAATTGTTTGCCGGCGCGAACTTTGAAAAGAGGCACATGGAAAAGCCGCGGACAGAACAAGTCGGCAAGCGCATATATGCGACTTATATGCAGCGGTGGTTTTGGGCGTTGCCGTCAATTGTTTACACTTTGCTGATGGGCGTGATTTATTATCTATGCGTCGTGCTTTTTGTATCCGGCGAAATGAAAATATCCGAGATAGTGTTTACAATTTCCGTTTATTTCAGCGTCCTCAGCGCTATATCGAATATCGTTCAACGCATTCCTGACGTGGTGGACGTTATCGGAAGCGCGCAAAAGTCTTACGAAGAAATGGTTAAACCGATAGACGTACGAGATGCCCCGGATGCGCCGGCATTGCGTGTGCCTCGTGGGTCGGTGGAATTACGCAGCGTTTCATTCAAATACAAACGCAAAAATGTTCTGGATAACTTTTCTTTGAACATCAAACCGGGCGAAAAGGTTGGGTTGGTCGGCAGTTCCGGTGCGGGCAAGACTACGCTTGTGAATCTGCTTATGCGGTTTTACGACCCGACCAAGGGCGCGATATTTATAGACGGACAGGGTATACGAGAGGTTACGCAGGATTCCTTGCGCGAAAATATCGCGTTCATCCCGCAAGAACCAACTATGTTCAATCGGACCTTGAAAGAAAACATAGGGTATGGCCGCGCGGATGCAAGCGATAAAGAGATCCACAACGCAGCGAAGAAGGCTCAAGCTGACAAGTTTATAATGGACACGGAAAAGAAGTATGACAGCTTGGTCGGCGACCGCGGAATCAAACTGTCCGGCGGCCAGCGCCAGCGCATAGCGATCGCCAGGGCGTTCTTGAAAGACGCGCCGATATTGATATTGGACGAGGCGACCAGCGCTCTGGACTCCGAGACCGAGGCGGCAATCCAGAAATCGTTCGAAGAATTGTCGCATGGCCGCACGACTATTGCGATTGCGCACCGCTTGTCCACGTTGCGCCATATGGACAGGATAGTGGTTATGGAGGACGGGCATATAGCCGAGCAGGGCACGCACCAACAGCTGCTGCGCAAAAAGGGCGGAATATATGCCCGGCTGTGGAAAATGCAATCCGGCGGGTTTTTGCAAAATTAACCATAATTCGCGATGAGGTGTTCCCCTCCTGTGGAGGGGTGCCCCGAAGGGGCGGGGTGGTTTGTGTAATGCGCGAGCATTTATAACAATATACGAACATTACCCGAACTACCCCGGCGCTGATGCGCCACTCCTCCACAGGAGGGGAACACCGCCCCGCCACTATCCCTATATTCCCATTTTTATTTCACTCCTTTTTATGATATAATATTCTATATGAAATTCACAAAGTCTGTTATCTGTGCTCTGTGCTCTATGCTCTGGCTTGCGCCTGCGCAAGCCAACTGGGAATACTATGCTCCGGGCGGGTATTTGGGCGACGACGGAAGCCGGATAACGATTACGGCGCGCGGCGGGATGGCTTTTGGAACGGGCAGGGTCGAGAATGATTTGGGCTCGCTGATACCGGAACCCTATTGGTACGACCCCGACATAGGCGTATTTACGGAGAGTTGGTGCGGCGGGTACCTCCCATGTCTCGAGGCCGGATTTATACCCATCGGCCAGATTAATATTGGGGATTTGCCTGCGGCGAAGAAGTTCCAGCCATTTTCTTTCGCCGGGGGCGTCGCGGTGGGCTTGACTCTGCCGTATTCGCCGCAGTGGCGGCTGGAAGCGTCCTGGGACCGCATAACCAGGTCTGATTACAACGCATTGCCGATGTTCAGGGGCGACGTGGTGTCGACGGAGGGCTATGTGTTAGAAGTGGAATCCACCGGCGTCCAATCCAATGTTACGACGGACGTATATTCCGCGATGGTCTATTACGATTTCTTCGACGGGCTGTACAAGCCGTTAAAGGCGTTTATCCCGTATCTAGGTTTTGGTTTGGGTTATGCGGATTCAACGACGGTGCTGAATCTGATCGACCTTTACGGGGACTTGTCCGACCAGGCGTCGATGCAGGATTTCGGCGAGGATTTGGGAACGGGAGTGCTTACTTTTTACACTTCCAAAACTTCGACCAATAATGTGGCTCTGTCGGGAGCGGTGGGCTTTTCATACGGCCTGGCGGAAAGTATATTTTTGGATTTGAGTTTCAGGCTGATGTGGATACCGCAAATCAAGTGGGCGCTTAATAACGAGCCTGTGGAGAGCGTGACGGGATACAAGACCAAGGACATTTTCAGCGCGCATAACGTGTTTTACGGCACCGCGATGGTCGGGGTCAGGTTTGAATTTTAATCCCCTATACCCCGTATTTTCCACGCTTGATGGGCCTGTATGAAATCGCTTCTGCCAGATCGGGCATTTCGACCGCATCGCTTCCGCGCAAGTCCGCGATAGTGCGCGCGATGCGTTTTATGCGTTGGTATCCGCGCGCAGACATTCCCATTTTCTCGGCGGCATTGTTCAGAAATTCGGTCAGTTCGGTATTCAACGCAACGGCCGCGTCAAGTTCTTTTCCATCCAGATGAGCGTTCATTTTTCCTTGGCGGTGCAACTGCTTTTCACGCGCGGCGACAACGCGCGCACGAACAGTCGCGCTGGATTCGCGCGCCCCGGCCTCCGCCGGGGTGACGGCCGACATTTCCCAAGGATTCACCGCATCCACATCGACATGCAAATCTATGCGATCCAACAGAGGCCCGGAAATTTTATTCTGATATGCTTCAGCGCAGCGGGGAGCTTTGCTGCAAGCCAGGGCCGCATTGCCAAGATGCCCGCAAGGGCAAGGGTTCATCGCCGCAATCAGCTGAAAGCGCGCGGGATAGGCCACGGTGCGCTTTGCCCGCGAAATCATAATTTTACCCAGCTCCATCGGCTGGCGCAGAATTTCCAGGGTGCCGCGTTGGAACTCGGGCAGCTCGTCCAAGAATAGAATCCCGGAATGGGCCAGCGAAATCTCGCCGGGCTTTGCGTCCGCTCCTCCGCCCGCCAGCGCGACCGCGCTGGCCGTATGATGCACGCTGCGGAACGGGCGCACCGAGACCAAGGATTGCGCGTTCAATTGCCCCGCGACCGAATAAATCATTGATGCTTCCAGAATTTCGCCGGGGGTCATCTCCGGCAGAATTCCGGCCAAGCGCGACGCCAGCATAGTTTTACCCGAGCCGGGCGGTCCGACCATCAGCATTGCGTGCCCGCCTGCAGCCGCGATTTCCAAGGCTCGTTTAGCGGCCGCCTGGCCGTGCACTTCTGATAAATCTCCCGCTGCCGCGGCATTATGTTTTGGCGTCATTGCGCTTGGCACGGGCAGAACCTGCGTTCCGCGAAAATGGTTTATAAGGTCCAGAATATGCGCGGGCGCCAGAATGTCCGTGTGTCCGGCCCAACGCGCTTCGGGCCCGTTTTCCGCGGGACAGATAATGCCAAGTCCGTTTTTGTTCGCCCAAACGCTGGCGGGCAGAATGCCGTTTGATTTTTGAATCGCGCCGTTCAGGCCTATCTCGCCCATTATCACATACTTTGAAAGAGCCTCTTCTGGCAAGATTCCCATGGCGCATAAAATTCCGCAAAGTATCGGCAGATCGAAATGCGAGCCGGATTTTTCAACGTCGCTGGGCGCAAGATTCACGGTAAGTTTCTTACTGGGCATGGAAAGGTTCAGCGCTATCATGGCGTTGCGCACGCGCTCGGCGGACTCTTTGACCGCGCGGTCGGCAAGTCCGATTATGTTGAATTCTTGCTTGCCCATTCCGCCCAGCTGAACCTGAACTTCTATGCGCGTTGCATCCAGCCCGTTAAAAATCAAAGAGTTCAAAGAAATCATTCCTACATCCGATTATAACGCGGGAATAATAAAGCTTGCGCGGATTTAATTCAAGGGCTAAAATGCCGGCGAAATATAAAGAGGATCATAAATGGCAAAGAAATATACATCCACGACGCGCGAATGGGTCAATACTTTATTTTGGGCGGGGCTTATCGCGATAATTTTCCGCAGCCTACTGCTAGAGCCTTTTAATATCCCGTCCGGCAGCATGATTCCGACATTGCATGTAGGCGACCATATATTCATCCAGAAATGGTCGTACGGATACAGCAGGTATAGCTTTCCGTTCGGCAGCTGGCGCCTGTGGAACGGTCGGTTTATGGCGTCCGAGCCAAAGGTGGGCGACGTCATAGTCTTCCGCAACCCGGTGAATGAATCGCTGGATTATGTGAAAAGATTGATAGGCAAGCCGGGCGACACGGTGCAGATGATAAACGGCCGGCTGTATATAAACGGGCAGCAGGCAGAACGCGAAAACCCGCGCCGCTATATAATCGCGCACTTGCCGACCGATATCCGCAGCGTGGGATTCTATAAGGGCGATATTTCTATTAAAGGCAATAAGCTGTTCATAGACAACCAGCCCGCGAACTTTAACTATACGATAGAGTACAAAACGCGCAGAGAATGCATGATGTCGCCGATTTGCGCCGAGGGCGGAATTGATGAGCTGACCGAATGGACGGAAGTACTGCCCGATGGCACCAGACATCAGATTATAGAACGCAGCGACAACGAAAGATATGATAACACGCAGTTATTCAAGGTGCCCGAAGGATACTATTTCTTTATGGGCGACGACCGCGACTGGTCCGCGGACAGCCGTTCTGAAATGGGCATGGTTCCAAGGGATAATATAATGGGCAAAGTCTGGTTCGTGTGGTACAGCCACAATTACTATTCATGGATGCCGCTGGTGTGGAACTGGCTGGATAAGATGAGATGGGACAGATTTGGTCTGGGTATCAAATGAAGAAGTTAAGATACAAATTCGTGGATGAAAAGTTGTTCGCGCTGGCGCTGACGCAGAGCGGCGCGGATGCGGTTAATAATAACGAGCGTCTGGAATTCATCGGCGACCGCGTACTGGGCCTGTCCGTTGCCGCGCTGCTGTACGAAATGTTTCCATCGGAGACAGAGGGAGACCTTGCGCGGCGCCATGCAGTATTGGTCTCTACCGAAACACTGGCCGAGGTTGCGAAAGAGCTGGGCTTTGATAAAAAAATCCGGCACGGACATATGACCGCTGGCAAGATGAATCACATCGCGGCAAACGCGATGGAATCGGTCTTGGGCGCGATATTTCTGGACGGCGGATTTCCAGCGGCCAGCGCGGAAGTGACGCGAATCTGGCGCGACCTGGCGGCAAGGGATGCGATTCCGCCAAAAGATTCCAAAACGGCGTTGCAGGAATTCGTGCAGAAGAACGGCGGCGGCGCGCTGCCGGAATATGAATTTATTGACGAGGACGGAAAATCGCACAGCCCTGTGTTCAAAGTACGCGTATCTGCGCTGGGGCAAAGCGCATTGGGGTCGGGCGCGTCAAAAAAATCCGCCACCTCGGCCGCCGCAACGGAACTCCTTAAAATTTTACAGTAATAAACTATATCGGCGGAGTCGCGGTTCCCCTCCTGTGGAGGGGTGCCCCGAAGGGGCGGGGTGGTTCTTGTAATCTATGAACATTAAACAAACCACCCCGTCTGCTCACTTCGTTCGCATCCACCCCTCCACAGGAGGGGAATACCTTACCTTGAAATAAAATTCTCCGGCGGAACAAATAATCCGTTCAGATAAATGCCATAGTGCAAGTGCGGGCCGGTGGACCGCCCCGTATTTCCGGTTTTTGCGACAAGACACCCGGCGCCGACCGCTTCGCCTTGGCGCACTATGCTGTTGTCCGACAAGTGGCAGTAAAGGGTCGAAAAGCCCTCGCCGTGCTTTATAATGACGCCTTTGCCGCAGGCAGAGTCCTGAAACACGCGCTCTGCGGTTCCGCTTGCGGGCGAAAAGATCAGCGTGCCCTGTGGGGCGGCAAAATCGATGCCGTTATGGTCGCGAACCTTACCGTCCACGGGATTCTTTCTGGCCGGCTGAAAGCCGGATGTAATCCGCGGCGCGCCCAATAAAGGCAGCCCCAGCGGTATAGTCTGCAGATTCGGAATCGCCGAATTCAGGGGCTGGCATCGCGCCGCCGCCGTTGGCGTTGTTGGTGCCGGTGTAAGTGTCGGTGCGGTTGTCACGTTCGGTTGCTGTGCATATTCTTGCGCCGACCCCGACACCTCTGGGTGCAAGGCGCGGTAATCAGCTATTTTTTGCTGAGTTATGGCGATGTCGCGCTCCAGACGCCGGGCTTCGGTGTCGATATTCATTCCCTGATAAGCGCATCCGGATACGCAATTGCCGTTGGCGTCGTATTGGGTTTCGAACGGAGCGTAGCCCTCACGCATTGCGGCAACCCGCTCGGTGAATGAGTAATCGAATTTCGATTCCGGAAAGCCCGCCGCGCGCAACGTGGTGTCTTGTTGTACTGCCGGAAAATCAACGGCCAAGGCTCCGCCGAAAAACAAGCAATAAAAAGCAGCGAGAAAAACTCGTTTCATACTTTTATTATATAATAAATCCGCTTTAAAATAAACTGGACTTTTGAAAATTGGTGTCTTACACTTCCCTTGTGCCTAAGTTCAACGATTTTGATATGAAGGAATGGCGCCTTCTCTCCGACATAGAAACGGACAGCCTGTGGCTGATTGATAGGCGCGACAACTCCGGAAAACACGAAGGCGGATACCACGGAAATTTCATACCGCAAATCCCGCGCCAGTTTATAAAAAGATTTACCAAGCCCGGCGATACGGTGCTTGACCCGTTTATGGGCGGCGGAACCACGGCTTACGAGTGCGAAACATTGGGTCGGAATTTCATCGGGATCGATATAAAACAGGATATAGTTGATTATGTAGGACAAAGGCTGCTGGGTCAGCCGTCTTTGCCATTGGACGGCCCGAAGAATACTTTTTCATTGCTTCTGACGGGGGACAGCACGGCGCCGGAAATGTACGACCTGGTGCGCGAAGGATTGGCCCATGAGGCCCGCGAGAAAGTCCAGCTAGTGATACTTCATCCGCCTTATTTCGATATATTGAAGTTCAGCGATGCGCCGTCGGATTTATCCAACGCGAAGACATTGGCGGACTTTGTGGAAAAATTCGGCCAAGTGGTCAGAAATTGTATGGAAGTGCTGGAGGACGACCGGCATCTGGCGGTGGTGATAGGGGATAAGTACGCGCGGGGCCGGTGGCTGCCATTGGGTTTCTATTGCATGCAGGAGTGCATGAACGCGGGGCTGACGCTGAAGAGCATAGTGGTCAAGAATATGGACGGTTCGCGGGCGAAACAGGGGAAAACCGATATTTGGCGCTATCGCGCACTGTCATCTGACTATTACGTGTTTAAACACGAGTATATATTGTTGTTTAAGAAATAAAAGTAATTTTTGGTGGCTTGCCGGTCCCCCTTCGCCAAGGCTTCGGGCGACACTACTTCGCGTTGCACTGCTCCGCATTTCGCGTGGCTTGCCACACGAAGCGTCGCAGACGCGAAGTGTGGTGCCGGTTGTCGGACTCGAACCAACTACCTGCTGATTACAAATCAGCCGCTCTACCAGATGAGCTAAACCGGCAACTGGGCAATTATACATACCCAGCGGCAAAACGCAACCCAATTTTATTTTTCTTGATTTGTGGAACCGCATATAGCACAATGCCGAAAGGTTCGGCGTCGCCGAGCTGCAACAAGCATAAAAAAAGGTAAAGTTATGCGTACAGGTAAAGTAAAATGGTACAACGGCAAAAAGTGTTTCGGGTTTATTTCTCCGGATACTGCTAACGAGGCCGGAAACAAGGAAGACGTGTTCGTTCATTCGTCCGCATTGCGCGCGGCGGACATCAGGTTCCTGAACGAAAACGACGTAGTGGAGTTTGATGATGAAGTCCGCAACGGCAAGCTGTCGGTCACGACTTTGAAATTGGTCCAGCGCGACGAGGCAAGCGCCAAGGCGTTTCAAGATCGCCGTTCGTCTTTCGGGGACCGCGGGGATCGTGGAAACCGTGGCGACCGCGACGGAAACCGCGGATACGGCGACCGCCGCCCGCGCCGCGATGACGGCGATAAAAAATCCGGCTGGGGTTTTTGGAAGAAAGCGTCCTAAGAATTTGCGCAGTAAATTCTTATAAAAAAATCCGCCGTTCGGCGGATTTTTTATTCTTCGATTTCCGTGTCAGAATCGGCCATGCCGCGCTTTTCCTTCCAGAAGACTTTCAGTTCTTCCTTGGTGATGCAGCCGTCGCCGTCCAGATCCGCCTGAAGCATTTTTTCAACCATCGCCGGGCGGTTTATTTTGGACAAGTCCAGACAGCCGTCCACGAACGTGGCTTTATTCATGCGCTTGCCCTCAAAGCCCTTGTGGTGGCAGGTGCATTTGCATACCGCGAAGCCCGCCGCGAAAACGATAATCAGGATTATCAGCTTTTTCCAGAAATGCCCGCCGTGGCATCCGCATCCGCAGGTTGGCGCGGCCGGCATCGTTGCCGCCACAGGCGCCTTGCCCGCCGGAGCTTTAGCGTGGACGGTTTTTTTAGTTGTTTTTTTCATTGGCATTTTATTTCCTCCTAGTTTGGTAAGAATATTATATTAGAAAATACAAGAGTTCGCAAGGAGAAAAGTACAGATGGAATATTTTCCGTTATCGCGAACAACAAAAAAACCGCCCGATCGGGCGGTTTTTTTAAAAATACGATGCTATTAATTCAGCGCATCTTTCAAGGCTTTGCCAGCTTTGAACTTCGGCTGGGTCGACGCCGGGATTTTGATGGCGGCGCCGGTCTGCGGGTTGCGGCCGGTGGTCGCTTTGCGCTTTGCGGTTGTAAAGGTGCCGAATCCGACCAGGCGGACTTCGCCTTTCTTTTTCAGAACTTTGGTGACGGTGTTGAGGAACGCATCCAAAAATTCGCCGGTCATCGCTTTGGTCGCGCCGGTTTCGTTAGCAATCGCTTCGATCAATTCCATTTTGTTCATATTTTTCTCCTTTAGAAGGGTTGATTCCTACCTTGCATCTGCTTGGTATGCTTAAATAATAGAAGAATTTGCGAGAAAAGGTCAAGGGCTTTTTTAAGGCGCTATGGATACCGCCTCGGCGCGCACCGGACGGGATGCGGGATTATTGGATTCGCACAGTACGAAATCTCCGGTCGCCCCGCGCAGATTCACACGCCGAAAGTGGTTCGGACTGTGCATCAGCAGCGTGATGATTATCGTTATCCAGAACAGAGTTTTCCCCAGAAACATAATGCTTTGCCAGTTTTTCTCCACAAACTTATCCTGCAGCAGGTTCTGATACAGCGCCCAGCCCAGCATCGCGATCCATATCATGAAAACGAAGAAGAAAACGATAGTCAGCGAGCCCTGGATATAAGATAGCTGTTGCGCGATCAGGTCAAAGGTCTCGTTCGCCTCCGGGCAGACGAACAGGGCGATGTTAAGGGCCGAATCGGGGAGATTGTGAATCGGCGCGGTGGGGAAAATATGCAGCCCGAAACTGGACGCGACAATAATCGCGATAATGGCGAGAATGGGAAACATCAATCCAGGCTTCATAGTTGAATTATAGCATAAAAGATAGGAAGTAGAAAGTAGGAAGTAGGAGGTAGGAAGTAGGAAGTAGGAGGTTATAAATATGATGTCCATTATAACGAATATAACGAACAAAGCATTTTATACTTATCATACTAGTATGGTAAAGATTACTATCGGCCCTTTTATACCTCCTACCTCCTACCTCCTACCTCCTACTTCCTACTTCCTACCTCCTACTTCCTACTTCCTACCTCCTACCTCCTACTTCCTACTTTCTACTTGCTACTTGAAATTTGTTGTTTTAAAATCGCGGAACAATAAAAGGTAAAGAAAAATGACAGCAAACGAACTGCGGCAGCTTTTTATAAATTTTTTCATCGAACGCGGACATAAACAAATCCCGTCGGCATCCTTGATGCCGGAAAACGATCCGTCAGTACTTTTCACGACGGCTGGCATGCATCCGCTGCTGCCGTATCTTTTGGGAGAAAAACACCCGTTGGGGCGCCGTTTGGTCGATTTTCAAAAGTGCCTGCGCACGGGCGATATCGACGAAGTCGGCGATGCCAGTCATTTGACCTTCTTTGAAATGCTGGGCAATTGGTCTCTGGGGGACTATTTCAAGAAAGAATCCATCGCGTTCAGCCACGAGTTTTTGACGCAAATCCTGAAAATCCCGCAGGAAAGAATAACCGTGACTTGCTTTGCCGGGGACCAGGACGCTCCGCGCGATAACGAGGCGGCGGACGCTTGGCGCGCGCTGGGCTATCCGGACGAGCGTATTTTCTTTTATCCGAAAAAAGAAAACTGGTGGGGGCTGGTAACCGGGCCTTGCGGACCGGACACAGAGATATTTTATGACAACGGCCAACCAAAGTGCGGACCTGATTGCGGCCCGGCGTGCAACTGCGGCAAATATTTGGAAATCTGGAATAATGTCTTTATGCAGTATAACAAGGACAAGGAAGGCAAGTATACCCCCCTGTCACAGCAAAATGTTGATACGGGAATGGGATTGGAACGCACGCTCTGCGTGATGAACGGCGTGGCCAGTGTTTTCGAGACGGAGTTGTTTCAGCCGATTATTAAAAAAATAGAAGAGATGACGGGAACTAAATATGCCCAGCCTAATATCAAAGCATACAGAATCGTTGCCGACCACCTTCGGGCTTCGACGTTTATACTTGGCGACGACAAGGGGATTATGCCGTCGAATGTGGATCAAGGCTATATATTGCGCCGTCTGATTCGCAGGGCGTATCGGTATCTGAGCGGGCTGGGCGCTCCGGCAAAGGCTATGTCGGCGGTGGCGCAGGTTGTGGTCGATAATTATAGGGACGTATATCCGGAATTGGAACGCAACCGGGAATTCATAATAAAGAACCTGAATCGCGAGGAAGAATTGTTCGGACGGGCATTGGACGCTGGGATGAAAATCGCAACGAAATACTTGGACGCGGCGACGGATAAAAAGCTGGCGGCGGCGGACGCGTTCCGGCTTTATGATACTTACGGCTTTCCGCTGGAATTCACGCAGGAACTGGCGACCGAGCGCGGTGTCAAAGTCGATACGGACGGCTTTCATCGTTTATATGCAGAGCATCAGGAAAAATCCAGGGCAGGGGCGGAAAATAAGTTTAAAGGAGGCCTGGCCGATAACAGCGAGGAAACGACAAAGCTGCATACCGCGGCGCATTTGTTACAGGCGGCATTGCGCAGGGTCTTGGGCGATACGGTTTTTCAAAAAGGCGCGAATATCACGGCCGAGCGCCTTCGTTTTGACTTTTCGTTCGATCGGCGCATGGAACCCGCAGAGCTGGCACAAGTGGAACAAATAGTTAATGAAGCAATCGCGGCCGGATTGCCGGTGATGTGCGAAGAAATGACGGTCGCGGATGCCAAGGCGGCGGGTGCTATGGGAGTGTTTGAAAGCAAATATGGCGAGCTGGTAAAAGTTTATACGATAGGCGATTATTCGAAAGAAATCTGCGGCGGTCCGCATGCTGCGAATACGGCCGACTTGGGCAAATTCAAAATCCAAAAAGAAGAATCCAGCGCCGCCGGCGTCCGCCGTATAAAAGCGACGATTGGCTGATTGTGGGGGCGGAATTCCGTCCCTCTTGACACAGCTTCGAATGAATGGTAGAATTGCATTCGTACCGCCCAGGGCGGAGATTCACTACAAATAAATTTCCTAAACTCAATTTGTTTGTTTATTCGCAATGAATTTCCCGCTTTGGGTAATGTTCAATACCAAAAAAGGAAAAATATAAAATGGTAAAACTTAAAAAACAGAAAAACGAGAACGACAAAATAGCCAACTTGCCGTTCTTGCATAACGGCGATTATGACACGGAAGACGATGTGGATATTACGGATCCTTTTTCGGATGACGGCAAGGGTGTGGCGATTGCCGCCGCCGATGCTGCTATCGCCAAAGGAAAAACTAAAAACTCTAAAACCGGGGAATCAAATCGTAAATCGCAAATCGTAAATCAAAAATCCGACGACCCCGACGATGTGATTTACTTCTTCGCTATGGGCGGGCTGGAACACGTCGGCCAGAATATGTACGTCTATAAGTACAAGGGCAAGTACCTGATCGTCGATTGCGGAATGGGATTCTTGGACGCGGATGTCGGCGGCGAGGACGTGAAGTACAGCGACACGGAGTACTTGGAAAAGCGCAAGAAAGATATAGTCGGAATAGTTATCACTCATGGACACGAAGACCATGTCGGCGCGCTTAAATATATCTGGCCCAAGTTCAAGTGCCCGATTTATTGCACTCGGTTCGTGGCAAAATTCATGAAGCGGACATTCGACGGGCTGGAAATCGATTACAAGCCAAGCGACTTCGTTGTCATAGACCACGAAGGCTCCCAGTTCAAAGTCGGCCCGTTCGATATAGAAAACTTTCACGTCAGCCATTCGATACCCGAAGCGCAGATGCTGGTGATAAAAACCGGCGCGGGAAAAATACTGCATACCGGCGACTGGACCTTTAACGACGGGATTCCGATCGAAAGCCCGACGAATTACGCCAGATTGCGCGAGATAGGCAGCGATCCGGACTTGCTGGCTTGCGTCAATGATTCGACGGAAATCACGCGCCAACCCGTCCAGACGACGGAGCTGGAGGTCGCCGAGACTCTGGAAGATATAATGAAGAATGCTCCAGGGCGGGTGCTGGTCACCGGATACTCGCGCAGTATGGCGCGCATGGACGGATTCACAAAGGCGGCATTGGCCGCCGGCCGCGTGCCTTGCATAAAGGAGCGCAGCAACCCCAAACCCGTGCCGTTCGTGGGCTTGCCGGAATTTCGCGAGCTGGGGATAGAGCTGGGCTATGTGCCAAAAGATATAATGCTGCACAGCGAGGTCAAGGACTTGCCGGCCGAAAAGCAGGCGATATACCTGACTGGCTCGCAGGGCGAGAAATACGCCATGCTGACGCGCCTTTGCCGCGGACATGTAAAAGAGCTGAAGCTGATGCCGACGGATACCGTGGTGTTCAGCGCGATTATAATCCCCAGCCGGGAATCGGCGGTATCGTTCTTGTATAACAAGCTGGCGAAAATGGGCATTACTACGAAGACCATTTTCGACACGGCGAAATTGCACGCGAACGGACACGCGGGCCGGCCGGAATATGAAAAGTTCTATGACATAGTCCATCCGCAGGTAATCATCCCTATGCATGGCGAATACGTTACGGAAATGTTGAACGCGAAGATGGCGATGGAGCGCGGCGGGGCCAAGTCGAT
Organism: Alphaproteobacteria bacterium; assembly: GCA_009783145.1. Lineage (GTDB taxonomy): Bacteria > Pseudomonadota > Alphaproteobacteria > Rs-D84 > Rs-D84 > WRCA01. The sequence continues at coordinate 47,910 of WRHR01000005.1, read as the reverse complement.
GATGCTGGTGCATAACGGCGACATCGTGGCGCTGCGCAAGGGCGAAGAGCCGTATGTGACGGAAAGCTTCAAGGCCGGGTTTATAGTGATGGAAGGCGAAACGGAGCGCAGCGGCGACGATCCGGTGCTGAAAACCCGGAAAAAGCTTTCGACCGAAGGAGCGGTGTTCGTGACCTTGTCGGTGGATAAAAGGGGATACCTGAAAGACGTGCCCGAGGTCTCCAGCGCGGGATTGTTCGAATCCGACGCTACGGGCTACGCGAAGCGCCAAATCCAAATCGAAATCACGAATCTGATAAAGGACCTGGGCAAAGGGGAGCGAAAATCGCAGGATGCATTGCGGCAATCCGTTGATGCGGCGGTAAAAAAGGTCATCCGTCCGATGCTGGGCGATCGCAAAAGCCCGTCAATCCACGTGCATTTTGTGATGAAATAAATGGATTGTTGGTTTATGGGGGCGGGTTTTCCCGCCCCTGTAATTATCTCCCAAAATAAATCTTGACAACTCCAAAATTTGCGCTATATTTCTGTCAACCCTAAAGGAGTTATCTATGAAGAAAGTTATCTTATCTGCAGTATTTGCTGGAATTATGGGCACTGCGGCTGCCAGTGACGGGGCTTGGGATTATTCCACGCCTGATTATCGCGGCGGCTATTATCCGGTTCGCGAAGTTCGCGAAGCCAACCCTGCTTGGAACGTTCCTTGCAAAAAGAACTGCGGCCAACAGGTCCGTGTGAAGACTCATACTGAAATCACGGAACATTATCAAGTGTACCAGCCGGTTCTGATTTACGAGCCGCGCGGAACCATGACCGAAACCCGCATAGTGCGCGAATGCAAGAAACCTTGCGTTTCGTATTAATAGTAAGGGCACATAATTGTGCCCTTTTTCTTGACTTCCGCAAAAATTCCCTGTAATATACGCCCCGCTGGCGCGCCAGAACTGATTAAGCAATGATGTCTTTTGGTCTCATTCGCGATAAGGATTCTGCAATTATGCCGGCACCGAAAAACCAAAAGGATAAAAAATGGCACGTGACGGCGCGAAGCGCAGCACAAGAAAATTGAAGATCTCCCGCCGCTTGGGCGTGAATCTGTGGGGTCAGGCGAAGTCTCCGTTTAATAAAAGAAAATACAAGCCGGGCCAGCATGGTCCGACCAGCCGCGGCGGAAATAACTCCGACTATGCGAAACAGCATAGGGCAAAGCAGATGTTAAAGGGCTATTACGGCAACATCGGCGAAAAGAAATTCCATAAATACTATGATGAAGCCAATAATATGAAAGGCAACGCTTCCGAGAATCTGATCGGATTGCTGGAGCGCCGCCTGGACGCGGTGATATATCGCGCGAAATTGGCGCCGACGGTGTTCAGCGCGCGCCAGTTGGTCAGTCACGGACATGTATTGGTGAATGGAAAGAGAGTGAAAATCTCGTCTTACCAGGTAAAGCCAGGCGATGAGATTACTGTCGGCGAAAAAGCGAAGCAAATGCCGCTGGTGGTGCTTGCGCTGGAGTCGGCGGAAAGACCGTTTGCGGACTATGTGAAAGTAGACAGCACGAACTTCGTCGCGACATTCGTACGCATTCCGGAGTTGTCGGACGTTCCGTACCCGGTGCAAATGCAACCGGAACTGGTCGTTGAATTCTATTCCAGATAAAAAATCCCGCGAAAGCGGGATTTTTTATTTGTATTTGCCCAGGATTGTTTCGTTAACGTGATTGTACCATGCCAATGCATCCGGGTTCCTCATATCGACCAGCATGTTCTCTTCCTCGTATTCATCTGGGTCAAACCTGGGGTTTGTATGGCACACATACAAAACGTATTCGTGGTCGCCAAATGCGTGGCATACCGGTCCGCGCAGGTCATAAACATCGCATTCGTATTTTCCGTCAACGGTTGGGCGCAGAAACTGACATTTGCCCAATGCAAAGGATTTAGCTTCGTAATAAAACGAGTCACCTTCGGCATCCATGGCATGAATCCATTTCAGACCTGGATATCGTGCAGAAATCGCGTCCTTTTGACGGGTATTAAATATCACGGCTTCTTGACAGCATTTACCGCATTGCGCACAAGACCATTTTGTTTCTGGCATTATTAATGTCTCTTTCGGGGAATAATACCATGTCAGTGGCGTTTGTCAATATGTCTTGCAAATAAAAAATCCGCCAAATGGCGGGATTTTTTATTTCAACTTCTTTGTCCATTCATTATCGGGGAAGTTCAACTTTAACATCTCGGCGTATCCTGCGGCTTGTTCGGACATGCCGATGGCGGTATAAGCCTCGGTCAGTCTGAACATAGCTTCCGCCGTCATAACGGTTTCCTGGCCTCCGGTGACGATCGATTGCAAGCGGTTAATAGCGCTGGTCCAGTTTTTCTTATTCATATCGCGGCGCGCCGAATACATTACCTTGCCGGCGATATAGTTTTTCAGAATCATGATTTTATTGCGCGCGTTTTCGGCATACGGGGAGTTCGGGAATCGGGTAACCAGTTGCTGGAAAGTGTTCAGCGCGTATGCGGACATTCCGGGCTCGCGGCGTACATCGGACACTTGGCGGTAATAGCTCATTCCGCGCAGGTACAGGACATACGCGACATCGTTGTGTCCCGGGTGAAAGCGCATAAAGCGGTCGGTCGTCAGCAAAGTGCCTGCGAAATCGCCGTCCAGGTATTGCGAATAAGCCGCCATAATCAGGGCGTCGGACGCCCAAGGGCTTGCTGGGAATTGCGATTCCGCTTTGATGAATTCCTCGGCGGCTTGCTTATAGTTTTCTTTATTGAACTTCGCATAAGCGGTTTCATAAATTTCCGGCAAGGTCTTCTCGGGCTCCGTCGATGTCCCGCCGCACCCGGCAAGCACCGCCGCCAACATTGATAACATCACAAATTTTTTCATAGATTTTCCTTCGTGTTTGGAAGTATAATCTCTTTCGTGAAGCTTGGCAAACATATTTTCAAAGTAGGGGGCTGGACGGCGGTCAGCCGCATCCTGGGTTTCGTGCGCGACGTTCTGATTGCTAACGTGCTGGGGGCGGGGCGCCTGTCCGATATTTTTCTTGCGGCGTTTAAATTGCCGAATCTATTCCGCGATCTGTTGGGAGAAGGCGCGCTGTCCGCGGTATTCGTGCCGATGTTTGCACAGCAGAGAAAAGGCGACGAAAACGCCGCGGGACGTTTCGCCAATAATTTCTTTTCTTGGCTGATGGCGGTTTTGCTGGGGATTACGATTATCGGCTTGATAGCGATGCCGATTATAATCTGGATTCTGGCGCCGGGATTCGCGGACGATCCGGGCAAGATGCAGATGACGGTGGAAATCGGCCGCTGGCTGTTCTTGTATTTGATTTTCATATGCGGGTCGGCATTTCTGGGCAGTATATTGAACGCTTTTTCCGAATTCGCCCTGGTCGCGAGCATGCCCGTGCTGTTCAATTTGTTTTCTATCGGGGCGCTGGTGCTTGCCATGCGCCTGAATGCGGAAACCGGCACGCTGTATATCCTGTCCGCGGCGGTGGTGCTGTCGGGAGTGGTCCAAATGTCGGTCTTGTGGGGGCGGCTGCGCGCGCGAAAGTTCGGGCTGCGGCTGATGCGCCCGAAATGGAACGGTCAGATAAGGACGGCATTCCGACGTCTGGGCGTGGGGCTGGTGGGCAGCGGATTTTATCAGTTGAATATAATCATCGGGACTATGGTCGCGTCCTTTCAAGCCGGCGCGGTTACCTGGCTTTTCTATTCCGACCGGATGGTGCAGCTGCCGTTTGCCATCATAGGGCTTGCGGCGGGGACGGTGCTGCTGACCAGCATTTCGAATGCGCTGGCGGAAAAAAATATGACGCGTGTGTATGTCCAGCAGAACGCGGCGATGAGGCAAAGCCTGATGCTGACGCTGCCTTGTATGGCAGGGTTGATAGCATTGGCGAAGCCGATAATGCAGTTTTTGTTCGAGCATGGCGCCTGGACTCATGAAAGCACATTGGCGGTTGCGGCGGCGATTATGATACAAGCGCTGGTTCTGCCGGTAATGACGACAAGTCAGATTTATTCCAAAACTCTGTACGCGGCGCAAGATGTAAAGACTCCGGTGCGAACTTCGGTGATTGGGCTGATTGTATCCAGCGGGCTGTATCTGGGTCTGTTCGCGTTCATTGGGTATCTTGCGATTCCTGTCGGGATCGTGGTCGGGGGCTATGTGAAGAACCTGTTGCTGCTGCGCGAATGCCGCAAACGGGATTTGTTCAGGATTCTGCCGGGAACCAAGCGCGCGGTGGCGGGCTTTGCGGTGCTTTCCGCCGTTCTGGCGGTCGGGATCTGGTTTGTTCCGATCGATAATATCTTCAAGCTGTTCGCGGCAATCGGAATGTATGGGATTTTATATCTTCCGTGCGCGTGGATTATTAATAAAAGTAGCAAGTAGAAAGTAGGAAGTAGGGGGTATATATTTTCTACTTTCTACTTGCTACTTTCTACTTTTCCCGTTTGCATCTCGCTTTTTTTTATGATAAAATGTTTGTTAAGAATGGAAGGAGGAAATCCATGAAGTTGTATTATATACCGTTTTTAATTTTGCCGCTTGCGCTGGCCGCTTGCTCGGATACCACGAACAAGGACAAGTACGGCGGCTATGGCGAGATGACCGAAGAAAGCCTAAGCGGCGCGAGTTACGACAATAATTCGTATCTGCTGGCGCCGGCGCCGAAGTATCATGTCGGATCGGCGTACAAGGTGGATGACATACAATACACGCCTATGGAAGATATGTCCTATAATCAAACGGGCATAGCGGGCATAATACCGAACGACCTGAACGGAACGAAGACGACGAATGGCGAAGTCTTCAACTCGGAGCAACTGGTCGCCACATCCAAGGTCTTGCCTTTGCCGTCGATCGTGCGGGTTACTAACCTGGATAACGGCAACTCGGCGGTGCTGCGCGTGAATAACCGCGGTCCGTTCGTGAACTCTCGGATTATGGACGTTTCGACCGCGGCGGCGAAAAAGCTGGGCATGACGGGCCAGACCAAGGTCCAGGTCCAGGTCTTGGCGGAACAGAGCTTGGCGGTAAAGAACGCAACGCTTGGTGTGGGAGGAATGACCGCGGAAGAGCCTGAATATCGTCCGGCACCGCAACCTCAACCGGCGGCAACCGGCGGCACTGGGCCGTACACGGTGCAGGTAGCGGCGTTTTACAGTGAAGACAGCGCACAGGCGCTTGCACGCCGCATAAGCAATCTGGGCAATGTCCGGGTTGATAACGAAGGCGGAATGCATAAAGTCCGCGTAGTGGGCTTGGACGCGCCGACAGCGCGCAGGACGATTGATACGCTGCGCCATAACGAAGCGATGTCCCCGGGCTTGTTGAAAGACGGAAGATGGATAAACGCCGATTCTATCTAAAAACGCCCGAAAGGGCGTTTTTTAATGACTAATGACCAATGACTAATTACCAATCCACGCTAAATTGTCATTGCGAGGCGAAGCCGAAGCAATCCAGTCGATGAACTTGTGAGCGAAAGCGAACCCATTAATTAGTCATTGGTCATTAGTCATTTTTTTCTCTTTATTTCCAATTTTCCTCTGCTATCATTTCCTTTATGAAAAACACACATTCTGGCTTTGTCGCGATTATTGGCCCGACTAACGCGGGAAAGAGCACTTTGTTGAACCAGATTATGGGGCGCAAGGTGTCGGCAGTGTCGCACAAGGTCCAAACTACGCGCACGCGCCTGCGTGCGGTAAAGATGGTTGGTGACGCGCAATTGATATTTGTGGATACTCCGGGGGTGTTTAAACCCGCGCGGCGCCTGGATCGGGCTATGGTGGGCGCGGCTTTTGACGCGCTGGGGGACTCGGACGCGGTGCTGTTGCTGATTGACGCGACTCATGGGATTACGAAAACGACCAGGGACATAATCGCGAAGTTGAAAGGTGAGTCCATTTTCGCCGTAATAAACAAAACCGATGCGGTGCCAAAGCCGAAACTTTTGCCGATTGCGGCGGAGCTGTCGGAAGCGGGCATATTCAAAGAAATCTTCATGATTTCCGCGCTGAAAAACGATGGAATCGCGCCTATGCTGGGGTCCTTGGCCGCGGTAATGCCGACCGGCCCGTATCTGTTTGATCCGCATGATCAGACGGATGTGCCGGATACATTGTGGCTGGCGGAAATCACGCGTGAGAAAGTGTATAAGTTCGTGCATCAGGAATTGCCTTATCATATTTTCGTGGCGACCGAGAAAGTAGAAACTGCTCCGGACGGAGTGCTGGATATCTATCAGAAAATCGTCGTCGCATCGGAAAACCATAAAAAAATCGTAGTGGGCAAGGGCGGCGCTCAATTAAAACAAATCGGCACCGCCGCGCGTCATGAAATACAAGACGAATGGGGCGTGAATGCCCGCTTACACTTATTCGTACGCGTGGAAAAGGATTGGGAAGACAAGCGGGAGAATTATGAAGAACAAGGATTGGAGTTTAAGAAATGACTAAACCGAAACTTCGCATTATTCTGGACCTGAACGGTGTTGTGCAAGAGCATTATTCCAAGCAATTCAAACGGTTTGCCAAAGAAGAAATCGCGGCGGGCAGGCTGACCTGGTTCGATTTTGCGATTATGGCAGTGAAACTTAAACTAAAAAATCATAGTTTAACGCCGAAACAAGAAGGATTTATGAAGCGTTTTTATGAAACCGACCAGCATATAAAAACGCCTTTCCTGCCGGACGCAGTGCAAGATGTAAAACAGCTTTTGAAAGATTATCCGGTTCATATCTGCTCGGCTAATGACTATTCGCCTGAATCAAATGAAAGATATAAAAAGTTTCTGACCAAAACATTTGGAAAATTCGCATCAATAGATTTTGTTCCACCTTTCACATCGAAATTTGGTTTTTATAAAGAAATACAAGAAAAATATCCGAATGACGAATTCATAGTTATGGATGATTCTCCAAATCATATAAAGGAAGCGGAAGAGGCCGGACTATGGCGTTTTAAGATTGATAAGAAAATTGGAATAACGGTTTGTCCGGTGCGGTAGAAATTGTAAAGATATTTAAATAATGAAAGTCTCCGATTTTGATTTTGACCTGCCGAATGAACTTATCGCGACGCATCCGCTGGATCAACGCGACGCCAGCCGCATGCTGCTTGTGCCGGGCAATGAAGATAAACACATTACAGATTTTATTTCATATCTGCGCCCGGGCGACGTGGTTGTGTTTAATAACTCCAAGGTAATCCCGGCCAGGTTTGATGCGGCCGCCTCCGACGGCACTAAATATGAAATAACGCTGCATACAACGTCGGGCAATGATTGGCTTGGCTTTGCAAAGAAATTCAATAAATTAAAAGTCGGCGAAATCTTGACGCTGGGCGACAGTACGAAAATAGAAGTCCTTGATAAAAACGACGACAGCGGCCTGCTGCTGAAATTCCATTGCGAGAACTTGTCCGCCGGAGCCTTGGCGAAGGAGGATGTTTTTGACGTCTTGGACCGGGTCGGGAAAATGCCACTGCCTCCGTATATGAAGCGCGAGGAAGAGCAAACAGACCGCGAGCGCTATCAAACGGTGTATGCCGATCCGGCGGGGAGTATGGCGGCGCCTACGGCAGGCTTGCACTTTACGCCGCAGTTGCTGGATGCCGTGCGCGCGGCGGGCGCGCAGATAGTAAATATAACATTGCACGTGGGCGCGGGAACTTGGGCGCCCGTGAAATCTGATGACACCGCGCAGCATAAAATGCATAGCGAATGGGGATGCATTACGGTCGAGCAAGCCGCAATTATCAACGCCGCCAAACGCGTGATTGCGGTGGGTACGACCAGCCTGCGTCTTCTTGAAAGCGCCGGAGGAAAGCCTTTTTGCGGAACCACCGACATATTTATCACACCCGGCTACAAATTCAAAGTCGTAGATGTTTTGCTGACTAATTTTCATCTGCCGCGCAGCACGCTGTTCATGCTGGTCAGCGCGTTTGCAGGCTTGGCGGAGATGCGCGCCGCCTACGCGCATGCAGTGCTTGAAAAATACAGATTCTTCAGCTATGGTGATTGCTGTTTATTATTCAGGAAAAATTAATGCCATTGAAATTCAATCTTATTGCAACAGACGGGAATGCCAAGCGTGGGTCGGTGGAGACCGCGCATGGGACTTTTCAAACTCCGGCGTTTATGGCGGTCGGGACTGCTGCGACTGTAAAAGCTTTGACTATGGACATGGTTGTTGACACCGGCACGGAAGTGATTCTGGGGAATACTTATCATCTGATGCTGCGGCCGGGCGGTGATTTGGTTGAAAAAATGGGCGGCCTGCATAAATTCAGCGGCTGGCAAGGCCCGATACTCACAGATTCCGGCGGGTTTCAAGTGATGTCGTTGTCGGACCTGACGAAGATGAGCGAAGAAGGCGTGCAATTTACTTCGCATATTGACGGTGGAATAAAGCATTTTTTAACTCCGGAAAAATCCGTGCAAATTCAGCATCAATTGGACAGCAATATCACAATGGTTTTGGACGAGTGTTTGCGCTTGCCTGCGCCGCGTGATGCGGTGGAGAAAAATGTCGATATGGTGACGCGCTGGGCGCGCCGCTCGCGCGATGCATTTGTCGACCGCCCTGGATACGGGATTTTCGGGATAGTGCAGGGCGCGGATTTTGTGGACTTGCGCGCGCGTTCTGCGGCCGCGCTGGTTGATATAGGATTCGACGGATACGCTATCGGCGGGCTTGCGGTGGGCGAGCCTCAATCGGTAATGTTCGACACGATCGCCGCGACGACGCCTTTGTTGCCCGCAGACAAGCCCCGGTATTTAATGGGCGTCGGAACTCCGCTGGATATTCTTGGCGCGGTGGAGCGCGGCATAGACATGTTCGATTGCGTCATGCCGACGCGCGCGGGCCGCACCGCGCAAGCATTCACAGAGCGCGGCACAATCAACCTGCGCAACGCTAAATTCCGCGAAGACCGGACTATTTTGGGCGATACGGGGCTGACGCTGGCGTATATTCATCACTTGGTCAAAGCGGATGAAATACTTGGCGCGATTTTATTGACTCAGCATAATTTGAAATTCTATCAGAGCTTGATGAAAAACATTCGTCTTGCAATAGAGCAGGGAAATTTTCTAGAATTCAAAAAGAAATTCACAGAAACCTATACAGGGGGCGGCAATGGCTAAAAAACCAAAAGAAGTGGAAGTCATAGATATGAAAGGCGTTAAGATGATAAAGCGCAAAATTCCATGGATAAGATGGGTTTATGTGGGCTTTGCGGTTTTTACTCTTTTATGGGCTCCGTTCGTCTGGCGCGCGCCGCTTTATGTCAAAGATCATTACGGCCAGCAGATAAAAAAGTCGATCGTCGTGTCGATGTTCTTTGACCTGCAGCGCAATATGCAGGAAGAATATGCGAAATTATTGAAAAATATCGCGGATAAAATAGATCTTAAAAAACCTGTCGAATACGCGATAGATAAAGTAAAGATGGCGGAAAAGCCGATTGAAAAAGTAGAGGCCGCGTCCGCGAATGCGAAAAAAACAACGGACAAGGCGTCGAAGCTGACCAACTTGGTGGGCGGCAAGCTGGGCGTGAATACAGGCGCTGCGGACAAGGCGATTACCGCTGCGGAAAGCGCCGTGGCCAAGGTTGATGATACTACGAAGATGGTGAACGAGCGTTTGGATAAGGTCAAGACAGAGCTTGAGCGAGTCGCCAAAACAGAAATCGATAAGGAAATGGACAAGCTTATAAAACAACAGCTTGATAATTATACGGGCCTCGGGACGACATTGCTGACGAACTATGGGATAAAGCACGTGATGCCGTGGAGACCCAGCACCTGGCCGATAACGAACAGGATTTATAACGATCTGGAGAAATCGTCGCTTTCCGTGGTGCGTTCCTTAACCGCATTGGTTGACCAGTATTACGGCCTTGTTATGTGGATGCTCGTATATGCCGCGTGGCTGGCTGGCGTGGTAATCTGGATTATGATTTTCAGCAAGATAAAATCGCTGACCAAACCGTTCGTGGTGTGCCCGCGCTGCGGCCATACGTTTACGGATAAGAAGCGTTTGGGCGCGATGCTTCTGAATATGCTGAAGCCATGGAATTGGTTTATGTAAAAAAACGCGGCGAACGCCGCGTTTTTAATGCGTGTTGGCCTTGTACAAAGTTTTTAAATAATTGATATTGTCTTTTTCCAATAGGTCGCCTAGCAAATCAATAAAGTCTTGCTCGCTGAGAACGCTGCTTGCACTGGTATTGATTATCTTGGGAAGCGCGGCCGTGCGGTTTCCTTCCGTCAGCATTGCGCGCGCTTCTTTCGTCCTGTCAATCCAATAGTTCCGCCACTTGTCGTTCGAGTCGGCGGTATAATATAGCATGGACGCTTTGTGTTGCGCTGCCAATGCTTTCTGCCTTTCGGCTTCTTTTCTTTCGGCCATAAACAGCGGCCGCCAGTTCTCGGAAAAACATGCGTCCGGATTGTAATGCAATAACTTCTGCGGCTTGCCGGTATTTGGGCTTGTCGCATTCGGCACTCGCGTGCAGCGGCTGTTGTCTTTTGTATTCGGGTCGCTGTCAAAGAATCCAAATTTGATAAGCATATGCCTGCGCAACCAATCATATTCTTCCAGAACTATGGGTTCATACAGCGCTTTGATTTTGATATGTATGGAACCATTTTCCCCAGCCGACCATACCGCGCGTTCGATATATTTTTCGTATGCCAAAAGTTTTTTATATTGCTCCTTCGGGTCCAGATGATCCCATTCGAATAAAAAGTATTTCAGCTTGCAGTTCTTTCTTGTGCGTCCGGTGTTCGACGGTTTTCCGTCCATAGTCGTCCAAGTTTCCGGATTATATTCTTCATGCAGGAATTCGTTGATGCATTCATAGTTCCCGTCCTTGATGCGCGGCCAGCCGTTTTCCGTTTTCTTGAAGCGGTGGAATTTTTCTGCCGTGGAATAATGTATTTCCGGCAAATCGGCAAGTATTTTTTCAAATGGTTCATTTGGCAGTTCTATTTGGCCGACATCGATGTCATACGGAACGACAAACGGGAAGAGGGTCGTCTGAGTGTTTTTGACAGGTTCCGGAAAACTTTCGATTCTGACGGGTTTTTTGTCGCCGATCAGTGGACGCGGCACAGGCTTGCCGTCGCGTCCCAGCATAGGAATCCTTATCCACGCGTTGCAGTTGCACCCATAGATCGACATATTTAGTTCTATAAGGTCCTTTTCCGCCTCATAGATTTCATCCGCTGTTTCTTGACAAGGATTGGCGGCGAATTGGGCGTGCAGTTTTTCCAATGTCCGCTCGTCGCCTTTTCTGTAATTCAGGCAGGCTTCGGTGTCTTTGCTGAACAATGTCTGCCATTTGCACAAGTCTATGAAACCAGGGGATTCGCGCGTCGTTTCGCCGCTGAGTTTATCGACGATTGTCCGCCCCGAGCCGGCCTCTGCCGCGTCCGCTTGCTTGCGCGCGTTTTTATGATGCTGGTTTACGAATTTCGGCGCGGCGATGAAGTCCACGCCCTTATCCGCTTTGCCATACTCGTTTCGAACCGCGGTGAAGAAGTTTTTCGCCAGCGATTCAAGCCATTCCTGCCGATTGTCTTCGGGACAGTTTTCTTTTTCCTGCTCGATGAATTCGCAGAATGCGTTTATGCACCGGCAAAGGAAAAATCCGATATGCGGCGAGAATGTACCGCCCGGATATTGCGCCGCCGTGTCTTTGCCTTTGCGCCATTTGCCCCGTTCGAATACATAGCCCGCGTCGTTCAAAGCGTCTTCGAATTCCGTCTTGAAATCGCCCTTTCGCTTGGAAAACAAGATGTCGAAAATGTATTCCAGCTTGAATTTTCCCAGCAACCCGAAGAATTTCTTGTTGTCTTCGGGGCTTAATAACGCCTTCGCCGTAAAATCCAGTTTTGCCATAGCGGATTCGTATGCTTCCTTAAGCTGCTTTCCGCGAATATGATTCCAAATCTCGGCGACGATCGTTTTCGTATCGGCATTGTTGATGTCGGAACGCGCGAAGTAATAATAAGCGAATCTCAAGCGCATTTCGGATTCGAAGTCGGCCTTTGATTTTTGCATGGCGTCCGGGTCGTTTCCGTCTGAGAACAATGGGGAGTTCAAATCGTCCTGGAATGCCTTGGACATGTTTTTTCTGGCCGAGATATTTATCGCCACCAGCATCATCGCATAACGCGAGAGAAAGATTTGTTGGTCTTCAAATTGAACGTGGCCCTCGTCTTTAAGGCTGCATTGGTTTTTTAGAAAGTCCAGCTTCTCGGAAGGGTCCGCGAATTCCAGTTCCGGCGCGAGCAGTTTCAACACGGCGTCGAATTCCCAAGCGTCGTTTTTTAAAGATACGGCTTTTAATCTGTTCGTTTTTACGGCTTCCAGCTTTTTGTGCAAAGTGTTGAAGAAAACGTCCAGGAACTCCGAGGGGCCGTCTTTTGAAAAGCGGAATGGAAAATGGAAGTCGAAAAAGCCTTTTTTTGCCCAAGCGGGAGCGGTGTACGCGAAAAAGCGATAGGGCAGGTTCAAAACCAGGTTCCCGGGATCTGAAAATAGATTGGTGCTGCCGCCGAACAGCAACAGGTCGCGCACCGCGGCCGCAAATGCGGCTTCGCTGCGCTGCGTCTTGTCCGCCGGAGCCTTGGCGAAGGCGGAATCGGAATTGGAAAAATTTTGGGTCAGATTTGCCGACATGCGACAATTCTACAACAAAATATCCATTTGTCAAGTTATTTGCGGATTTTGTCGAAATGAAAAAATCCAGCAAAATGGCTGGAAATTCAACACATAATCTGCTCCGCCACCCTACGCCAAGGCTACGGGTGGCACTACTTCGCGTTCATCCAACTTCGCCAAGGCTTCGTTGGACTTCGCTGCTCCGCATTTCGCGTGGCGAAGCCACACGAAGCGTCACAGACGCGAAGTGTGGTGCGAGCAAAGGGGCTCGAACCCTCGACCTCAACCTTGGCAAGGTTGCGCTCTAGCCAACTGAGCTACGCTCGCACAGGTTGGGATTTTTGCACAGTTTTTTGCCGATTGCAAGTATTTTTTAAATAAACTCGCCAAATGTACAAATTCTTTACCCTTGCTACCTTGCAATTTTAATGTTATTAATTGAGCGGAATATAGGAATAGTTGCAATGCAAATCAAAAAGCCCTCGTTTTTGCGCCGCTTGTCGGATTTTATAAAATATATTCGGCTGCGGGCGCGCCGCATCGATGAAAACTTGCCCGAAAAGGACATAAGATTCATCCTGGGCTATAGATTTCGCCGCGCGCACGGATATGATTTGAATTTGGATAATCCGCGTTCGTACAGCGAGAAAATCCAGTGGCTGAAATTTTACTATCATGATTCTTTGATTACTTTGTGCGCGGACAAGTACCGCGCAAGGGAATATATCGCCGACGCGGTCGGCCCGCAGTATCTAGTCGATCTTATCGGCGTATATCGCAGCGCGGACGAGATAGACTTTGATAAGCTGCCCGAACAATTCGTGCTAAAGGTCAATTGGGGCTGCAAACAGAATATAATCTGCCGGTCAAAGAAGGACTTGGATGTTGCAAAGGCGCGCGAAAAACTGAGGAAATGGACGCGGCCGGCCGCAAATATCTATTTCCGCGGGTTCGAATGGGGGTACAAGAATATCGTGCCGCGGATAATATGCGAAAAGTATATTCCGGAAATGGATAAGGGCGGCACCGAGTACGAATTCTTTTGCTTTAACGGAAAGCCCGTATGGATAATGCTGCGCGGGTTTGATGAACAGGGTCGTCATATATCGGACGAGTTTGATTTGAATTTCAAGCGGATGCCTTTCAAGAAAAATATGGGGCGTTCTACGGGCGACATTAAAAAGCCCAAAGAATTCAAGGAAATGCTGGAACTGTGCAAAAAATTGGCCGAGCCGTTCCCGCTGGTGCGCATCAATATCATAAAGCTGAAAACGGGGCTGAAAATCGGAGAATTGACTTTCACGCCCGGCAGCGGATTGCTGAAATTTCATCCGGAAGAATGGGACTTTAAACTGGGCGAAATGCTGAAATTGCCGGATAAAATATAAAAATGCTGGACTTTTCTAAAAAATTAGTCATAATACACGCTATGTCGGGGCAAACGAAAAAATTTAGTTAAACTGCGCCACGTAGGAAGAAACTCTGCGGGCGCTTTTGGTGCCCGTTTTTAATAAAAAGGAAAAATAATGTCAGACCAGACGAACACACAGATTTCAACTAACGAGCTGGAAGCGCGCCTGCAGAAAGCGGAGAACATCCGCGCGCGCGACGGCGTCGTCTGGAAAGACAGATACGAACGCACAGGCACAATCGCCGAGACCCGTGCTTTGGCAGACGGCCTGCCCCCCGAAGCCTTGGCGAAGGGGGGGGCGAAAGTTCGCGTGCCGGGCCGCGTAACGGCGCTTCGCTGGCTGGGAAAATTGATGTTTGGCCGGATTTATGACATTGACGGGGAAATCCAGTTTTCAATGTCGCGGGAAGAGCTGGGCGAAGAGCAGTACAAATTTATGAAAGCCAATGTTGATATGGGTGATTTTATCGGTATAGAAGGCGAGCTTTATCACACCACCGCCGGAGAATTAACAATCAAAGTCTCGCGGTATGAAATTTTGGCCAAGGCGCTGCGTCCATTGCCGGAAAAGTTTCACGGGCTGTCTGACACGGAAACGCGCTATCGCCAGCGATATCTGGACATGATTGCGAACAAGGAATCGCGCGATGCGATTGTGGGGCGCTTTCAAATGACGCGCTTGTGGCGCGAGTTTATGTGGAAGCACGGCTTTATGGAAATCGAAACGCCGGTGTTGCAGAACGTGGCCAGCGGCGCGGCGGCGCGCCCCTTTACGACGCACCATAACGCGCTGGATACCGATTTTCAGCTTCGCATTTCGCCGGAGCTTCCGCTAAAGGTGGCGATTGGCGCGGGCTTTGACAGGGTGTTCGAGGTTGCAAAGGATTTCCGCAACGAAGGCATGGATGCGATGCATCTGCAGGAATTCACGATGGTGGAATGGTATGCGGCGTATTGGGATTTCAACGATAATATAAAATTCACCTGGGCGCTGGTGCAGCACCTGATTCAATCATTGCGCGGAACTCTGCAGATTGAATACCAGGGATTGAGGCTTGATTTTTCGTCTTATGAAAAGTTGGATTATACGGCGAAAATGAACGAGCTGTTCGGGTGCAATATCTTGGACTTTGACGACGCGGAAAAATTGCGCTCGCAACTGCTGAGCCGGAAGATGTTCTCGCGCGACGAGCTGGAGCCTTACGTATCCATCCCGGAGATAGTGGATTTTGTTTATAAAAAGAAAATCCGTCCGGACTTGATTCAGCCAACGTTTATGTATAACTATCCGGCGTATATGGTGCCTCTGGCGCGCAGAAATGACGAAGATGAACGCAGAATAGATATGTTTCAATTGCTGGCCAGCGGAGCGGAAATGTGCAAGGGTTATTCCGAGCTGGTAAATCCGACACAACAGCTTGCGGCGTTCGAGGAACAGGCGAAGGATATAGCGGCAGGAGCGGAAGAAGCGTTCAATCCGGATAATGATTTCGTAAGGGCGATGGAGCATGGCTTTCCGCCGATTTCGGGCGTTGGGGTCGGCGTAGATCGCCTGGCAAGCATAATCTTCGACCAGCCAACCCTTCGCGACACAATCCTGTTCCCGATGATGAAATAAAAAATCCCGCCTCTGCGGGATTTCATTATCTGCTATAAACAAAAGCTTCGGTTGCGCGGGGCAGTGTTTTTTTCAATCGCGAGTATGCCGCGATAGAGTTTCCTTCCGCTTCGTCTGACATCAGTTTGATATTGCAATTGTAGAGAGTTTGTTTCACTGCATCCGCTCCCAACGGGTAATATTTATCATGCTGCTTTTCGACATGTATCTTGTCGGTTGATGGTTTTTTCAGCTCAAACTCGATATAGTAATCACGGCAGTTTTCATTGACTTTTGCCAAAAGCTCTTTCTGTTGCTCTTCGGGTATATAAACGAATGTCCCAAGGGATAAAAAGATGTCATTCTGCGGTGGCCAGTCAAACGCCTTTTCTTGTGGCAGTCCCAATTTGGCCAGCACATCGCTGCGGATATCTTGAATCAGGCTGTTGCTGTCCAATGAATAATTGTTTATGTTACCATGGTTTTGTTTAAGCAAAGGCAGCAAAGGCGAGAATCCCGCGCCAAAATCCGCTACATCCGCTTCGGGTTTAATTTTATCCGCGGCGAAGTTATAGGCATTTGCAAATCGGAGCGCATAGTAAAAACTGCGATGGGATATATCTGCAAAATCAATAAAGTTCGCGACATATTTCGGGTCGCGGAGAAGTAAGATTAAATGCCCGTATAGATTTGTGTGCTTTTTATATCCCGATTTTTTTATAACATCAAGCAAAACGCGAATCCATTCTTGAATAAAATCCAGCGACCCCGGCGGGAGTTCGGGCAGGGCAGCGCGATGCTTGGTCAATCCGCCTTTTAACCCAAGGAGGCAGCCCAAAGTGTTTCCCGGCAAAGATAAAGATTTCTGAGTCATATATAGAAATATAGCGCCCAATATAGCGTTTGTCAAGATAATTATTGGGCTACATAGATTCCAATCTGCGGATGCGCTCATCAGTTTTTGGATGAGTCGCGAATGCTTCGGAAAAAAACTCGCGCGTGCTAAGCGGATTCGCAATGCACATTGCGGCCATTGATTTGCGTTTGTCCAAAACTTCCACTCGGCAGTCCTTGGAAATCTTGCGCAGCGCGGACGCCAGCGCGGCCGGATTGCGAGTGATAAACGCGCCGGTGGCATCCGCCGCAAATTCGCGTTTGCGGGAAATTGCCATGCGCAACAACGGGGTAATCAAAAAATTAAACACCATAAACGCAGCCCAAACCATAAATAAAATCGCTGCGGTATTATCCTTGCTGTCACGCTTGCCACCCCCCGACAGCGCCATGCGGAAAATTATATCCGCGGCGAAAACTGTAACTCCAACGCCGGTAATCAGCAGCATATCAAGGCGTATGTCACGATTGCCGATATGCGCCATCTCGTGAGCAATAACTCCTTCCAGTTCCAGCCGGTCCAGCTTGTTTATAATCCCGCGGGTAAGGGCAACAGAAGCGTCTTTCGGAGTGCGCCCGGTCGCAAAGGCATTTAAAGAATCGTCTTCAATTATATAAACTCTGGGGCGTGGCAATCCTGCGGCCAAGGCTACATTTTCCACGCTGCGGAAAATTTGCTTATACTCTTTTTCGTCTTCATGAATTTCTTTCGCGCCGGCGGATGATAGCATCATGGAATCACCAAAAGCCCAAGAAATCAGCATCCAAACCAAACATGCAACGATTGTCGGCGCGGCAACCATTGCGGTCGTTTCCAGCGCCAACTCCAACGGCGCGACAATCCATACAAACAGAAAAACCAAGGCAATAAAGACCAAAGGAAACGCCGCAACCAACGCAGCGGTCTTCCTGTTGTTGCTGCGAATGTGATCATAAACAGTTTTGTTCATGCTCAGAACTCAACTTTGGGCGCTTTTTTGACGGCGGCTTTCTCTTCCTCGTCCAGCTCGAAAAACTTTTCCGGCACGAATTTGAAGAGGCTGGCGACGATGCTGCTGGGGAATTGCTGGATCTGAGTATTCAGGCTCATCACGACGGTGTTGTAGAATTGCCGCGCGGCCTGGATTTTCGTTTCGGTGTCGGTCAGCTCTTGCTGCAGTTCCAGAAAGTTCTCGTTCGCGCGCAGGGCCGGATAGCTTTCGCTTAACGCGAAAATATGCTTCAAAGCGCCGGTCAGTTGATTTTCCGCAACGCTTTTGTCTGCAACGCCGCTGGCACTCATCGCCTGCCCGCGCGCGGCAATTACGGATTCAAGCGTTCCTTTTTCGTGCTTTGCCGCGCCTTTAACGGCATTGACCAGGTTCGGAATCAAATCGTACCTGCGTTTCAGTTGAGTATCGATCGTTGCCCAAGCCTCGCGAGCTTGCACGCGCCGCGCGACAAGTCCGTTATAAACCGCGACGATATATAAAATTATTACTGCAACTATTGCGATGGTTGTCCACATGAGAGTACTCCTTTTTTAATTTACGATTTACGATTTGCGATTTACGATTTCACTCCCAACAAATCGTAAATCGCAAATCGTAAATTCATTTTACATTCTTCCCTCTGATAATTCTACTCTTTTCTTTATCCCATTCGCGGCGTTTAATAGTCTCGCGCTTGTCGGTGCGGTTCTTGCCGTATCCGATTCCCAGCAAAACTTTCAGCTTCCCGCGCGAGTTGAAATATAATTTCAGCGGGACAATAGTCGCACCTTTTTCCGACAGCTTTCCAATCAAGCGGTTAATCTGATTTTGATGAAGCAGTAATTGGCGCCCGCGACGCTCGTCAAAGCGCACGATCTTTGCGGCGGTGGGCAGTGGCTGGACGACGATGTTTTTCAAGACCAGGTTTCCATCGCGCGCCGACACGAACCCGTCGACAATCGTAACCAGGCCGTATCGGATAGATTTGACCTCGGCGCCGGTCAACGAAACGCCAGCCTCTATGGTGTCTTCGATAGAGTAATTGAACCGCGCTTTGCGATTTTCAGAAACCTGTCCAGATTTAATAATTGCTCTTGTCATTTTAATTTAGGGTATAGCCGTTTTGTATTCTCTTCTAATATAATCTCCAATTCCGGCAAATTCAAGCCCCGGGTTTCGGCCAAGACGCGCGCGGTCTGGGCAACCATTGCCGGCTCGCAAGGCTTTCCGCGAAAGGGAACGGGCGCGCACCAAGGCGCATCGGTTTCAATAACAATCCGGTCCAGCGGAATTTTTGCGAAAACTTCACGCAATTCATTGGAGTTTTTGAAAGTAATTATTCCGCTGGCGGAAAAGTAAAAGCCTTGGTCCAGCATCTTTGCTGCAAAATCCCAACTGCCCGTAAAGCAGTGCATGACGCCGCCGACCGAGCCGTCCAGGGCCGCGGCGATATCTTCCTCGACATCGCGGGAATGCACGGCAATCGGCAGGTTCGCGCAGCGGGCGATTTCCAATTGCGCGCGGAATAATTCGATCTGCTGATTTTTATTTTCCGCGTTGTAGTGATAATCAAGGCCGATTTCCCCGACACCGACTACTTTCGGGTGTGACAACAGATATCCGTAATCGGGCGTTGCTTTCCCCGCAGTGTCGGGATGAATGCCGATTGTCGCGAAAACATTCTTGTGCTTCTCAGCCAACGCGATTGCGGACTCAAAGTCGCCCGGTTCCGCGCAAGCGCAAATCAGCGCTCCGACGCCGGATGCGGCCGCGCGCGCAATTACTTCGTCCGCGTTCTTCGCTTGTCCCCCGGAGCCTTGGCAAAGGGGGATGTATCTGTTCGTAAGGTGGCAATGTGTATCTATGAACATTTCTCTTTATCTCTTTATTTACTGGATTGCTTCGGCTTCGCCTCGCAATGACAATTCGGTATTTGTTTTAGGTTGTGTGCCCCGAACATACTCTTGATTGTCATTGCGAGGAGCGTTAGCGACGAAGCAATCCAGTTTTTATATCATTTATAACTTTAAAAATCGCAATCTCGGGTTCCAAATAAATTGTGCTGATGCTCGCGATATCGCGCGTCGCTGTCGGATATAAATCCGCCAAGCCAAGGTGAGCGATCGCATCCAAAAGGATTCCGTGCAGGGCGGGCTCGGCCGCAATTTTCTTTGCCAGGCGCATCGTGTCTGCGGAATTCGCGCGCGGGTTTTCCAACAGCTCCAGCAGTTCGGAATAAATATCATCTCCGCCGGTAGTTTTAAGGTTCGCGATTTTTCCAAAGCTTCCGCTGGCGAGTCTCAAAGTAGCAGTGCTGATTTCTTCTTCGGGCAAGAACATCGCGCACAGCTCGCGCAGTTCGGAGATGCCCAGAGGCATCATTTTTTCAATGCGGCTGCGGCTGCGGATTGTGGGCAAGACGTTGCTTAACTGATGCACAACCAACAAGAACAGAGTATTCGCAGGCGGCTCTTCCAGCAACTTTAAAATCGCGTTGCTTGCGGCGGTGTTCAGCTCGTCCACGCTGTCGATAAGAACCACGCGCCATCCCCCCGACATGCTGGAAAGCTGCATTTTTTCAATCATTGCGCGGACGGTATAAACGCTGATGACCTTGCCGTCGGTTTTTGCACGGCCGTCTTTGTCGATATTGTGCTCCATATCGATTATGAAGAAGTCGCCGATATTTCCGTAAACCTGGTGAGCAATCTGATAGGCCATTGTGGCCTTGCCGATGCCGCGCGCGCCGGCCAACATCCAAACGGGATGCAGGGGATACTCGTTACGCCGCGCCCAGGCTTCATCAAACGCGCGCCGAACAGCGCGATGCCCGATCAATTGGCCGTTATCGATCGGCGCGGGGAATTTGTACGAAGATGAAGTTTTCTTTTGTGCCATTGTTTCGGCATTATAAACCATTTGATTTTGGACGCAAGATAAAGTATAATTTATTTTGTCAAAAGGAGAAGTCATGACTTTAAATGAAGCTGCTGCAGCTTTTGTAAAGAAAAACGAAGGCGATATTAAAAAAAGATTACACGTTCAATCGTTCGACGCCGTGAAAGCAACTAAAGTTGTGATTAATTTCGCTAATAAATATATGGTTCCGAAAGGCTTAAAAAATCTTAATGCTCCTGGAATCAAAGCGGATATAATCGGTTCAATATGGGGCGAAATGGCGACAAAAAAAGAACGCGATCGCGCAGCAAAAGTCGGAGAAGAAAAAGGGAAGGCTTTGGGAAGGGGGCTGGTCGCGATAATCAAAGCTCATCTGGATAGAAGGACTTATACGGACCCGTCTATGAATACATTTGCCGCCAAAGTGCAAAGGCATCTTGGGAACAGAGTTAAATAACAAAACCCGCGCAGATGCGCGGGATTATTTTATTCCAAAAATCACTTGTAAATTTTTCCAAATGCGGGCGAAGAATTGGACTTTACCGACGCGTTCTTTCGCGACCAGGTCGGCGCTGGCGATGGCTTTCCCATCCTGCTGTGCGATGATCAGCCCGATTTTATCCCCGGCGCGGATCGGGGCGGGCAGGGGTTCCGCATAGCGCGCAAGAATGCGAATATTATCGGTGTTTGTAGGGGCGGAATATTTTCCGCCCTGGGGCGAAAGATATTTCGCCCCTACAGGTAAGGTAATTACGAACGGCTTTTCAACCGTCGCGACGGCAAAGGGTCGGCGCCCGTACCATACAGGAATTTCCACAATGGTATCGCCGGGCTTGTAAAAAGTTTTGTTGATCGTGTCCGTAAATCCGTATTGCAACAGCTTTTTCATCTCGGCCGCCAAAGCGTCGTGATTTTTTGCCTTGAACCCGTTGATGACGCCGACAAGGCGCCGTCCGCCTTGCGTCGCGCTGGCGACCAGTCCGTACCCGCCCTCGGCCGTATTTCCGGTTTTCAGCCCCTCGGCGCCCGGCATGATAAACAGCAGCTTGTTATAATTCAGAGTTTTGGTCCGCCCCCATTCCGCGCACCACTCGGTTTGATATTCGCTGAATTCAAAGCGTTTTGTTGCGAACATCGGATAAAGATCCGCGTGGCGATTTATGAAGTATTGCGCCAATGTCGCCAATTCGCGGCTGGTCATCAAGTTATCGGGAT
This sequence comes from Alphaproteobacteria bacterium, assembly GCA_009783145.1. Lineage (GTDB taxonomy): Bacteria > Pseudomonadota > Alphaproteobacteria > Rs-D84 > Rs-D84 > WRCA01. Next base: position 26,206 of record WRHR01000005.1, on the reverse strand, counting down.
GGGGCAGACCGCTGACATTCCCGAACGTAGAGCGCGCCATTCCGATTTCGCGCGCGCGCTGTGTCATGCGCCGCACCATCTCGGGTTCGCTGCCGGCAACTTTCTCGGCCATTGTGACACAAGCGTCGCCGCCGGACATTACTATCAGGCCCAGGACGGCATCGCGGACGGAGATTTTCTGCCCTTTTACCAGGCAAATCTTGCTGGCCGTGGCCCAAGTCGGATTCTTATAATCCGCAGCATCGGGCACGACAATCCTTTCGTCCAGTTTTAGCTTGCCCGCCTTGATCTCATCAAATACAACCGCAAGGGTCATCAGCTTCAGCATGCTGCTGGGCGGCATCAGAGTGTCGGCTTCTTTCGCAACAATTTCCGTCCCGGATTGCGGGTCTATCAGAAAAGCACTGTGCGCGGTCGTTTTGAACTCGGCGTTCGCCGCGAAAGGCAAAAGGCAAAGCGCAAGAGATAGTAATTTCTTCATAATTTTTACTATATACCACAAATGCAAAATATGCAATTATACATTTTCATTTGCCATTCTAGTATACTAGAATAGCAAAGGTATTGCATTTTGCGATATAGTATATTTTTCTTGATTTCTGGCGGAATCTGCGTAATAATGCCGTCCGCGCAGCACCCTTGGAGGCTGCATAACAACAAAGGATTAAAAATGTCTATAAAAATCAAAGCAGGAATTCGGAACGTTGCCGGCAAGGGGGCCGCGCGTTCAGTCCGCAACAACAAGAAAGTGCCCGCCGTAATCTACGGCGACAAGAAGGCCCCCGTCGCAATAGAGCTGGACGGCAAGGAATGGGGCGAACTCATCAAGAAACCGGGCTTGCGAACGAAGTTGTTCGAGATAGAAACGCCAAAAGGCACGGAAAACGCGATGCTGATGGATATCCAGTATCATCCGGTTTCCGATACGCCAATCCATACGGACTTTAAGCGCATCGACATAACAAAACCGGTCGGCGTGGTCGTGCCGTTGGAGCTGCTGAATGCGGAAACCGCGAAAGGCCTGAAAATGGGCGGAACGTTGAACTTTGCGGTGCGCAAAGTGGCGATTGTGGCAAAGGTGGATGATATTCCGGAAAAAATCACGGTTGATCTGGCGGCGCTGGGGATCGGCGACGTGGTGCACGGAAGCGCGTTGCAACTGCCGAAAGGGGTTGAACTGGGCTTGCGCCAGGCAGGGTTGGCATTCGTGATTATCGGCGGCAAGATGGCCGAGGAAGCGGACGCTGCAAAGCCGGCGGCAGCGACGGCTGCGGCGGCCCCGGCTAAGGGCGCGAAAGCTGCGCCGGCCAAGGCTGCGGCAGCTCCGGCAAAGGACGCCAAACCGGCCGCGAAGAAAAAATAAAACCGGCTTTTGCCGGTTTTATTTTTTAATGACTAATGACTAATGACCAATGGATAATAGATAATGGATACTAATGCTTGTCCTTTATAAAGGACATTTTGTTTCATCTTTGCTATTCTAGTATACTAGAATAGCAAAGATGAAAAAGACTATATAACAAAGGCCGTTATCGGTTGTCTAATATATTGGACAACCGCGGACAGTTGACATGTCATTAGTCATTAGTCATTAGTCATTAGTCATTAGTCATTATATTGGCCGATTTTTTTCTTACTGCATTATCTGTTCTTTTCTCATAAAATACTTAAAAAAGGAATTCCGATGAAGAAACTTTTACTCTTTTACTCTCTTGCTCTTCTACTCTGCGCCGGTACGGCGCACGCGTTCTTGGGCGTGGATGCGGGGTTGTATCCGTGGGCCGACGCGTGCGGCCCGGAAATAGACGAGTATTGTGCCGAGACGAATAACCTGGGCGATTGCATGCTGACTAACGTTTCCGAGTTTGACAGCGATTGCGGCGACGCGGTGTTTTATTGGGCGGGCGACCGGTACGGCTGGCGCGACCCGCATATGCGCGACCGCTGGCATGGATTAAGCCCGGACGAGCGGCGCGCCTATAGAACGGATCACGCAAGAGACTTTGAAGAAGTCCGGTCCGGCGATCGCGCCGGCGCATCCGGCATTATGAACAGACCTCCGGCGGTCGGCATGGGTATGGGCTTTCATGGCGGAGGGTTCCACGGCGGCATGGGCGGCGGCAGGAGATAAATACACGATTTGAGAACATTGTCCTAATGACTTTGTCGGATTTGATGTTTATTTTATTGGTTGTCTTCAACAAGGAGGAAACCAATGAGGAAACTAATCATCATTTCCGCGGTCATTCTGACTGCCGGTACGGCAAATGCAATGCCGCAATTGTATGTGTCTGAAAAATTGGCCTATGGCCATTTCAGACTTAATAACCTTACTCAGTACGAGCCCGTTTTCGACGTGACCATCAAAGGAACCGAGGAGAACGACTGGGCTATCGGCAGCCGCACCGCGGTCGGAATTCAATTCGATCCCGCCAGTATTATGAGCGAGTTCCGCGGCGAACTGGAATTCGGAATTCATTCCAGAGCAAAATTCACGACCACGAACAAGTCGAATCCCGCGCTGACAATGCAAGCCGACATGTGGCCGCTTTCGTACGGCGCGAATATATACTATGATTTGAAGGTCGGGGTTGGACTGAAGCCTTATATAGGCGCGGGTCTCGGCTGGGTCAGACTAAGCTATACGATGGACAGCGACGACGTTTACGGCAAGGGAACCGAGACTAATTTCTATTGGAACTTCGGGCTGGGCGTATCATATGCGCTGACATCGCATCTGGATTTGGACGCGGGTTATCGCTATACGAACTATGGACAGTTCAAGGGCTCGCTGAATGGGTATAACGCATTGGACGGATTGGTGTTTAATACGAAGGTCGATTTGACTTCGCATGAAATCCTGCTGGGCGCAAGATATGCGTTTTAATTTGATTTAAACGCAAACAAAACCCCCGCGCTTGGCGCGGGGGTTATAACGCTTATAATTCATATTCCCAGCCAGGTTGCCATGTGAATTTAGCAACGACAAGCTCTTCATATGGCGTGCCTTCAATAAAATTCTGGATTCCGAACTGTGTCGCGCGAGCGCCGACGATAAGCACCTTTTCCCCGTCGTAATTTTTCTTCAGATATTCCAAGAACGCTACCATGCGGGCGCGAGTTTGCATATAGGATTCGCCGTTCGGATATGGGGTTTCTATGCGGTCCAACCTTTGCCCGTCGACGAATTTTTTGTCGCCCATATTATAGTCGCCATAGTTGCATTCGCGCAGGCGTGAGTCTACGATGATAGGAGTATTGGTATCCCCAAAAGCTATTGCGGCGGACTTATACGCTCTTTGCTGGTCGGCGCAGAATACGGCGGCATAACCTTTGTCGCGGCGGCGTTCGCCCAGTTCTTCCGATTGTTTTAGGCCAAGCGGAGAAAGGTCGGCATCAAACCAACCGCTGGCGCGGCCTTCTTCGTTATCAAAAGTTGTCGAGTGGGATTCAAAAGTAATTTTGACTGTCATAACTTTTACTCCGTGAATTTTTATTTATGGCGGAGTCGGAGAGATTCGAACTCTCGATACCTTGCGGTATACTCGCTTTCCAAGCGAGCGCACTAGACCACTATGCGACGACTCCTCGAAAAAATTATTCCTTGTCGTCCGCTTCTTCCGGCAGGGAATCTTCCAGCACTTCTTCCAGCTCTTCCTCGGCTATCGGGTTTTCGATAAGGGTGTTTTCCAATTCCGCGTCCAGCTCTTTCAACAGCGGGTCTTCGGACTGGGATTCGACCGAGTTAACGGAATCATCCGCAACCGGCACGGACTTGTAGGACTGCACGAATTCATGGCGCAGGTTGCCGATATCCAGCTTGCCGCTGGCGATTTCGCGCAGCGCCGTCACGGTCGGCTTGTCGTCGTTTGCGGGCACTACCGGCTCGGCGCCGCCGTTCAGGTCGCGGACGCGCTGGGTGGCCAGCGAGCTCAGCTCGTACTTGCTGTCTACATGTTTCATAGTATCGCTGTTAGTTATGCGCGCCATGTGGAAATCCTTTGTTGCAATGTTTTTTAGCGAAGCTTATAATGCCCCAACATATATGGAAAATCAAGTAAAATTTTTGTCGTTTGGTTGCCGGCTGAATATGGTCGAGGCGGAGAAAATCAAATCTATGCTTATCGCCGCCGGTGTCAAAAATGCTATAATAGTGAACACTTGCGCGGTGACGGCCGAGGCCGAGCGCCAATCCCGTCAAGCAATCCGAAAGCTGGCTCGCGAATCCGAGTATGCGAGAACGAGCGTAGCGAAGTTCGAGCAACTAGGAGGATGCGCGCAGGCGAAGCCGAGCGAGCACCCGGGCGTACCATTGTTTATCACGGGCTGCGCCGCGACCCGCGCTCCCGAAGACTATGCCAAAATCCCCGGCGTCGCGGCAGTGGTGGCGAATAAGGATAAATTCAACATTGATGCGTATAAATGTGAAGTTAAGTCTGAAATTTATAATTCAACGCTCAACATTCAACACTCAACGCTATCCAAAGCCTTTATCCAAATCCAGAACGGCTGCAATCACAGCTGCGCGTATTGCATAGTCAGCAAATTGCGTGGGAAAAACGTCTCTTTCCCGTACGAGCGGATTCTGGCCGAAACCCGCGCCGCGGCCCTGAACGGCTTTACCGAAGTTGTTTTGACAGGCGTTGATATAGCGGGATATCGCGCGGACGGGGGGCTTGGCGACCTGTGTCGGCGGCTTTTGGACGACATCCCCCAGTTGCAGCGCCTGCGCTTGTCCTCGGTTGATCCGGCCAGCCCCGAATGCGCGAAGATTATCGAGCTGATGTCGCGAGACCCCCGAATGCTGGCGCACTTGCATCTTTCAATGCAAAGCGGCAGTGATAAAATACTCTCTGCAATGGGCAGACGGCATAATGCGGAAATTGTGCGGAAAATTATGACACCTCCAACCTCCTACCTCCTACCTCCTACCTTTTCCTGGGACATCATCTGCGGATTTCCGGGGGAGTCGCCAGAGTTGTTTGAAGAAACCTGCGCGCTTATAAAAGAGCTGAAGCCGATACATATACATGCGTTTCCGTTCTCGCCCAGGCCCGGCACCTTGGCGGCGACTATGCCGGACCAGGTGGACCGCGCGGAATCAAAGCGCCGCGTAAAGCTTGTAAACGAACTTGCGCAGCAAAACCGACGCGAATTCATGAAGTCTCAAATAGGAAAAACAACCAGCGTTTTGATGGAAGAAAAAAACATAGGCCGCACGCCCGACGACATCCCCGTAAAGGTAAGCGGAGCGCCGATTCCTTCGCGAACGGTGCGCGATTTGAAAATCGTTGGCGCGGATAAAGAATATCTGCTTGCGTAAATTTTCAAAAATCGGTAAAATAAGTAAAGAATGAAGAAATTATCCGTGTCTTGCTTGCCCGCCGTAGCCTCTATCGTCCGTAGTACGAAGTTCATAGGGTTGCTAGCGAAGGCGGGTGCCCTGTGTTTTGTGCTTGGCGCGCCTTTTGCTTACGGCGCGGGGGCGCCTAACCCGCGCGGCGTTCGCGCCGCGCCGCAGACTCCGCGCGCGGAAAAAACTGCGCCGGAAATTACGAATCGGACGGCGGCGACAAGAACGGTTTCGCGTTCTGCAACGGTCGGCGCCAGAACTCCGGCAATTGCGCCGCCGCAGCAATCGAGGTCCGCGGTCGCCGCGCGTTCGGCAACGGCGCCGGTTGCCGCGTCGTCTGCGCGCAGCGCAAGCGTATCGCGCTCCGCAACGCCGGCCAGGGCGGCGACGGCGGTATTCGGGGACTTGTCGAAGCTGGGCACGGGATATAACAATTGCCGCGAGGCTTATAATACATGCATGGACCAGTTCTGCGCGGCGGCGAACGATACGTACCGGCGCTGCATATGCTCGGAGAAATTCCGCGATTTCGGCGATATGGAAGCGGCGCTGGATCAAGCGAAAACAATGCTGCAAAGCTTTGCCGATAATAATTTGGAGGCCGTGAACCTGACGGCGGCCGAGGTCGGCGCGATGCAGACGGCCACAGCGGGCGAGGCAGCGATGCGGACGGACAAGTCCGCGGCGGCGAAAATGCTGGATGAAATCGGGGACTTATTAAGCGGCAAGAAAAAGCCGTCGCAGGCGCAGCAGCCGACCAGATTGGATTTCAGCAACTTGATGAATTTCGGCAGCGCGATAGATGATATTTGGGGCGGCGGCAGCGACGATATGTTCGGCGGCGGCGGGCGCGGCAAGGATTTGACGGCGTTGGAAGGAAAGGCGCTGTATGACGAAGTGGACAGGCAATGCTCATCGATGGCGCAGGCACAATGCGAGAATGCGGCGACATTGCAGATGGTGCGCAGCGCTTATGGTCTGGTAATCAGCCAGGACTGCCAGGCGTATTCCAAGAAAATCGACGGAATGAAAGAGCAGGTCGCTCAGAAAGTGCGCGAGGCGAACAAAATGCTGCGTGACGCGAGATTAGAGGAGTACCGCACGCATAACTCGGCCAGCGTTAACGAGTGCATAGGCAAAGTGCAGGCGGATATATTGCATGAATACGCTTGCGGCCCGAACTTCAAAAGATGCCTTGACTTTACGGGATTGTATATCAACCAGACAACGGGCGAGCCGATTTATTCCCCGCTTTTGTTCAATCTGGCGAACCAGATAAAGCTGGAGAACCCGAACGCGCCGGAGAACAAGGCTTTTCTTAACGGGCTGGATGCGTTCAGGAACCGCGCGCGGGAGTCCTTGGACAGCTGCCGAGACGACGCGAACGCGGTCTGGGACGCCTTCAAGCGCCAGGCTTTGATAGAAATCGCCCAAGCCCAGGACAGAAAGCTGGAAGAAATCAAGATGACCTGCGTTACGACGATGAAGGAATGTTATGACACGATCGGCGGCCAGTTGAAGGACTTCGATGACACCACGTCGCAGCGCAGCGGAGCGGTCGGGGCGCGAGCAACGCGCGCTATGTGCGCGGACAAGGTTGCGGCTTGCGCGAACTTGTACGCGAACCCGAACGACATGAACTGCAAAAAGGTTGATTCGAATACTATCGGAAATCTGCGCAGCAGCGACGCCGCGACGAATCTGTGCGGCTTGAAGGAGCTGCTGGCGTTCGTCAGCACGGTGGATACGGTCAGAATAGCCGAGGGCTGCGACGCGGCGCTGGAAAGCTATATAGAAGAAATATGCGCGCCGGCGTCCGGAGATTCGGAAAACAGCGTGCCGTACGGCTGCCGCCTGATTTCGCCGGGAAAGCTGGAAGCGAACCTGCAGACGTATGCGAAAACATTCTGCCTGGGCGATCCGGATGCGACTTTGGATCCGGCCACGATCAGCGCGGTTACAAAGGCTATGGACAGCCTGCGGGCCGAGCTGGGCGACCAGCTGCAGAATATATGCAATGATTTGAACGGCGTGTGGATTATGCATCCGGACAGCGCGCAGGAACTCGCGAACAAAAGCAAGAGCAGGAAGTTGGAGATAGAGCCCGTATTCGCCGGCCAAGTCTATGGCGGTTTGGCGAAGCTGAAAGAAACGGTAAGCCTTTGGGCCGCCGGTCTGATGGAGACAGGGGCAAGCGTCGCAAGGCTGGATAAATACGAGGCGATGGCCGTCCAGGCTGCGGAAAGGGCGGCGATGGTGAATAAGCCAATATATGGCGCGGTGGCGGCTCGCGGGGCCGTGACGCCGGCGAATGCCGCGCGCGCGGCGCAGGATTTGTCGGTTCAATATGCGGCCAGGGCGACAGATTCACCGCAGTCCGGCGGAACTACGGACAGGTCTATCGGCTGGGGGCTGTGCGTGGTTAATACCGTTATGGTTTCGTGCCAGATAGCGGACGAGATAGTGGGCGGCCAAGGTTTGGCGCATATGGATCCTTCGGGCACAAGATGCATATTGGACAGCAGCTATGCGCAAGAAGCTTGCAAGATACTGCCGGGGGGAACTTGGGTGGCTTCTACTGGTCAATGTTTCATAAAGTAAAAGACAAATAAAAATGAAGAAATGCATATATTTTTTGACATTATTTTTTGTTGCGTTGGCACTCCCGCTGGAATCATTTGGTAAATGTAGCGTGGATAACAATTGGAAAGATGGCGGTTGGCATTGGGCGGCTTCTCGAGCAAATCAAGATGGCAACAAAGGCTGGGGGTGTAATTGCAAAAGAGATACTGAAAATTATGACCTTGTCAAAAAGCCATACGGAACAAAGAATTTTTATAGCCAGAAATGGTCAAAAAGCAAATGCACTTTTCCTAAATTTAGCATGTGCGGGGTTAGTAACGCCTCCGGTTTTTTTGTTATGTTTACGGGAGGGCTGTCGTTATTGGCTGACGGAAGATGGAGCGAGTGCATGCTGTACCCCGATGGAAAAGGTTGGATACATCCTAATTATTCATCAAAGCATCCGACGGATATAAGCACCCTTGACACAGGTATGAGCGACCAAGGTTGGACATGGAGCTGCAAGAAAGGAACAAAATATGACAGTGCCAGCAACACATGTAAATTTGACCCATCTACATGCAAAGTACCGACAGGATATCCTAATGCCAATAACACAGGGTGCGTCATATGCGCGGATTTAGAGCCCAAAGGCACAAAAATTTTGAGTTCAGATGGTAAATCGTGTGTGGCCGACCCGGCAAAATGTGCCGACGCTAACGGTCAGGTTATAGGTGGGGAATGTGAAGTTTGTCCGCCCAACTTCAAGACTGCGGGGGGTAATAGCTGTGTGATTGACCCAGACCAATGCAAAAAGCCATATAAATACATCAAGACCGTTGCCGGAGTACAATCGTGTGTGGATTGTAGCGAGCAGGGTAAAATTGTTAATGATGCCCTCAACGATTGCCAAATGGACCCAGCGACTTGCAAGGCACCCGGGGCATATATGGACGGCAGTACCTGCAGGCAATGCGAACCCGGCAAAAAAGCTGTTACCGGGCGCAAAGGCTGGGGCCCGCTATGCATGATACCGCTGCCGGCTGGGCATGGATATATTGCACCGCATACTAATGCAACTACCGAGTATTGTCCGACATTGGCGCATGGAAATGGCTCGGTATATCAAAAGATAATAGAAGATATCTGCGTGAAATGCGGTTTGCAGGGATATATCAAGGATTCAAGCCAATATCTGGGGGACGGATTTGATTCAAGTAAAACTAATTGCGCGAAACTTACAGTGATTGACAGCTTGAAGTTCGAGGCCTGCGCGCAAACTTCTTTGGATAAGAAGAGCTTCCAAGAATGCGTTATGAAATAATAAAAAACCGCCGCATCCGCGGCGTTTTTTGTTTTTCACAATTTTCTGAAAGAAAATTGTCATTGCGGACTTGGTCCGCAATAGGGCCTAGGAATCGCGAGCGAAGCGAGCCAAAGGTCTTAAAGACCCTATTGCGGCCTGCGCCGCAATGACAAAATCACTTTGTGATTTTGTAAAATATTTCCACTTGAAACTCAGGAAAAAATCTGTATAATCCAAACCTATCGGGTCGGTAGCTCAGTTGGTTAGAGCGGAGCGCTCATAACGCTTTGGTCCGGGGTTCGAGTCCCTGCCGACCCACCAGAATTTGTTCCCCAGAATTTAAAAAAAATTTCAAACGCCTTGCAAAAGATTCCCAATTCGGCTATAAGACAGGCATGGCCAGCCAATTCGTTCATCTTCGCGTGCATACCAAGTATTCCATAGGCGAAGGAACGCTCTACATCGACGCCAACCCCAAAAAAGACCCAAATCGCGTCACCTTGGTAAAACTCTGCAAGGGATTCGGAATGCCGGCCGTAGCCATCACGGACACAAACTTGATGTCCGGCACGGCGGAGTTATCCGATGCCGCCTCCGTTGCGGGAATTCAGCCGATTATCGGAATTACGGTGACTTTAAACCATCATGCGACTGTCGACCCGAAAATCCTGCGCGCCGACCAGTTGTCCGGGATTGTCCTTTTGGCGCAGAGCGAGCAAGGGTGGAACAACCTGTGCAAATTGAACTCGCTGATGTATATGCGCGGCGATAATCAGCACTTGGGCGCTTTCATAACTTTTGATGAATTGGCGGGCCACAGCGATGGCATAATCTGCCTGTCGGGCGGGCATACGGGGCCGGTCGGGCGCGCGATTTTGAATAACCAGCCGGATTTTGCTTCAATGCTGGCGCGCCGCCTGCTGGAGATTTTCGGCGGCGGCCCTGCCGCCCGTAGCCTTGGCGAAGGGCGGTTTTATATGGAAATCCAGCGCCATGGCCTGGAAGAAGAAATCAAGACGGAGCCCGAATTCCTGCGCCTGGCGCAAAGCATGAACATTCCGATTGTCGCGACTAACGACGCGTGCTTCGCGGCGCAAGATAATTATGAGGCGGCGGACGCGCTGGGTTGCGTCCTGCAGCAGACCAAGGTCATAGATCCCGACCGCAAGCGCAAAAATGCCGAGCAATACTTCAAATCGCCCGATGAAATGGCGGAAATCTTCAGCGACCTGCCCGAAGCGATTGAAAACACGGTTGCGATTTCACGCCGCTGCGCGTTTATGGTGAATACTCGGTCAAAGCCTTTGCTGCCCAAATTTGGCGATGATCTGGATGCCGAGTGCCAGATGCTGCGCGATGACGCGCGCGCTGGACTGGACCGGCGCATGGCCGAGGAAAAAATCCCGGACGCCGACCAAAAGCAATACTTCGATCAACTGGAATTTGAATGTGACGTCATTATCAAGATGGGCTTTCCGGGGTATTTCTTGATAGTCGCGGATTACATAGGCTGGTGCCGCAAGAACGATGTTCTGGTGGGGCCGGGCCGCGGTTCGGGCGCGGGCAGCGTAGTCTCGTGGGCGCTGGGCATCACGAATGTGAATCCGCTGGCATATGGCTTGCTGTTCGAGCGTTTCTTAAACCCAGACCGAATTTCCATGCCGGACTTTGACGTGGATTTCGAACCCGAAGGCCTGCCGCGCCTGATGGAATATATTTGCAAGAGATACGGCGCCGACCATATTTGCAGGATTATCACTTTCGGCAGCTTGCAGGCGCGCGGCGCGATACGCGATATAGGGCGGGTTTACGGGATGCCTTATTCCAAGACGGATAGATTCGCCAAATTGATACCGATGGATGCGAAGAAAATCGCGGACGCGGTGCGAAAGTCTGATGATATTCAGGAAGCGCTGGACAACGACGCCGACCTTAAAAAAGTCGTAGATGTATCGATGGAGATAGAAGGCGCCTTCCGCAATCTGGGCCAGCACGCATGCGGAGTGGTTATCGGCGATCGCGCCACGACGGCGATCGCGCCGGTTTATCGGGACCCGTCCAACGAAATGCCGTCTTGTCAATTCGACGGGCATTATTTGGAATCCGTGGGACTGATAAAGTTTGATTTTTTGGGTTTGGAAACCTTGGCTATTTTGAAATACGCGGTGGAGCTGGTAAAGAAAACGGTTGGGGTGAATCTGGATCTGGACAAGATTCCGCTGGAAGATGATAAGACTTTCGAGCTGTGGCGCGCCGGCAAGACAATCGGAATTTTCCAATACGAAGCCCCGTTCGTTCAGCAGACCTTGAAAAAGATGCAGCCCACCAGTTTTGCGAATATCGTTGCGCTGAACGCTTTGAACCGCCCGGGGCCGATCGCGTACATTCCACAATACATCGCCAGAATGCATGGCGAGGAAGACGTCAGCTATCCTCATCCAAAAGCGGAAGAAATACTCAAAGAAACATACGGCATCATCGTGTATCAAGAGCAGGTTATGCAGCTGGTGCGCGCCCTGGCGGGATTCACGCGGGGCGAATCCGACACCGTCCGCAAGGCGATGGGCAAGAAAATCAAGGAAGTGCTGGACAAGCTGGAGCCGAAATTTTACGAAGGGTGCGAGCGGGAAAAAACCTTGTCGCTGGGCGACGCCCAGGCTCTGTGGACTCAGTTTATAAAGTTCGCGGAATACGCGTTTAATAAATCGCACTCGGTCGCGTATTCCGTCATCGCGGCGCAATGCGCGTATATTAAGGCTCATTATCCGGCCCAGTTCCTGGCCGCGGCGATGTCGTCGGAGCTGAATGATTCCGACCAGCTAGCTCTTTATATGGACGACGCGAAAACGAATTTTAGTTTGGAAATTCTGCCGCCGGATATAAATTCTTCGGAAAGCCTTTTCACGGTGCGGGACAATAAAATCATATTCGCGCTTGCCGCGATAAAGGGCATTGGCAAGGTCGCGACGGACGCGATTATCGCCCAGCGAAACGCTGATGGAAAGTTCAAAAATATCACGGATTTTGCGAAGCGCACGGCAGGGATTATAAACAAGCGAGTGCTGGAAGCGTTCGCGAAAGTCGGCGCGCTGGACGGGCTGGAGCCGAACCGCGCGAAGATATTCATGAACGCGGACGTGATTTTAGGTTATGCGGCAAAGCAGAAAGACAGCGCGAATTCTCTTTCCTTGTTCGCGAATACCGCCCAGGACGACATAGCGGAAAACAGACTTGCAAAAAATATGAATGCGACGCCGGCGTGGAACTTCGGCGAAAGAATGGAGAATGAGCTTAGCGCGGTCGGCTTCTATATCTCGGCGCATCCGATGGACCAGTACAAGAATCTGATAAAGCGAGAAAGGCTGACGACCAGCGCCACGCTTCCCGCAAAGCGCGACCGCGAAAACGTGATGATTGCGGTCAGCGTGAACTCGTTCAACCGCCGCACGACCAAGACGGGGAAATTAATGATGTCCATCAATGCGGCGGACAGTTCCGGCAGCGTCGACGCGGTGTGCTTCGGCGATACGATTTACGGCGTTATGCAGGTGTTGCAGAACGAGAGCATAGTTTTGCTGCGGGGCAGGGTAAACGTTCGCGACGATAGAGTTTCATTATTCGTGGACAGCGTTATTCCATTGACCCAGTGGATAGCGTCCGTCGCGCAAAAAATTACATTGGAGATGAAGGCGCAAGAGCGATTGGCGGATATAAAGCAATTGATAGATTCGCTGCCGAACGGAAGGGCGAAGGTATTTCTGAGCATTGGCGCGAACGGTAAGGCGACGACATTGGCATTGCCCCGCGCTGTGGCTCTGACACCAACAATCGCGGACGACCTTTCCGCGCTTGGGGTGAGAGTTACGATAGAATAAATTAGCAATTATCAATTAGCGATTAGCGATTTAGAGTGTGTGAATAACGATGTCCATTATAATGGACAATGTTTATGTTGCGTTTAACCGCTAATTGATAATTGCTAATCGCTAATTTAAAAATCCGGCAGCGCCGGATTTTTTTACTTCAGCTTCCCGCAGCAATGCTTGTATTTAAGGCCGCTGCCGCAGGGGCACAGCGCATTGCGGTTCGTGGTGCCGGGGGCGGTGTTCAGCGTCGCGTCGCGCTCTTCATGCTCGCGCTTGGTCGCATCGATATCGTCGCGCGACAATTCCATCCGGCACAGATATGCCATCGACATTGACTTGAAGTTATTCATCATCCCGCGGAATAATTCGAACGCTTCGCGCTTATATTCGTAAAGCGGATTTTTCTGAGCGTACCCGCGCAGCCCGATGCCCGATTGCAGCATGTCCATAGCTTGTAAGTGCTTGCGCCAGGTATTGTCCAGCGCCGACAGCATCATTTGTTTCTGCGCGGTCTGCATCAGCTCGGGCCCGTATCTCTCTGCCTGGTGGTCATAGCGGTTCTGCGCAAGGCGCAGCAGGGATTCATAGGCTTTTTGCTCCGTGATGGATTCGTCGGTCTTCCAAGAATCAAGGTCCGTGATATCCATTCCGAACACGCGCTGCATAGCATCATGAATGCCGGCGATGTTCCAATCTTCCGGTCGCGTTTTTTCCGGAATGTTCATCTCCGCAATATTTTCCACGACGTCCGCCAGCAGTTCTTTCGCCAACCCTGTCAAGTCATCGCTGGTCATCAAATCATCGCGCTGCTTGTACACCACGTTTCTTTGGTCGTTCATAACATTGTCGTATTTCAGCAGTTCTTTGCGGGATTCGAAATAGCGGGCTTCAACGCGCTTTTGCGCTTTTTCCAAGGCTTTGGTGATCCAAGGATGCTTTATGGCTTCTCCCGGTTTAAGGCCCAAGGTCATCAGCATTCCGTCCAGGCGCGCCGCGCCGAAGATGCGCATCAAGTCGTCGTCCAGCGCAAGGAAGAATTTTGAATCGCCGGGATCGCCCTGGCGTCCGGATCGTCCGCGCAACTGGTTGTCGATGCGGCGGGACTCGTGCCGTTCGGTTCCGATTACGTACAGGCCGCCGGCATCCAGAACGGTTTTTTTGTCGGCTTCGATTTTTTCATAAATTTCTTTTTTCTTTTTTTCAAAGTCCGGCGCATCCGCGTCCAGCGCCGCAATCAGCTCCTCGGCATTTCCCCCCAGCTTGATATCGGTTCCGCGGCCGGCCATGTTCGTGGCAATGGTAATGCGGCCCGGGACGCCGGCCTGCGCAACGATTCTCGCTTCGGATTCGTGATGCTTAGCGTTAAGGACGGCGGGCTTGATTTTGAGTCGTTTCTCAACAATCTCGGCCAGCTCTTCCGATTTTTCGATAGATACCGTGCCGACCAAGACGGGCTGTTTGCGCGTCTGGCAATCACGCAGCTGTTCGATTATAGCGTCGAATTTTTCCTGCTTGTTTCGATAGATCTCATCGTGATGATCGACGCGAACGACGGGGCGGTTAGTGGGAATGGATACGACGCGCAGCTTGTAAATCTCTTCGAATTCCACGGCTTCGGTCATAGCGGTGCCGGTCATACCCGCCAATTTCGGATACAGGCGGAACAGGTTCTGATAGGAAATGCTGGATACGGTCTGATTTTCCGGCTGAATCTTTACATGCTCCTTGGCCTCCAGCGCCTGGTGCAAGCCTTTGCTGAAGCGGCGCCCGGTCATAACGCGCCCGGTGAATTCGTCGACGATAAGAACTTCGCCGCCGCGGACGACGTAATTCACTTCCTTCTTGAACAGGTGATGAGCCAATAATGCTTGCTGGATATGCATCACCAGCATGGCGTTTTCCGGCGCGTAAAGGTTTGTGCCGGTCAGCAGGCCCGCCTCGGCCAGCATAGCGGTTGCCGTATCCGTGCCGCAGTCGGTAAGGGTGACATGGCGGTCTTTTTCATCTTTTTTATAATCGTCGGGCGAGAACTTCGCAACGATCGCGTCGACGGCGTTATAAAGCTCGCTGGTGTCTTCGGCGGGTCCGGAAATGATGAGAGGAGTGCGCGCCTCGTCGATCAGAATACTGTCGACCTCGTCGACGATGCCGTAAAAGAACGGGCGCAAGACCTGCTGGTCCTTGCTGAATTTCATATTGTCGCGCAGATAGTCGAATCCCAGCTCGGAATTAGTCACGTATGTGATGTCGCAGGCGTATGCCTCGCGGCGCTCCTCGTCCGTCATATCGTGCTGGATAATGCCGACGGTTAAACCCAGGAACTTGTAAATAGCACCCATCCAATTGGCGTCGCGCGACGCAAGATAGTCGTTGACCGTAATCAGGTGCGCTCCTTTTCCGTGCAGGGCTTTCAAATATAGCGCCAGCGTCGCGACCAGGGTTTTTCCTTCGCCGGTCTTCATTTCGGTAATCTGGCCGTTGTTCAAGACCATGCCGCCGATAAGCTGGACATTGAAGTGCCGCATCCCCAGCGTTCGGATCGAGGCCTCGCGCACGGCGGCGAAAGCGTCGGGACGAATGTCTCTCTCGCTGGCCCCGTCGCTAAGTCTCTGGCGCAATTGGGTGGTTACCGCGCGCAGCTGTTCGTCGGACATTGCGTGGTATTTCGGCTCTAAATCATTGATTATGGATACGATTTTGTCATAAGAACGCACAACGCGGTCGTTTGCGGAACCCAAAACTTTCCTTAAAACTCTACTAATAGCTCTTTGAATCATAAATAAATCCTTTTTGCAGGGCCGAGCATAGCGAAAAACCAGGCTGCGGTCAAATAAATTTATGGAAATCTTCCTTTGGCTATGTTATAGTCCAGGATATGGAAAATTCAATAGAAGACATCATAAAAAAATCCGCCTACGCCAAGGCTCCGGCGGACAGGCCGACCCCGGGCCTGCCCCCCATAGCTTCAGCGAAGGGGGGCGCATTGAAGTTGCGGCCCGAACAGATTTCCAGTGAAGTCTTCGTGATTGCGCCGACTCAGGTTAATTATATAGCAGAGCTTTTCGCGAATTCTGTGGCAGACGCGATGAATATGCGGGCATTTGCGCCGAAAATCCGGGTTTTGGCCGAGAAATCCTTGCGCGCGGCATTGGCTGCGGCGAAAAAGCAAGGCGCTTGATTTTTCATAAATTTCCCTTATAATTAGTAAGTCCCTTCGGGGAAGACGATGCTGAATGCTTTATGCAATAGGCTTTTTGGACCCGGGGGCGGTACCCGGCACCTCCACCATTTCCTATTGCGCCTGCGGCGCAATAGGAAATGGTGGATGAGAGTAGCGCGCGCTTCGCGCGCAGAGTGACGCCGGCTTCGCCGGCAGAGTAGCGCAAATGCTTCGCATTTGCAGAGTAAGAGAGTAGTAGAGTTTTAGATGCTCTTTTACTCTTTTACTCTCTTACTCTCCTACTCTGCGAGCGAAGCGAGCGAATACTCTGATTTTTCGGCGCAGCCGAAGAATCTTTACTCTAGCAAATGCGAAGCATTTGCGCCACTCTCGCGGCGCAGCCGCGCATGGGGGTGAACCAGGCTCGACAATGGCTGAAAGATAAAGAGTGCGTCCGGGGTTGCTCCCGAAAAAGGCTGAAAAAAACTGAATGGCGATAGAATCGCTGCGAACAGCAATGTTCGCCTTGCATTGGCTGCCTAAGGGCACAAGGGCGCGCGCGGCAATTGTCGCAACGCCCGCTTAGCTTATGCGGGGCCCGCCGGAGCCTGGCACCAGAATCCGGCACTTATAAATTGTATAACAATAACAAAGGAATGAGAAGATGAACAAAATCAAATCAATATTTTTCAACGGAATGTTCGGATTGATCTATATTTCATTTACCATACAAGCCTTGTGGTCTTTATACGCGATTCTTGTACAGCTTCCGCGCGGGGGCATACCGGAATATAACTTGTTTATGTGGATATTGCTGCCTTTCGGATGGCTGGCGATTATCGCGGCGCGCTATCTTTCAAAGAGGTCGGCGTCCGGAAACCGCGACCAAGGCGGATATAACAATTACCGTCGTTAGAAATTCCCGCGCAAGCGGGTTTTTTTAATGACTATTGACTATTCCCAGAAATACTCTATATTATATCTTGCTATGAAAGAATTCATTTTACCCTTAAAGGATTTGGTGGTCCAGCCGGGCCTGACCGTTCCGATTTATCTTGATAACCAGATTTCCGTCGCGTGTATGGAGGCGGCCGTCGCCGCGAACCGCCGCGTGATAATCGCGCCTCAGCACAAATGGAACTATCCGGTCGCGCCGGAAGAGCTGTACGATACCGGGACCCTGGCGGACGTGATTCAGATATTGCGGCTTCCGGATAACTCCATACATACGATAGTCCAGACTAAGGCGGCGGTTTCGATTTCCGATATTTCGGTAGAGGACGGCTTGTTTTCAGGTATTCCGGCCGAGCTGCCCTTTATAGATGACAGTAATTTCGAGCAAACGGCCGCGCTGCGAGACAAAGTTGCAGCGGAATTGCCGGCTCTGGCGCTGCCGAGAAAGTTCAGAATGGACAAGCTGAACGCGATAATCCAGAACTATCCGATGCCGGCGTTCATAGATGCCGTTATTCAGATGACCAATATGGAGACCGAGGCGGCGGTTAGGATACTGAGCGCGCGGACATATCGCGAAAAGCTGGTGCTGATTTTGGAACAGATCGGAGTGATGGCGGAAATCGCGAAGATAGACGCATCGATTTCCAAGCGCGTGCAACAGCAAATGGATGGCGGGCATCGCAATATAGTCTTGCAGGAAAAGCTGAAAGCAATTCAGAAAGAGCTGGGCGAAGACAGCGATGAAATGGACACGGAAAGTTTAAAGCGCAGGATTGAAAATTCTGCAATGCCGAAAGAGGCGAAAGACAAAGCAATGTCCGAATGGCGCAGAATGCGCGGCCATAACGCGATGAGCACCGAAGGCGCGGTGTTGAAAACTTATTTGGACGAGCTGCTGTCAATGCCATGGGATAAATCGGATAAGGCGAAAATTGATTTGACCGCGGCACGCGTGGCGCTGGATGCCGAGCATTCCGGAATGCAGCCGATAAAAGAAAGAATTCTGGAACACATCGCGGTGATGCGCAAAACGGGAAATATCTCGGGCACTATATTGTGCTTGGTTGGCGCGCCTGGTGTTGGTAAGACGAGTCTCGGCAAATCCGTGGCCAAGGCACTGGGGCGCAAATATCATAGAATTTCACTGGGCGGAGTATCGGATGAAGCGCACTTTCGCGGGCATCGCAAGACTTATATCGGGTCCCAGCCGGGACGCATTATGGATGCGCTGAAAAGATGCGGCGCGAATAATCCGGTGATTGTGTTGGACGAGATTGATAAAATGGGCCGTGACCATCGCGGCGATCCGGAAAGCGCCCTGTTGGAAGTCCTGGACCCGGAACAGAATAAAAGCTTCCGCGACCATTATTTGGAGGTTGATTTTGACCTGGGCAATGTAGTGTTTATCGCAACGGCGAATACTCTGAATATGTCTCCGGCATTAAAAGATAGAATGGAAATTATTGAAATTCCGGGATATTCGGAAGAGGAAAAATTGAATATTGCTCGCGAGCATTTAATAAAGCGCGCGGCAAAAGACGCGGGCTGGAATGCGGAAAATATAAAAATCAACGATGAAGCGCTGCGTCATATCATCCGCAACTACACAGCAGAGCAGGGCGTCAGGGAATTACAGCGCTCCATAACTGCAATGCTGCGGCGCGAGTTATTGCTGGGCGGCGGCGAAGATACAGCGACAGAATTCACTACGAATAAAATAGATGAATTGCTGAAAGCTCGCAAATCCGCAGGAATCTCCAAACGCATAGGCTTCAACGCCGGGGCCAGAGTATAAATGATTTTAATTATAGATACATCTTCTTCGGGAATAGGTCTTGTATTGGACGGCAAATATAAATTTGTTGAAACTGAAAAGCAATCTCTTTCTCTGCCTACGGAAACGGAAAAATTTCTGAATGAAAACGGCGCGGCATGGCGCGATATTACCACAATCGGAATTGTTGTTGGCCCGGGCAGTTTTACCGGGATTCGTTTGGGGATTGCTTATGCCAAAGGCATCGCATTGGGCCTGAATATTCCCGTTGTCTCAATCAATAAATTTGAGATTTATTTGGAACGCGATCCGGATGCATTTGTTGCAATTGAATCCGGCAAGGGAGATTTCTTTGTCGGCGCAAAAGATTTGCCGCCCGAAATTATGACTATTGAAGAAGTAGAAACAAAACAATTTAATTATGCAAAAACAGTCGGACATAAACTGTATGACTTGGCGGATAGCATGTCGGTTATTGCGCGCAAATTGATTGCATCCGCAGAACCAGTGATTCCATTGTATATAAGACCGAGTTATGCAGAAATAAAAAATTAAAACAAAAAATCTTAAAAAGATTTTTTGTCATTCCTGCGTAGGCAGGAATAGGGCCCATAAACCGCGAGCGAAGCGAGCCAAAGGTTTTAAAGACCCACTCCCGCCCCGGCCTTCGCCGGGGCCAGCAAACCAGCGGGAGTGGCAAAAAGTTTGTAAAATGTTCCAACAACTTGCAAATCTTCATAAGCTCTGTTTTCCGAACAAGCCATGGGACGCGGAAGAATTCGCGTCATTGCAGCGAGGCGGCGCTGAAATTATCGCAAGCGACAATGGGTTCGTGGTCTGGCGCTGCGCTGCGGACGAATGCGAGATAATCACAATCGGCGTGCATCCTGCACACCGCGGCGCAGGGGTTGCCGACGCTTTATTGCAGCTGATGGAAAAAGAAATATCGGTAAAGAAAATCTTTCTGGAAGTCGCCGCGAATAACGCTACCGCGCGCAAGCTTTACGAGCGCAACGGATACAGGCAAATCTCAATCCGCCCCAGATACTACGACGGCATCGACGCTGTGGTTATGGGGAAAGGAATATAAACCATTATAAAACGCGCGCCTCTCGTGGTATCATCTTTTCAGACGATAAGTCGTCAAAGAAAGGAGAGAGAATATGAGGAAAATCACATTGTTTGCAACTGTGTTGTTGATCGGCGGCGCGGTTATGGCGCCGGCGCTTGCCACAGGCGAAGGAACAAGCGGAAAATCCGCTTGGAGGGAGTCCTTGACCGAACAGCAAAGAGAATGCATAAGGGATAACTGCCCGAAATTCACGCGCGAAGAAAAAGCAACCAAATCTGATGCCGAATGGCAGGCAAAACGAGACTGTTACGAGGCTTGCGGAGTGCACAAAGATTGGAGCAATAGGACAAAATCCAAAATGTAAAAACAACGGGGGCGCGCCCCCGTTGTTTTTACAATAACAGCCATATAATCAGCGGCCCCAGTATAACCGTCATCAACCCTGAAATCAGAATAGCCAGCGATGCGGTTGCGCCTTCGATTTCGCCCATTTCCAGCGCCTTGGTCGTGCCCATCGCATGCGATGAGTTTCCAATTGCCAGCCCCTGCGCCATTTTATTTTTAATGCCGAGCCATCGGCATATCAATCCCCCAGTCGCCGCGCCCAAAATCCCCGTAATCACCACTGCAAAGACCGTCAGGGCTACCCATCCGCCCAGCTCCTTGGTTATACCGATCGCTATCGCGGTCGTGACGGAAACGGGCGCCAGCGACCTTGCGATTACTTGATCCAGCCCGAACGCAAAGGTTAGCCCGACCACGGTCAAGACCGAAACCGCGCAGCCTATGAATACCGAAATCAGTACCGGCCGCATATTTTCTTTCAACAGCAGAATCTGGCGATACATGGGCACAGCAAAACAAACCGTCGCCGGAATCAGAAAATATCCCAGATATTTCGCGCCCAGGTTATAGCTCTCATAAGGAATATCAAAAACCAGCAAAATCGCAATTACCGCGAAGGTTGCGACCAACAGCGGCGTCGTAATCGGCGAGCGGAATTTCTGATGCAGCGCCCAGCACAGCCAATAGACCAATAATGTCAGCGCGAATCCAAAATAAATGGTATTGGTCAGGATCGGGATCATTTCTTACGCCTCTCGGCCAGCCATTGTGCGACCCATCCAGTTGATGCCATCGCCGCCAGGAAAGTCAGAACTATAATGCCCAACACGGGCAGCCAAATAGTTTTTACATCGCCCCAGATTTTAAGAATTCCGACAGCGGGAACGACAAACATCACGGGTAAGATTGCCAGAAAGAAATCCGCGGTGTCTTCAACATCGGATAAATGAACGAACTTTAATAGCAATCCCAATAATAAGAATACTAAACCATAAATACTGCCCGCGATGGGCAATGGAATGACGGCCGCGGCGGCTTCCCCCAGCGCGACAAATATCAATATAATCATAAACTGACGCAAATATTTCATCTCTCAGAGAGATTATCCCACAAATTCCAAAACGCGTCTATCGAAAATTATATCTCGCCCGCGCAGCGGGGCGGCGATATGCATATCATCCGCGCGCCGCGTGCGAGACAGCGCAACATAAGTCTGTCCGTGCGCGAACGCCCCGCGCGAGATATCCACAACGACTGCATCCAAAGTTTTTCCCTGCGCTTTGTGAATGGTCATCGCATAACCCAGCGCCAGCGGGAATTGTTTATAGCTGCCGACCTCGTTTTCAACCAGCTTGTCTTTCTCATCGCGCTCGTATTCCATTTTCTCCCATTTGTCGGGCTTTACATCGACAAGTTCGCCGCCCAGCAGTTGGACCTTTATCAAGTTGTGCGACAATTCGCGAACTATGCCCATGCTGCCGTTGTGCCAGTCGTTTCCGTTTTTCACGAAGACGACCAACGCCCCGATTTTCAAGGTCAGGTTCATAGGCGCGGGAACGTCTTTTTCGTTGAAGTTTCCGGTCAGTTCGCCCTTGTAAGTTATCTCGGGCGCCGGAATTTGCGCCAAGCGGTCGGCATTTATTCTATCCGCGACCGCGCGGAAAGGCGTGATAATGACGGCATTTTCACGCTTTGCGGCATCCGCGATTTTTAAATTGTTGAAATAATTCAGCGCCTCCGCGATATCCGCGCCTGTTCTTAAATCAAATAAATGCTGCAGCAGATTGTCGTCGCTTTGACGATAGACGAAGTCGAAATCGGCGCGATTAAAGTCAGCGCGCTTGTATGCGTGCGCGTCGAAGAAATAAGCGTTCGGCATGCCGTACGATTCCAGATAGAACTGTTCGGCATCGCGGGTGATCACAGGCGGCAATTGGAACAAGTCGCCGATTGCGACGACCTGCAGCCCGCCAAAGGGCAAGTTATTTTTCCTCGCCCAGCGGCTAAGGATATCCATAGCGTCCAGAATGTCGGGCGACACCATCGAGACCTCGTCGATTATCAGCAAGTCCGCGGCATTCAGGATGTTTCGCGGGCGAGATTTCAGCTTTAACAAATCCGGCATGACAAAGTCGCGCGGCTGGATTTGGAACAAGGAATGGATTGTCTGCCCGCCGATATTCAGCGCGGACACGGCCGTTGGGCAGGCGCAGATGATACGCTTTTTACTGGCCGATTTAAGGTAATTCACAAAGGTTGATTTGCCGGTTCCGGCTTGCCCCAGAATCAGGATATTGCGGTTGCTGTTTTCAATCTCCGCGAACGCGCGCAGTTGGGATTCGTTCAAGATTGGGGCAATTAATGACACAAACGCATAGTGCATATTATTGCGGAAAAAATCAATTGATTTTTGGAAAATTTGCTGTATTTTATAACGGTCAGACGGGCGAGGCATAGCGCCAGAAATGGCGAGGAAAGTCCGGACACCACCAGGCAGCATACGGGCTAACGGCCCGGCGGGGCGACCCGACGATCAGAGCAACAGAGACGGAGTCGTCTTCAATAAGGCATGACGGGCTTGCCCGCCGTAGCCTTGGCGAAGGCGGGTGAAACGGGCAATCTCTATGTGGTGCAACTTCAAATAGGCCCCCAGGGGCCATGTGGAGAAAATATTGCGCGATTTGTGCGAGATAAAATCGCACAGCGCGCGAAAGATTGGCGAAAATGTATATTATACATCGAGCCAATCTGACAAAGCGATGGGTGATTTTAGCTGCATCGCAAAGCGACGGCGCGTATTTGAATCAATAACTTCGGATTTCCGCTTGCCCGTATAATATACGGTCTGCGCGAAAATCCTCGTCCTTGCTTCAAATCCCCTGCCGCAAATCGCGCAATATTTTCTCCACATGGTCCCCAGCGCGCCTGGCGTTGGGGGCGGGTAGAGGGCTTGATCCGGTGGAGTAATCCGCCGCGACAGATTAATTATGCCATAGAACAGAATCCGGCTTACGGCCCGTCTGACATTTTTTGAAGAGAGGTTTCTTTATGAAAATATCCATCCAGGAACTCAAGGCTAAAATAATTCCGCTTTTTATTCATCTAAAACCAGCGGAACGAGAGGTCATTGCCGATTATCTTATTTACGCCGAAATGTGCGGCGGAGGAATCGGGACTCAAGGCATAGCCAAGCTTGCAGGCGGTTCGCCCATCCAAGATATCATACCGACTGGCGAAATTAAGGCTCAGCGGGAAACCCCCGTATCGGCACTGCTTGATGGCGCGGGCAATCCGGGAATTCTTATTGCTCAAAAAGCAGCTGATATTGCGATAGAAAAGGCAAAGAAGGCCGGCGTTTCCATAGTGACGGCGCACAATTTCAGATCGTCTAACGGCGCGCAGAGCTATTATGTCGAGCAGATTGCAAAGCAAGACCTTATCGGCATAATGTGCAGCCGCTCCAGTTCGACGGCAGTTGCTTTCGGCTCGATTGATCCGATTTTCGGCACTAACCCGGTCGGCTATGCTTTTCCTACGACCAGCGATCCGATAGTGTTCGACGCCGCCACTTCGGCTATGACATTCTATGGCTGCGTCATAGCGAACGCGCGCGGGGAAAAACTTCCCGAAGGGATTGCCTTTGACAAGGACGGAAACCCGACTACTAATCCTGCGGACGTTATAGAGGACGGCGCGCTTGCCCCGTTCGGGAATTCATACAAAGCTTCGGGTTTTGCGATGCTGGCGGAACTTCTTGCCGGCCCGCTGGCAAACGGCGCTTTTATTGATAATAAAACGTATGACAAGGAGTGGGGCGCGGCAATCGTTGCGATTGATCCGAAAATTCTTGTGGATATGGATAAGTTCAAGAAAGATTGCTCGGCTCTTGTTGCAGCAATCCGCGCGGCGCGCGCAAAGCCCGGGGATATGATTCGTCTTCCGTATGACCGCGCGCGTGAGAATTATAACGCGTCGCTTGCATCCGGGACGGTGGAAATAGACGAGGTGATTTATGGAAAAATATTTGGCTAAAATAAATTCTGAGAAATTACCCGGCACCCAATTTCAGAAAACCGTGTGGCGCGAATTGCTGAATATCCCGCGTGGGCAAGTTATCAGCTATGCGGAACTGGCACGGAGAATAGGGCGCCCAAGCGCAACGCGAGCGGTCGCAAATGCAGTGGGCGCAAACCCGTTGGCCCCGCAAGTTCCATGCCACAGAGTAATACGCACAGACGGAACCCTTGGCGGCTATTCCGGCCCCGGCGGTATAGAGACAAAGAAAAAACTCCTTCATGCCGAGGGCGTGAAGTTATTCTAAAAAACTATCCGATTTCACATTCTGAGTTTTCTGTTTCAACCCTATCTCTGCGGTCGGCAAGCAATTCGCCTTCATAGGTAAAAAATGCTGCGCCTTGCGCCGATTTCCAGTTATACCCGGCTTCTTTCAGAAAACGGAGCGCTATTGGGGATATTGAATATCTGCGGCCCTCATATTCGACCTGTTGGTCGCTGGCGACGACACATTTTTTTGTTTCATCACGTGTAAATATGATTTCCGCGCCAATCGGAACATCGGCAGAAGAGAAAGTGAATTTGTCCCGGCGAATTTCTTTTTCTATTTTTTCATTTTCTTCAATTTCACCGGTTTCTCCGATCATTGCGTTGTTGGACACAATTTCGCGCCCATCAAGCATTTTAAGGATTGAAACCGCACGTTCAGGGGATAGTTTGAAGAATTCCCTATTCGGTCGTATTCGGTGGTCCGAGAATCCGTCGTGAATGTGTTTTTCCTTCTTTTCATAACCATCCACTTCGACTGCATAATGGCAACGGAAAGGCATTGGAACTCCTGTTGTATCAAGAGTCTTCATTCTTTGTTCAAGGTCAGTAGTTATACCGATTTTAATGATTCCGGACATAGCATCATTAGTCAAAATATATATGATTCCAGTTGCCATAATTTCTCCTTAACTTTTTGGCATGCCCGAGATGATTCGAACCTCTGACCTACGGATTAGAAGTCTTTTGACCGCCTTGTAAATTATAGAGTGTATTCAATCATTTAGCAAGTGTAAAGATTTTATTTACAAAAATTATGTAGCAAATATGTAAGTTGCTTAAAATATCTCGCTGTATTCCGCTGTATCTCAACTATATGTCCCGGTAGCTCAATCGGATAGAGCAAGAGTCTTCTAATTCCGCTTGTGCAGAAATATGGGAAAAACATGGATAAAATAGTCGACTTATCGGTTGCCCTATCCACTTGAGCTACGGGCAACTGAATATATAATCTTGAAAATTGCGAGTTCTATTTTATAATATGAGACGAATATACGGAGTATGAAATGAACCCAAAAAAAGATAAATATGACGAAGAGTTTTTAAAAGCACAAAAGTATATGCTTGATAGGGTATGTCAAGATGTTGGTGAATCAGCTAAGTATTATAAAAAACTTTGTAAATCAACAACCGCAAGCACTCCATTGCAAAGAATGTATATGAACATGTTTTGCAATCTATCAAATTCTGCTGATGCTATATATTTCTTAATATTATCCAAAAAGGGGCGAGAAGCTCTCATTGTTGCGGGACACATGATAGAAGGTCTTGCTTTGTTTTTATATGCTAAAAGATATCGCAAGGCCTTAAAGTATTATGATTATATGAGCATAAAATGCTTGCAACTACATTACATGGAAGAAGTTATTTATGGCAATGTTGGTCCTGTTCAAAATGAAAAATGTCGAGATAACGATATAGAATTTATAAAAAAATATGGTGCTAAATTTCTCAAATCTAAGACAGGGA
>WRHR01000004.1 GCA_009783145.1 Alphaproteobacteria bacterium | reverse complement strand
CCCCCGAAATTGTCAAGATTTTACTCAAAGTATCCGTATGTGTCATTATTTTAATACCTAAACCAAACACTTCAGCGCGGCGCCGGTATTTTTCAGCATAAACCAGCCCAGCCTGTAATCCGTGACATAAACCGTCACAGCAAACGCCGCAAACGCCGCAATGACCAGCCCGACTTTAATCTTGTTGCCCTTCATGCAATACACGCCGATGTTATAAAGCAGGAATAATACATAGGCGTCGACAAGCAGGCTTACCACCCATAAAGACCAGCAGTTAAACGCCAGTGAATTCACCACCAGAATAACCGGATAGATGAAAAATACGGACGCCAGGCCCTTGACCGCGATTTCCCAGTCCCGCTCGCCTCCCGTGATTTCCGACACCATCATCATCAGCCCCGCAAGGACGAACAGCAGCGCGACCGCCAAAACCGGCACCACGACCAGCTTTGCGAACACGGCCGTAAAAGTTATGGTCGCGCCGCCCAGCAACTGCAGGCCCAGAACCAATATGCCTCCCAAAAGGCCGTACATGAACGCTTTGAGCATGGATTCTTCCAGATTCCCGTCCGCGACGATTTTGGAAAAGAACTGTCTGGGGCGGATCAGGATATGAATTATGTGCTGCAGCCAGCTTTTGAACTTCGCAATCATTTTTTTGCCTTCCTTGTTTCTTATGGTTATAATAGAGCCAGCAGATAAAAATTTCAACAGGAAAAGTTATGCTAAAAATCGCAATCGCAGGTCGTCCGAACACGGGCAAATCGACATTGTTTAACGCTCTGACGCATTCGCGCAGCGCGCTGGTGCATGACCGCCCGGGGGTGACGCGCGATGTCTTGACGGGCTACGGGCGCCTTGGCGATCTGGAGTTCGAGCTGATGGATACCGCAGGCCTGGAGGCCAAAGGCACCCCGCTGGAAGCGCAATCGACCGAGTTCGCGCTCTCCGCGATAAAATCCGCGGATGCGATTCTTTTCCTGGTCGACGGACGCATCGGGGTCACGGCGGAAGATTTGGAATGGGCGAAAAGAATACGAAAAACGAAAAACGAAAAACGAAAAACGGAAATTATATTACTCGCTAACAAACTAGAATCAAATAAACGGGCGGCGGATATTTCAGATTTCTATAAACTCGGATTCGGCGAGCCTTTGCCAATCAGCGCGGAGCATAAACTCGGGTTTGATAGGATTTATGATTTTTTGCAGCCCTTCTCGAATCCCGAATCCCGAATCCCGAATCCCGAATCGCGATCCGCTTTGAGGATTGCGATTATGGGCCAGCCCAATGTCGGCAAGTCCACCTTGGTCAATCAGATACTGGGAGAGCAGCGAGTAATCGTCAGGGACGAGCCCGGAGTAACCCGCGACACGATCGCGATAAAGGCAAAATATCTTGGGCGCGATATTGTAATCAACGATACGGCGGGTCTGCGGCGCAAGGCGAATATTACCGACGGCTTGGAAACTTTATCCGCGCTGAAATCGCTGGACGCGTTGGAAAAGACCGACGCGGTCGTCCTGGTTGTTGACGCTACGTGCGACATTGAAAACCAAGCGCTGGGGATTGCGGCGCGCGTTTACGATGCCGGGAAAATTCTGGCGATCGCGCTGAACAAATGGGACTTGGTTCCGGATGAAGAGCGCGAGGCCAAGCTGCTTAAACTAAAACATCAATTCAAAAATTCTTTTCATCAGATTATAAAGCCGCTGATTTTGCCGATATCGGCAGAAACTGGAACCGGCGTTAAAAACCTGATGAAGCGCGTGTACGAGCTGCACGACAAAACCGCAACAAGGGCACCGACCTCGCTTCTTAACCGCACGATAGAAAAGCTTATCGAAGCGCGCCAGCCGCCTCTGTCGCGGCTGAAACGTCCGATGAAGATAAAATTCGTATCACAGGTTGCCACTAATCCGATAAAAATCGCAATCCATGTGGGCGGCGCGACCGATATGCCAGAATCCTATACAAGGTACCTGCGCAAAGGTCTGGCAAAAGCAATGGATTGGGAGCAGTTGCCGGTATTTATAGAGTACAGAAAATCGGAAAATCCATACGCCGACGCACCCCTTGACAAACACTAATTTTATGGTATTATTTCCGGCAAACACTACAAGGATTTGCCGATGCTGATTTCTACTTTTTTTGAAATAAAAAGAATTATAAAAGATGCCAAAAATATCACTTATGACGAAAACACGGGCGATTATTCCGTCGGGGCTCCTTATATCCCCAGCCTGATTTTTACGGCGCCGGTTTTTGCCGTGGAAAAATTCAAACGCTATGATGACGGCGGGGCAAGGCCGGACGGAGAAGAAAACGTAACCGACCTGAAAGAAATCAAAAGCGAAATATATCATATCAATAAGATTATCTGCGAAATAATCTATCACCCGGAGTATTTGAATACATCTGTTAATTTAAAAAAGAACGGCATTTTCGGTTTCCCGAAAAAACTTTACAATCAAGCCGCAACCAAATATGCCGCGCTGAACAATTTGACGCCGCCGCGCACAATCCAATACATTATCGACTCCGCCAAACAAAAGGGAGAGCGCAAATCATGAATATTTTCCGCAGCAATGAAATTGCAACCATCATTAAAAATGCAAAGGATATACGCATAGAAAACGGCGGGTTCAAGGCCGTCTTTGGCAATGCCAGCGTGGCTTTAAGTTTCGAGACGAAAACCTCTACTGTTTTTGAAATACCGATTCAGCGGAATCGCTATAAGGTGGCGCTGCAGCGTGGAAACCGCAAGGCGAAAGTATTCAGACGAAACGGCATTTTGGGCAGATTGGCCGGGCTGTACGAATTAGCGCTGATAACTTACTATTCGCCCCCGAGATATAAAAACATACATTTTCACTAACGAGACCTAAGGACCGCTGATGAATATTTTCACTTACCGCGCGTTGCGCCGTCACGCAAAAGATAAAAATACCGTTGTCGAGAAATCCCAACAAGATGATAAAACTGTCGTCGCCGCTTGGAACGGCGGAAGTTTTACGATCAGCAAAACAGAATACTATAAATGGAACGAATTTTTTGATAAACTTTTTACCTTTTATAGATACGAAATTACTTTAAATAAAACCATGGGCAGAAAAGTAAAAAGCGTTTTCAATTCCCGGCCTGAAAGCATATGGAATATCCTGACAAAAAGACTCAATGAAAACGTTAAATAAACCTGCCGAATGGCAGGTTTATTTTTTAATCGAAAACTCGCATCCGCAGTATTTTTGCCGGTAAAAGTCCGATTCGCAGTTGATTTTCTGCCGCAGCGATTCGTCCCAATCAATTGGAATGTAATTTACGATTTGCGATTTGCGATTTACGATTTTATTCTCTAAATCGCAATTCGTAAATTGTAAATCGTAAATAGCCGAAACTGCTGCATCATCAACTTGTTTCTGGCTTTTGTGGCGCGACACGCCGAACACGCTGGCGATCGCGTTGTATCCGTTGTCCGCGGCCCATTTCGCCCCCCAAATAAGTCGCATCTTGAAGCATTGGGCGCAGCGGCGGCCTCGCTCCGGCTCGTCCTCCAGCCCGCGAACGCATTGCAACCAAGCATCGTGATCGTACTGGCCGACCGCATATTTAATGCCCTGCGACTCGCAAAGTTTAATTTGCTCTGCCAGGCGTTTTTGATACTCCGATTCGGGAGATATATTCGGGTTGTAAAAGAGCACGATGAAATCCGCGCCCTGCTCTTTCAACTGAGTAATCGCGCCCGCGCTGCATGGCGCGCAACAGGACATTAAAACGATTTTTATTTCTGACATTTTGTATTTACGATTTACGAATTACGATTTGCAATTTTACTCCAAACAAATCGTAAATCGCAAATCTCAAATCGTAAATTCCTTACCAATTACTGAATCTTCCGGCAATTCCAAAATTCCTGCGTGGTCTGTACCGATTCCCAGCTCGTCCGCCGCGCACATCATGCCGTTTGATACAATCCCGCGGACTTTGCGCGCGGACAAAGGCGTTTCGGATACGGGCAACTTCGCGCCGACCAGCGCCAGAACTCCCATCATCCCCGCGCGAGCGTTCGGAGCGCCGCAAACTATCTCCAAGGGCTTGTCGCCGCCCGCATCCACGGACAAAACTTGCAAGTTATCCGCATTGGGATGAGGCGCCGCGGTCAAGATTTTCGCAACCACGATTTTCGGAGACTTTTTAACATATTTTTCAGTCATCTCGGCAATCTTCGTATCATCAATTCGCACGAATAAGTTTTCAGGAACGCTGAACGCTTCGCCATCCTCAACGCGCCATTCGTACTTTTCCGGCCATGATAAATCACGTTTTGTCGCAAATATATTTATCATTTTCTCCGCCGCGGCCGGTATAAACGGCGCGGACACGCGAGCATAGAAATCAATCAACTGGAAACATTCGTCCAATACTGCGCCTGTTAAGTCTTTATCGGTTTTCACCAAATCCCATGGCGCAGCCTTCGTCATAAACTCGTTTCCGGCAGCCCACATTTCGCGCAGCGCCGCGACAGACTTTCTAAATTCGCACGCATCCAACGATTCGGTGAGTGTAACAAGAAGCCCGTTAATACGTTCGGCCAATTCGGTAAACGCACCGCCCAATGCTGCATTCGTGCCTTCTTTGAATGGCGGGCAGTTCAGGCCGAAATTCTTTTCAGTCATCTTGCAAACTCGTGAAACAAAATTCCCCAGCATGCCGTTTAAATCTTTATTCACGATATCCGCAAAACGCTGAATCGTAAAGTCCGTATCGTCCGTTTCCGGAGCGGACGCCATCAGCGCATACCGCCAGCAATCTGCGGGAGCGTCCTTTATCGCATCGTCCAGGAATATTCCATGACTGTTGGATTTCGATATTTTATCGCCTTCGAAGTTCAAAAAGTTCATCCCCTTTAACAAGTCGACTTTTTTCCAACCATCGTCCAGCGCGATTTCCTGACCCGGGAAAAATATAGAATGAAACTTTATATTATCCTTGCCCATGAACTGAACATACTTGCAATCATCGCCTCCCTTCCACCAACGGGCCCAGTCTTTATTCGCCGCCTGGCTGATGGAAACATACCCCCAAGGCGCGTCAAACCAGACATAAAAGACTTTGTTTTCATATCCCGGCTTGTTAACTGGAATACCCCAGTTCAAATCGCGCGTAACGGACGGGTCCGGCATTTGTTCGGTCAGATATTTTTTTGTCGCGGCAATGGTGCTGCGCGGCCAGCCGCTCTTTTCCATAGTATCGTTTAACCAGCTTTCCAGCTCGGGCTTTATTCTATGCGCCAGATAAAACAAGTTCTTCGTCGGGCGCATTTCAACCGGCCCGCCGGTGACGGCAGACCGCGCGTTTATCAATTCCGCCGCCTCGTACGTAGAGCAACATTTATCGCACTGGTCTCCGCGCGCGCTCTCAAAACCGCATTTGGGGCAAGTCCCCTCCACCTGCCTGTCCGCCAGGAACATCTCATCCTTTATGCCGTATGGCTGAATCGTTTCGCGCTCTTCTATAAATCCATTCGCGTCCAATCTCGCGAATAATCCCTGAACCAATTCTTTCTGCAGTTGGGTGTTTGTCGTCCCATACCCGCCGTCAAAGGATACATTGAAATCCGAGAAGATTTTTGAATGCAGCGAGTGATATTTCTCCACCAAGGCCGGGACCGACATGCCTTCTTTTTTCGCGCTGATTATAATCGGGCTGCCGTGCGCGTCCGCGCCGCAGGCAAACAGAACGTTGGAAGCCCCGCGGTGCGCGCGCATAAAGCGGGCGTAAACATCGGCTGGAAGAACGCTGCCGACAAAGTTCCCGATATGCGGAATAGCGTTCACATAAGGCAGCGCGGAAGTAATCAAATATTTCTTATTCATAAAAAGAACCTTTTTTCAAAGTTTAAAGCGTTAAACGATAAATGTAAAATGAAAATATAGGAAATTTATGCGCAGCTGCGCATCATTCGGGTGGAGAAAGAATAAATACTGTATGACATTTTTTAATCTGGTGGGTGATAATGGACTCGAACCATCGACCTTTACGATGTCAACGTAACGCTCTAACCAACTGAGCTAATCACCCGTGTGCGGCAGGGATTATAACAGACCCGCCGGCAATTGCAAATTATTTTAAGCGCTTTATTTTCTTCTTCAGACACTTTTCCCCACAGGACAGCCCGTCGTCGGAAAGCTGCAACGCGCGCTCGTACGCGTCGATCGCGCCGCGCCTGTTGCCCAGCTTTGCCCGCACGTCGCCCAAATGCTGAAACAGCGCCGAGTTATCGACAGCCACGCGCCCTACCCGTTCCAATATTTCCGCAGCTTCCTCGGCGCCTTCTTTTTCCCAAACAATCATCGCCAAAGTATCCCAGCCGTTTATATCCGACGGGGAACCTTTTATCACCGACGCGGCATAAAAATACGCTTGGTCCAAGTTCTCTTTCTTCGCCGCCCAGATTTTTGCCGTGTCCAGCAAGACATCCGGATTCTGCGGCGTCAAATCGCCCGCTTTTAAAATATCGTCTTCCGCCCGCTTTAAATTGCCTTGCTGAAGGTGCGAGCGAGCGCGCAGGCGCAACAGATAAGCCTGCGTTTTATCTGAAAGCTCCGGCTGTCCCAGCGCCTTATTTATAACTCGCAAAGCGTCGTTTCCCCGGTCTTTTTGCAAATTTATCGCGACCAGTTTGTTCAAAGCCGGCATAAATACCGGGTTTTTCTTTAAAACAGCATTCAATCCGGCCCGCATTTTATCAAAATTACCGGCCTTTTCGGCTTTTTTTAGCAAAATGAAGGGATAAAAGGGGCTCTCGATGCCAATCTTTTCAAAGTACTCTTTGTACTTGGGCGAATCGGAGTTATAGAAAAACATCCCCAGATAGTAATTCAACGCATCGCTTTTCTCATTCGCCGCCTGGGCCAGACGCAGCAGCACCAGCGCAGCGCTTGAATAGGACAGCGCCGGCGTGTGCGATATATTCTGAAGCAGTCCGAA
The DNA here is from genome assembly GCA_009783145.1 of Alphaproteobacteria bacterium. Lineage (GTDB taxonomy): Bacteria > Pseudomonadota > Alphaproteobacteria > Rs-D84 > Rs-D84 > WRCA01. The sequence continues at coordinate 75,651 of WRHR01000004.1, read as the reverse complement.
ACCGAGAGCATTTTTCACCCCGCGATAATCATCAAAACTGCCGATGCGCGAATCCACAAACGAGCCGCCCGGAGTCGCGGAAAAATCCGTATACAGCTTGTCCGCATCCTCCACAAATCCATGCTCTTCGTAAAACGCCAGCAGATACAGATAATCGTTCAGGTTCAGGAAATCCAGCGGCACTTTATCAAAAAATTCTTTTGCTTTTTCGGGGCGCTTCGTCTCGGCATAAACCATGCCTTTGGCGAACAGCTTCCAATCCTCGGGACTATTCAGCGAGTCTATGAACTTCAAAGCCTCGGATTCTTTCCCAACCGCGACCGACGCCCAGATGCGCAGCGGCGCGACTAACCCGGAATTGTCATTCGCGACGATCTTATGAATTCCTTTCCAATCATCGTGCTGCAATAAATACGCGATATACGCGGCGCGCGCGGGCAAGGGCTTTTCTCCCGCCAGAATCTTTGCAGAATCGTCGAAGTATCCCGCCAAGAATCGTCCCACGGCCACATCCATCTTTACCGATTGAATATCGGAATCTTTTAAGTGCTCGGAAAACTTCATGACCGATTCAAAATCGTCGGCCCAAATGGCATGCTTTATAGCCAAGTAATTGCCGAACTTGGTCTCGGGATAATCGATGGGGCTGGGGATCGCGGGCAAGCGCAGAAAATCCCAAATGGCGACCGACAGGCCCAGTACGCCGGCGATAATTATAGCGCCCAAGATAGATCCCGAAAAATTATTGTTTTGTTTGGTTTTCATAGTATAATTACTTTATGAGATACGACACGCCTGTGCAAGAGAAATTTGATAAGTACGCCCAAATTTTGCGGGATTGGCAAACGCGGATGAACTTGGTCGCGCCCAGCACGTTGGATGATATACAAGGACGCCATATAGACGATTCAACGCAATTGGCGGGGTATGTCCCGGAAGATGCGAATGTCATAGACATGGGCAGCGGGGCGGGCTTTCCGGGGGTCGTTCTCGCAATACTGGGCCGGAACGTGGTCTGCATAGAATCCATAGGTAAAAAAGCACGGTTTTTGGAAGAGTTAAAGAAGCAATTAAACCTCCCGAATTTAACGATTGTAAACGACAGGGTGGAAAACTATCTAGCAACAAAACGCAAAACCGAGAATCTTGTTTTTACCGCGCGCGCATTCGCGCCATTGATAAAAATCCTTGACTATATCTGGATATACAAGAAACGCATGAATAAAGAATCGGGGGCAGAGGTCTCGGTGTCGGCATATCTGCTCAAAGGCGCTAATATAAACAAAGAGATTATCGCTGCCCGATGGAAATATAAGTTTAATTACGAGTTATCCCCTTCCAAAACAGGCGACGGATTCATTGTTGCGATAAAAAACATCCGCAAGAAAACCGGGGACAGAATCACAGGCCCGCGCCCGCCATTACGCTCGCTGCGCGAGCTAGAGTAGCGCTCGCTTCGCTCGCAGAGTAAAAGAGTATCTATAATTCTTCTACTCTCTTACTCTGCGAGCGAAGCGAGCGAAATCATATCGGGAAATCGCAAAGATATCTGGATTTGTAACTTGAGGAATTTAACTGCATACCGCCGGGACAAAATTGCTCACTATGGTATTGCGGATCGTTGGTGACATTAGTAGCCACCTGCTGACATGAATCCATATTCATCGTACCTTTATCCCCATACATCCTGCGACACAGGCCGCGGACTATCGTAAGCTGTCCGTTTGATTCTTTATTAACATAAACCATCCTTCGCCCTCTATGAGTCTTGCGAATGATATTAATAAACGAAGTCTCATTTCCTCCAAAAGCGTCCGCTTTGCAAACAGCATTCGGCGGCCTGTCGGGAGGATTAGTACAAGCAGAATAGCCACCTGCAGAAAAACATGTCGGATAAACAAAATCATCAGTAGTGCAGCAATTTTCCAGATACGCATCGCCCCAGCCCGGTCTATTCCTATACTCTTTGTCATTACCGCATACATCCGGCACCTTGCTGACTATCAATGGGCAGAAATCCCTGAACCCGGACATCGGGCAGTTTTTCGCAAGAATCGTCGTATTGTCGGCTTGCAACAGATACTGAACATCGCCTTGAATGCAAGGTTCAAGTCCTATAACGCAGTTCCCTTCGCCGTTCGGAATTTGCCCATCAGGACACCCGCAAAGGTTACCGCAAGCCGGGCAGTTCACGCATTTCCAAGCGTTGTTGCTGCAGGTGCACTCTTCTCCTATGTTGTCTGCCACCTCACCATTTTTACATGGTGTAACCAGCGCGCACTTCCCGCTACCGGTGGGGTAAGTGCTGGCCGAACAGCCGCAAGTTCCAAATCCTGTCTCATCGCGCGGGCAATTTCTCCAACCGCGCAGGCATCCGCTCACGCAGCGCATGACTCTGCCATTATCATAAATATCATGGTCGCATAGCGTCTGACATTCTCCGGCAAATTCGCAGTCCCCATCCCCAGTGGGGAAAGTTCCGTCAGGACAGCCGCAGGTTTCAAGCCCAGCCTCATTTCGCGCGCAATTCTCCCAATCAAGCGAGCATCCGTCCACACAGCGCATTACCCTGCCGTTATAGTAAACATCATGATCGCAAGGTCTTTCGCACGGACCTGTGCCTTCGCAGCTTCCGCTTCCATTCGGAAAATCGCTGGCACTGCATCCGCAGGTGCCAAGTCCGGTCTCGTTCCTGGGGCAGTTCTCCCAATCAAGCTGGCAGCCGTTCACGCAACGCATTACCTTGCCATTCTGATAAAAATCATTCTCGCACGGCGTCTGGCATATTACCAATTCGCTTATTCCTTTTATCGCGACAATATCGTCCACAGCCTGCAATGTGGCATAAGTGGCATTATTGCACCAGTCAGAGGTTTGTTTGCCGTTAAGAACCATGTTCGCGGCATCCACGGCGCACAGCATGTATTTCATATTCGCAGCCCATGCAGATTGCGAAGGAGTCTTTATCGGCACGGTTATATCATGCCTTTGCATTATGTAGTTGTGAATAAACTGCACATTCGCAACCTGCCCGGCAAGCAGATTTCCGGTGGAAAGCAGTATCAAAAATATCCCAAGTATATATCTCATATCTCCGAAAATCTCTCCCCCGTCCTTGAATAAATATTGACGGTTGGAGAGACTATAATAAAAACCGCTCGCATATAAAAGTAAAAATTTGACAAGCGGGCCGATAACTATAACTTATTCAAAAAACCAAAATCTACAGCACGACATTTTCGGCAAATTCTGATAAAATCGGCAGCCCCAGTTTATGCGTCCGGGCGGTTTTTATGATCCATTTCAACGCCGCGATGCCTTCCACCGTGCCGCTTATCCGCCGCTTTTTGGCCATCGCAAAGCCCGCGGAATAATTCCGGCTGGTTTTGCTGCTGGCGGTCAGGAACAGGTCCCCTATTCCGCACAGCATCCCGAAAGTTTCCGGCTTTACCCTAAAGGGGCGGGAAAATGACATAATTTCCTGCCACGCAAGCGTTAATTTCAACGCCCGTTCGTTCTCGCCAGCGCCCTGCCCGTCCAAATACCCCAATAGCAAAGCGACCGCATTTTTCCCAATACCGCAAAGCTGAACGCCCGTCATATCGTTCGAGTCTTCCAGATACAAGCCACGCAAGGCGCAGCGCGAGGCCTCGCGGACTTTTGCATCGCCGGCAATCGTGGATCCGGTGGGTTCTCCGTCGGCTACTTCGCCCGCATATTGGGGCCCCGATAAAACGCCGATAAACTTGTCAGCCCCCGGTATGATATCCGCGACCACATCGGACAACAGTTTTCCGGATCCGGGCTCGATACCTTTCGCGCAAATAATAATCGGCTGTTTTTTCCAAAAAGACCGGCTTTTTTTAATGACGTCTTTAAAAAATTCCGTCGGCGTGGTGATCAGCCATATGTCCATGCCGCGCATATCGGAAATATTGGTTGTTGCGGTTATTTCGTGCGAAATAACAATCCCGGGAAGGTAATCATTTTTATGTTTTTTATTGATTTCACGCGCGGTTTTTTCTTCCGAACTCCATAAAACGGCCTTGTTGCCGGCGCGCGCGGCAACAATCGCCAACGCCGTTCCCCAAGCCCCTGCGCCGATTATTCCGACTTTCATCCCCGCATCGCAAGTATGTTTGTTAATTATTTTAAGCTTCATTTTAATCTCTCTATTATTTTTTCCATTTGCGCGCGATTATCGAAAAGAATCGCCACCTGCCCCGCCCCGCTTCTTTTTACCTGTATTTTCGCAAAAAGGCCGGTATTTTTCTTGATTTGCTTTTCAATTTCCCTGAATTCCGCGATATTTTGCGGCTTTTGTGAAAAAGACCGGCTTTTTTTGCTTCTTTTTGAATTTTTTACCAATTCATCGGTATCCTTGACCGACATTCCAGAGGCTATGATTTTCCGCGCCAAGGCCTCGGGATTTTCCGCCACCGCCAGCGTTCGCGCATGCGTCGCGGAAAGCCGTCCGTCAGCCACCATCTTCTTTACCGATTCCGGCAACCCAGCCAGGCGCAGGCTGTTGCGCAGATAGCTGACCGATTTTCCGATAAGTTTCGCCACATCCTCTATAGTATACCCGCATCTTATCATCAGATTTTCATAAGCCGCGGATTCTTCAACCGCGTTGAGATTCTCGCGCTGCACATTTTCAATCAGCGCGATTTCCATCGCGTTTTCATCATTCAATGTCTTAACCAAGGCCGGAATTTCCGCGATCCCCGCCAGCTTGCTGGCGCGCCAGCGGCGTTCGCCCGCAATTATTTCATATTGATTTGCCTTGCCCTGGGCCGCCCGTACCAATATAGGCTGCAGCACGCCTTTTTCGCGGATGGAATTGGCCAATTCTTCCAATTCGTTTGCGGCAAAAGTCTTTCGCGGCTGATCGGGATTCGGCGCAATAGCCGCCACCGGTATATGCCGCACGGCAACGCGTTCGCCGCCCGCCAGCACTGAAATTTCCGGCATCGCTCCCATTTCCGCCTTTAAATCCGCGAGTCCCCGCCCCAAACCAAATTTAGACATTTGTTTCCCCCTTGTCATTGCAAGCATTCACAATTTCCGTAGCCAGGCGCAGATATGCCTGCGCGCCGGACGAATTGAAATCATAGAACAGCGCCGGTTTGCCATGGCTGGGCGCTTCGGATACCCGCACATTGCGCGGAATTACCGTTTGGAAAACTTTGCCGCCAAAGGTTCCGCGCACATCCGATTCTACCGCGCGGGTGAGGCCATAACGCCGGTCGTACATAGTCAATACTATGCCCAGAACGTCCAGTTCCGGATTCCATTTTCTTTTTATTTCTGCAGTTGCGCTCATCAGGCTTTGAATTCCTTCAAGCGCGAAAAATTCGCATTGAAGCGGTATTATCAGCGAATCCGCCGTGGTCAGCGCGTTCAAAGTCAAAAATCCGAGGGCAGGGGGGCAATCCAGCAAAATATAGTCATAATGGCCGGCAATTTGGGCAATTGCGTCCCGCAGGCGATACTCGCGGTTTTCCATGTCCAGCAATTCGACCTCGGCGCTGGAAAGCTGAGGATTGGACGGCAGAATATGCATATTCGGGATAGCGGTGGAAAGTATATTCCCCGCAATATCGGACGTGCCCATTATCACTCCGTGCACAGATTGGGAGTGCATTGCCCTCACAAAGCCCAGACCCGTGCCGGCGTTACCCTGGGGATCCAAATCCACCAGCAGAACGCGGCGTTTTATCGCGGCCAGCGATGCGCCGATATTGATCGCGGTCGTAGTTTTTCCCACGCCGCCTTTTTGATTTGCAAAAGCTATAATCTTTGCCATTTCAATCCTTCCGTGCGCAAAAAGTAACCGAATCAGACGATTCAGTCAATGCATAAATTTTATTTCACGTGAAATAATAGATAACTGCCAGATTATACTATATATTTATAACTGTATAAATCATGTTTTATTGCAAAATCCCAACCTTGGTGAAAAAACTTGGCTTGCGCGCCGATTTATTTATGTTTATAATTCCAGCGGTGTGTGCGAATTGCCGCGCCGGGGTGTAAGAACCTCCGATTAGCGTCCGAGGGGACGAAAAAAACCTCCAACCTATGGTTGGAGGGTGGCGAAATATCAAGAATACGCCGCACTATCTAATCGTAGTTCTTAACCTCCAACCACCAAGATTTCCTCGGTGGTTTTTTCTTGGAGAAATAACTATGAAAACCGAACCAAGGCCGACGCGCTATCTTTCCGCAACAAAGCGCGCATTCCTAAAATTTAACAAAAAATGTCCGGAAACAAACACACCACTGGGCGCCAAAATAATTTCGTGCGGCATAATCCGTCCGCATCGCCCGAATATAAAGCTATTCCAGCCTTTGATTAAAAATGTGAAAATTTCGCGCGGTAGATCAAAGTACGCGGATTATATCGACGAAGACGTTGTCTTGCTTGGCCATGCGGAATTACATTTCGGACATTTTCTAGCAGATAGTTTGTCCCGCGCATGGACAGCAATGGACTCAAAGTACAAAAACAAAACTTTCGCAGTGGCCGCGCACGCACCGCTTGCGGCGTTTGCGGCGGAGTTTTACAAATTGATGGGTATTAAAAAGCTTTTGGTAATAACAAAGCGAACAACTTTCAGAAACCTGATTATACCGGAATCTTCGTTCGATTACATAAAAAATATCGCAAACAAAAAATATGCCGATACATTCAATAAAATCGGTGAAACCGTGGCGCCGGCCGGTTTCGATAAAATTTATCTATCCCGGACAAAATTCTACAAAAATCCGGTGATCGGCGAAAAACGGATAGAGCGGATTTTTGCCCAAAACGGCTATGAAATAATTTATCCGGAAACTCTGCCTTTGCGCCAACAAATCGCGCTTGTAAAGGGCGCGACGCATATTGCGGGTGTGCAGGGGACGGCCCTGCACTTGTCTTTGTTTGCGCGCGATGGGGCGAATTTGATTTGCCTGCACCGAAACAATAGCATACTGACCATGCAGATTCTTATCGATAAGCTGAAAAATCTTAAATCCGCATATATTGATTGCTCCATTGACCCATATTCCAAAAGAAAAAACACCTGTCCCGCCTGCATTATCGGCATTACCGAAAATCTTGCTCGTTTTTTCGATGATAACGGGTTCAAATGGAAGGATGATCCCGCCAGCGCGCAAAAAGAAATGCGGGAATTCGAGGAAATCTGGAAACAGCAGCATCGAATTGTTCCGAAATGGATTGTGTCCGTGTTGTGCGCGGTGCTGCCGTCACGGGAAATGCGGCGGGCGCTGCGCAAAAAAGCGTGCGTTAAATTCTAAGAGTTTACGCGCAATTGACCGCACGCACTGCCTATATCCGCGCCGCGTTCCCGGCGGATTCGCGTATGAACCCCGTTTTTTATCAAAATATCCTGGAATCTGTGCACAGCATTACCGCTGGGCGCGACAAAATCGCGTTCCGCAACCGCATTCCAAGGAATTAAATTTACCATGCAGTTTTTATCGCGGAGCAGGGCGGATAAATCTTCCGCGTTTTGCGCAGAATCATTTACTCCGCCCAACAAAATATATTCTATCATCAACTGCCGGCCGGTTTTATCTGAAAACGCGAATGCGGCATCTAAAACCTCGCCGACATCATACTTTTTATTTATAGGCATCAATTCGCTGCGCCGGGGAGAATCCGAGGCATGTAGAGAAATAGCAAGGTTTATAGGACGCCCCCATTCGGCGAGCTCCTGGATGCCCGGAACAATACCGCAAGTCGATACCGTCATACGCCGCCAGCTGATATTCAAGTCCGTATTCGCGCGCTCTAGAAAGCCCTTTGCATTTTCAGTATTCTGCAAAGGCTCGCCCGTGCCCATTATAACTATATGCGAAACATCGTTATTGTTAAAATCGCCATTTGGTTTGATTTCGGAGCTTCCGCGCAAAGTCCACTGCGCGACCAATATCTGCGCCATCATTTCGTTTGCAGTCAGATTGCGCTTCAGGCCCAGCAAAGTGCTTGCGCAGAACTTGCATCCCATTGCGCAGCCTACTTGCGACGACACGCAGACGGAGTTGCCATAGCTTGTGCGCATTAAGACCGTTTCTATGTGTTCCCCTCCTGTGGAGGGGTGGCGCGTAGCGCCGGGGTGGTTTTTGTAATCTTCGGGCATTAAACGAACCACCCCGTCTTGCTTCGCTTCGCTCGCAATCCACCCCTCCACAGGAGGGGAACACCTCAATAAGAATTTCGTAGTCTGGCCGTCGTCAGATTCCAGTTTTTTTACGATTTCACAGGGCAGGGTGACTGCAACTTCATCAAGCTGTCTGCGCAAGGATTCCGGCAAGTTTTTCATTACGGAAAAATCAGGAGCGCCGCGGCGCAGCCATTCTGCAACTTGCTTTGCGCGAAATTTCGGCTGACCCAATCCGACCACAAATTGTTCCAATTGGGCCGACGTCATATTAAAAAGGATGGGTTTGTTATCCATAAGACTAATTATATCCTATGTAATTTTATTAGACAAACAAAAATATAATGCTTTTGTTAAGCGGCGGATTGCGGCTTTTGCCTTTATCGTAAATTGCGAATTTGATATAATTCCTAATCAAAAGGGGATTAAAATGAGAAAATTAATAATTGCTTTCGGCGCTTTATCTTTGGCTGGGTGTGCCTCTATCGTTGACGGCAGACCGGATACGATAAACATTATGACCAGCGACGGAAGCCCCGCATGGGCGCAAATCACTTCCCGCACAGGCACGCAAACTTTGGTATTGCCGACCTTGCTGACTGTGCCGAAATCTTGCCGCGATGTTACAATTCAAGTTTTGGAAGACCGTTATAATAAACAATCCTATGCCGTTGCAAGCTCCGGCGTTAATCCATGGATTATCGGTAATGTAGTTTTTGGTGGAATACCCGGATTGATTGTTGACGGTGCAACCGGCGCGATGTGCACATATGATAACAGCGTGATAGTTCAGTTAAATAAAAAATAATACACGCCGCAATGCCCACCCAGCGAAATCATAGATTTCGCTGGGACCCGGGTGCGGCGTTTTTACAATTTATACCTCTCATCAATAATAACTATCACGGCTTTGCGGCGGAGCTGCTTTAACTGCTGATCGCCTTGGAACATCGCTTTTTTCCATATCGCGTTTTGCTTTACCATATCGTCCAGCTGCCCGTAATCCTTCATTTTCTTCTTTCCGCAAACCAAAATCACCGAGTTATCAACGCGAGGCGACCATTTCAACTCCGGCAAGTCAACCATGCGGGCGCGGATATCTTCGCTTAACTCGTACTGCGGAGCGGTTATTTTCTGCGGCCAGCCGCCCAAATTCTCCGCTATTCGCATCGCGTCATCGCAACTTTTCGGTGCGGTGAGTTTCCCTGCCGCCTGTTCTGGAATATCGGTCAAGCGTACGAACGTCACCTCTATAGGCAGACCGCGCGCGCGCTCCAAATCCACAATCTCCGTCGCGATATCTTCTTTGGATACGGAAATAGTCGGCATTATCGTCCGACCGATTATTATCTGCCATGCTATATTCGCGCGGACTGCGGATTTTGCCATTTCCAAATCAGTAGCGCTTAATGCCGACAAATCCAATCCGCGGCTTGCCATTGATTTCAGCTCGTTCTTCACGTCCGCGTCGGATGGCGCTATCTTGAAATTCTCGGCGTATTTCAGCTTTACGCTGTCGTCTATCATATTATTAAGCGCGCGCCTGCGGTTATCGGTATAATTCTGTCCCTGGGCCGCCATCAGCTTGACCCGCGCCGTCACGTCGGCATCCGTTATCGGAGCGCCGTTTATCGTTGCAACCACGCTAGCTGCACTAGCGTGATTGCAACAAAGAATAAAGAATAAAGAATAAAGAATAAATATTTTTTTCATCATCTTATTGTTATCTCCTTACCCATGTTCTTGCCGCCGGTTTCCGTCGGCCCGTTCAAATAAGTTTCTTCGGTTTCGTATCTATTATAGTCCTGCACTTCGCGCTTCTTCATTACATACTTGCTGTCCTCGGTCAATTTTAACGCAAACCCGAACCTCACCCGCGTTCCTCCGTAATAGTTTTCTCCGTCCGGATAAATCCTGACCGCGCCGTCCTTGAAGAAATCAAGCGACATTGTATAGCAAGGATGGTCGTAATACAAGCCCGCGTTCAACCGTTGTATTCCGTTGTCCGTGATATTGTAAATGACGCGCGCTCGGGCGGAAAGACGCGTCGTCAGATAAATCCCGCCGCCAAGCAGGGCCTCGCTTATTATCCTGTCCAGAACAAGCGCGTTCGTGAATTGAGTAGCGCGTATATATCCCGCTTCGACATAGTCGCCGGAACCGACGCGCAGCGTCGATTCCAAATGCCGCAGCGCCATATTTTCGTTCGCGAACCGGAACCTGTTCAAAACTCTCAGCCAATCGCCCGAATAGAGCCCTATGCGCCCGACATAGTCCGACATGCCGTCGTGGAATCCCGAATTTGGGTCAAGGCTGCTTGGCTCGTAAAAATCATACGACGCGCCCAGAAAAACCTCGCTGGACCAGTCGTTTTTTGAAAACGCCGTCCAATTGATGCCATAATCCGCATAGTTGCCGTTCGCCCACAGGTCATATCCCGCCAGCCTGTTGTCGGAAAACAGCATCGCATCCGAAAGCAAGGATCCTGCCGAATCAGTATTTACAAACCCTGGCGACTCCATGTGGCGCTGAATCGTCAGGCGAGCTTTCGGTTCCAAAATATGCGTCCACCCCCCTTCGCCAAGGCTTCGGGCGGCAGGCCCGCCAGAGCCAATTCTTATAAAGGGCAGGGACCATTCTGCGTATCCGGACGGCAGAAAGCGCGCGCGCATGCCGGTAAAATCATCCGGATCGCCGTATATTTGCGTATTTATGAAGTTATAAGCGTCATAGCGCGCGCTGAGTGCCAGCGTCACCTTTTGCCCCATCGGCAGAACCCATGGGGACACTACCTGCGCGCTGCCTATCAGGCGCTGGCTGGAGCCGCTGCTTTTATTAATCCCCAGCACGTCGCCCATAAACGAAAGATATGTATTTCCATAAAAAGGTGCCGTCTGATAAACTCCGTGAATATTAGGCAGGATATCCCCGGACGGATTGTTATAGTTCCCGCTTAAAACGCGTAATTCCTGGAAAAAGTGCGCCTCGGTCGTGGCATAGCCCGATGTCGCGAACATTTCCAGCCGCGCGCCGGAGTCCAAATACGGCTGGTCGTTGTAAAAGTCGTACTGCTGAAGATAAGTCTTGTCCGAGGTCCTGTCGAAGAACAGAAATATTCGCGCGTTATCGCCCAAGTCCGCGCGATCGTTGTTGAAGACATGCCATCTGTCCGCGCCCGCCTGGTTGCGAGTGTAAGACCCGCGGGTCAGCATGCTGGAATGATTCAGGTTCAGGCGATGCTCGGCCTGCCACAGCGGATTTTCCGCCGTCAGATACGACGCGATGATCGTAGCGTCATGATAATCCGAAAAATTCAGATACAGCGGCAGATTAATCTGCATGCCCATATTATTCGTGGAGTTCAGATACGGAAACAAAAAGCCGCTTTTATACTTAACCGTGGGATCGGGATAGTCCATCCGCGGGAACCAGAATACGGGAACGTCATAAAACCACAAAACAGGGTCATAGAACGTCAATTCGTGCTCCACATTGTTATGCTTCAGCTTGGACGCGGAAATATGCCAGGCTTCCGTATAATCGCCGCAATTGGCGCAGGTGGTATAGGTCGGCCTTTTCGCAATCGTTATGTCCCCGTTTTTTTCCAGTCTTTCGGCAGTGACCCGCGTGCGCAGCGACAAGTACATTACCACATTTCGCCCCCCCGCGTCCGTATTCCTGTCGCCCAGATACGCATCCACCAAAGTGACCCTTTGGCCCGTCTGGTTCACTATGGTCGTCTTGCCGGTGGTTTGTATCGATTTCGCCTTTACATCGTATTCTATCTTATCCGCCGTAATAGTCTTTGGCGCGTCGGCGTCCAGACTCGCACCTTGCGCTGCGCCAGCGGCGTAGAGAATAAAGAATCCGAGTAGGCAACTTGTTGCCTTTACGAGGATACGCACAGACGCAAAGCGTCGAGCGAATAAAGAATAAAGAATAAAGAATTTCTTCATTTTCTCAATAGAACAAAAGCCAGCGCGGCGGTTATGATGAATTGGGCGCCTGCTAAGATTGCAAGCTCTCCGAATGACCCTATAATTCCGGAAAAAGTCATAAACAAGCCCATGCTTGCGCCCATGCCCAAGGTCGCAATAAACGGCGCTATACTTATTCTGCGTCGCAAAAGCGAAGTCCGCAGCAGCACGACCGCTGCTATTAATATCAGCATCAGATTCATAAACGGCATCAGGAAGCGGTTTGCTAGCTCGGAAATCAGCATCTTATATTCAGATTTCTTGAATAGCTCGGGACTCTGCGCGTCAGCAATCAGTTGGGGCGTCGAAATCCTGCGAGTTTTAAACGAGAACTTTATTTGTTTATCCGAAATGTTCATATCCATATCGAACGAATCAAACGTACCCAAAACAAATGTCTCGCCCAAAGATTGAACCGACCCGTTCGCCATTACTATGGACATGCCGCGCACCGTGGAGACCAGCTTTCCCTTTTCCGCCAGCGCTACCAACTGGTTTTTAGGATTGCGGTTGTCGAACAGCATCAGTCCGGAAACGTCGCGGTCATTGACCTTGTTTACAAATACTACCAAGCCATCCGCCAACTGGTTGAACGAAGCCTCCTGCAGCGCAAGATGCGCCAAGCCGTATCTCATTTCCCATTGTTTTTTATAGAATTTCTCCTGGGTGGCGGGCACCATCCAAATACCCAGAACCAAATGCAGCGCCGTCATAATGCCCGCAAACGCCATCGCGGGTTTTGCAACGCGCGCGGGCGACAGGCCGGCTCCCATCATGACCGTGATTTCCCTGTCCGCGATCATGCGGTTGAAAACAAACATTGTGGAAATGAAAACAGCGAACGGAATTATCAGCATCGCTATAAAGGGAATCATCATCATAGTCAGACCCAAGAACCCGCCGATGCTTACGTTATATTGAATCAAAAGCCGCAGCATGGATAATATCTGCAGCATCCAAGCCAGTCCGGTCAGGACCAGCAGCAACATCGCAAAAAACAAGGCGATCTGCCGCGACAGATACCTGTCTATAATCTTCATAAATGGGAGTATAATCGCCGAAGCGGCGGATTGCAAATAAAGAATAAAAAATCCGGCTTTCGCCGGATTCTTTATTGAACGACTGTGGTCGCGTTACGGTTGTACATCCAAACCGCTTCGCCAGAGCCCAACTTCCACGGACGCTCCTTGCCATAAGAGATGGTGTCGATGCGCTTTGCATCCACGCCGTCTTTAACCATCACGGCCTTTGCCGCGTTCGCGCGACGCGCGCCCAGCGCAAGGTTATATTCGATGGTTCCGCGTTCGTCGCAGTGACCTTCGAGCTTGATCTTGGTGTCTTTGTGGTTCTTCATGTACAACGACTGGCCCAGCAGGTTGTTGCGCGCGTCTTCGGAGATATCCGACTTATCGAACGCGAAGAATACCCTTTGTTCGTTCAGATCGGCCGGCTCAACGATTTTGTTGGACCCGCCGCAAGCCGCCAGCATCGCTGCGATTCCGGCCAGCATAATAAATTTTTGCATTTTCATGAAAATACTCCCTTGTATTTTTTTGGTTCAGTGTTTATTTTATACCAAATTATGCGACAAATCAAGGAAAAGTTAATTCGGGGGATTTTATGGGAATACAATCATTGCGCGATCTGGACCTGGCTGGGGTGAAATGGGAGCTATCAGAACACAGAGCACAGAACACAGATAATAAAGGGCCGGCAATAGAACGCCCGGCGAAAACAAAATCATCCGCGATTTCTGGCAATTCCGTCACCGTGCCGCCGCATCCTCCCACAAATGCAAACTCGGCCGCAAGGGATGCCGCCAATGCTGCAAACAAGGCCGAGGATATGGATGCGCTGCACGCCGCTATTGCCGAGTTTCCCCATCCCTTGAAAATGTTCGCCAAGAATACGGTGCTGCCGCAGACGGGCGAAAAGTTGCTGATACTCACAGACGCGCCGTCGTCCGACGATGAGGAATCGGGACGGATTCTATCCGGCGCGCCCGGCGAATTGTTCTATAAGATGATGGGCGCCATAGGATTATCCCGCGACGCGGCCGCAATATGCCCGGTTGTATTCTGGCGTCCGCCAGGCGGACGCACGCCGACTGACGAGGAACTTGCAATCGCAGAGCCGTTCGTTAATCGCGCGATAGAGCTGACCGCGCCGCGCGCAATACTTACGCTGGGCACGCTGGCTGCCAAACAATTAGCAATTAGCAATTATCAATTAGCAATTTTTTCAATACCTCACCCAAATTACCTCTTGTTAAAACCGGATGCAAAACGCGCTGCTTGGGAAGAACTGCAAAAATTATTGAAAGTCTTGGAAAAATAGTTAATAATCCGATTAAAGGTCGTTGTCTCGGTTGTTTGTCTGTAATGACTAATGACTAATGACTAATGACTAATGACTAAAAGGAGACACCTATTAAACCTACATTCAACCGTGATAACCGTCGGGACACCGGGCCCCGTATGAACAATAAAATATTCGCCAAAAGCGTCCAAGTGATTTCCGCAAGCGGCCAGAATCTTGGCGTTATGCCTACTCCCCAAGCATTGCAGATGGCTATGGACGAAGATATGGATTTGGTCGAAATCAACGCGGCGGGCGTTCCGCCAATCGTAAAGATTATGGACTATGGAAAGTTCAAGTACGAGCAGAAAAAGAAGGCGGCCGAAGCGCGCAAAAATCAAAAAGCAAACGAATTGCGCGAAGTCTGGATAAAACCATTCATCGAGGAAAACGACCTGAACATCAAGCTGAAGAAAGTCCTGGAATTTTTAGCAGACGGCGACAAGGTGAAGATCTCGGTCATGACGCGCGGCAGCAAGAAAGTGCTTGCGCGCGGGCGCGACGCGGTGCCGATTCTGTTCGAGAAGGTCATCGCATTGATAGGCGACCGCGGCATTCTGGAATCCAAATCCAAGCCGGACGAAAGAACGAAGTCGATAATTGTTGCCCCGGTAAAATAAATCCGCCTGTTGGGCGGTTTTATTTTTTGCTTTCGGCAAGAAACGTTTCCAGCCAATGGTTGTCATAATTCAAGGTCTTCACATCCTTGTTCTGCAATAACTTTTGTTGCAACGGGATCGTGGTTTTCACGCCTTCTATGACAAACTCGTCCAATGCCCTTTGCGCGCGCAGCAGGCATGCCGTGCGATTCGGCGCCCAGACTATTAATTTCGCAATCAGCGAATCATAAGTCGGGGGCACGGAATATCCCGCGTACATCGCCGAATCTATCCGTATGCCCAGACCCCCGGGGGGATTATAAGCCGTTACTTTACCCGGGTTCGGAACGAAAGTCTCGGGGTCTTCGGCATTGATTCTGAACTCTATCGCATGGCCGTTGGGCACCAGATTGCCTTGGTTATAGCCCAGCTTTTCTCCCTGCGCGATGCGAATCTGTTCTCGCACAAGATCAACGCCGTATACCATTTCGGTAACCGGATGCTCCACCTGCAGCCTGGTGTTCATCTCCAGAAAATAAAACTGTCCGTCTTCGAACATGAACTCCAGCGTACCGGCGTTCGTGTAACCCATTTTTTTAACCGCCGCGCGACAGATTTCTATCATATCGTCGCGCTGTTTTTGCGTAAGCGCCGCGGCGGGGCATTCTTCCATTACTTTCTGATTTTTCCGCTGCAAGCTGCAGTCGCGCTCTCCGAAGATCACAACGCCCCCATGCTGGTCAGCCAGGACTTGAAACTCTATATGCCGCGGGTGAAGCAGCAGCTTTTCCATGTAAAGCGTATCGTCGCCAAAGCCCGCGCGCGATTCCGCCTTTGTCATCTGGAACGCTTCGGCCATTTCGGATGCGCTCATCACCGGGCGCATGCCTTTGCCGCCTCCGCCTGCGGCCGCCTTTAACATTACCGGATATCCGATTTTCTCGGCCCAAGACAACGCGCTTTCCAGCGTATCCACCGCACCGTCACTGCCGGGCACAATCGGCAGGCCGCATTTAATCGCGGTCTTCTTGGCTTCTACCTTGTCGCCCATTTTCGCGATTAATTTCGCGCTGGGGCCTATCCATATGAGTCCCAAAGATTCAACTTTTTCCACAAAGCCCGCGCGTTCCGATAAAAAGCCATATCCTGGGTGAATCGCGTCGCAATTAGTCAGCAATGCCGCCGTTATAATCGCCGATTCGTTAAGGTAAGAATCCCGCGCCGGTGCGGGGCCGATGCAGACCGATTCGTCCGCCAGATGAACATGCGATGCCGCGCGATCGGCAACAGAATACACTGCCACCGTGCGGATGCCCATATCGCGGCAAGCGCGTATAATTCGCAGCGCTATTTCCCCGCGATTTGCTATTAAAATTTTCTTTATTGCAGACATAATAATTTACGATTTACGATTTACGATTTCACTCCCAACAAATCGTAAATCGTAAATTTATTCAATCACCATCAGCGGAGTATCGAACTCCACCGCCTGGCCGTCTTGGATAAGAATTTCTTTCACGGTTCCGTCTTTATCGGCCTTTACCGGATTGAAAGTCTTCATAGCCTCTATCAAGCAGACCGTCTCAAAGGATTTGACTTTCGCGCCGACCTCGCAAAACGGTTTTGCGCCGGGTTCCGGCGAAAGGTACGCGACCCCGACCATGGGACTGCGCACGGCATTTGCACGGCACACCGCCGGGTTTTCAGAAACATCGCAAGAAGCCCTGGATAACGGCGCCGCCGCAAATGTCGGCGCCGCGACAGTAACCGCCCCTTGGCGCGACAGATGAATATGTTTGCGGTAAATGCCGAATAAAAATTGGCGTTCCAAATCAAGTTCAGTGAGGCCCATTTCATCCATAATCTTCGTCATGGCTTTCACTGTTGAACGAAATGACATAAAAAATCCTTAGTTAAATTAAACTGGACTTGAATTGTAGTCTTAACAAGGGCAAAAGTCAAATGTGCGCTATGCGCACAGAGTATTCACTCGCTTCGCTCGCAGAGTAGAAGAGTAAGAGAGTGGAAAACATCTATAACTCTCCTACTCTCTTACTCTGATTTTGCGAAGCAAAATCTTTACTCTGCCGGCGAAGCCGGCACAGGGTCGTACCCGAATCCTGCGCCCGGGCGGCAGCGGGAAATTCTTTTGATCGCCATCCATGCGCCCCGCCAAGCACCGTATTTTTCGATTGCTTGCTTCGCGTACACACTGCAAGACGGGAAAAAACGGCATCGCGACCCCATCATGGGCGATATCCCATACTGATAGAGCTTTATTAAGAATAATAGAATTTGCTTCATTTAATTATCAATTAGCAATTATCAATTAGCGATTAAACTCCCCGATAATTGCTAATCGCTAATTGCTAATTTCTTTATCGCTTTCTTCATCATCGCCACGCCTTCGGGTTTAGAGGCGTCCAAAATATCCCGGCGGACGATGAAAAAATAATCCATATCGGGGCTCATATGCGACTCGTTCTCGCGAATCCATACCCGCAAAAGGCGTTTCGCCCGGTTGCGGTCGACAGCATGCTTCAAAGTTTTCTTGGTCGCGATCAACCCATATCTGGCATCCCCGGGGAATCGCGTCGAGCAGCTACGGGCAATGAACAACGGGCACTTGAACACCGGGTCGGAGTCCCCAGGCATAAAGTCTTTATGATTTTTTACGGTCTGTCTCATAAACATCAGTATAAAAGATTTATTGAAATTTGCAATTTTTAGTTTATATTGGCTTGAAAATTTTACGAAGGCGATAAGGAGCAAATCCATGTACAACTGGCTGATGAAAATGTTCTCTGCGGATATGGCAATTGATTTGGGCACCGCCAATACCCTTATTTACGTAAAGGGGCGCGGCGTGGTTTTGAACGAGCCCTCGGTCGTCGCAGTCGCGGAAAACCGCCTGCTGGGGCGCAAGGAAGTGCTGGCCGTCGGGGAAGAGGCCAAGAAGATGCTGGGGCGTACCCCAGGCTCGATTTCCGCCGTGCGGCCGTTGCGCGACGGGGTTATCGCGGACTTCGAAATCGCCGAAGAAATGATCAAATACTTCATCCGCAAGGTTCATAACAGGTCTATGCTGACGGCGCCGCTTATCATTATCTGCGTCCCAAGCTGCGCAACCCAGGTGGAGCGCCGCGCTATTCAGGAAGCGGCAGATGCCGCAGGCGCGCGCAAGGTTTACGTGGTCGAAGAATCCACCGCCGCCGCAATCGGCGCCGGGCTTCCCATTGAAAAGCCGGTCGGCAGCATGGTTTTGGATATAGGCGGGGGAACTACGGAAATCTCGGTCATGTCATTGGGCGGAGTGGTTTATTCCAACGCGGTGCGCACCGCGGGCGACCAGATGGATTCGGATATCATAGACTATGTCCGCAAGAATAAGAATTTATTGATAGGCGAGGCCACGGCCGAAGAAATCAAGACCAGAATCGGCTGCGCGATAGCGCCGAAAGACAAGACCGGCGAGCGGAGCATGAAAATCAAGGGTCGCGATACCATTTCGGGCGTGCCAAGGGAAACGACAATTACCGAATCGCAGGTTGCGGCGGCGCTTTCCCAAACGGTCGGGAAAATCATCGATACGATTAAGGCCGCGCTGGAATTAACCCCGCCGGAATTATCCGCGGATATTGTGGATTACGGCATCGCGATGACCGGGGGCGGGGCATTGCTGCGCGATCTGGACGTGGCGATTCGCATCGCGACGGGCTTGCCGGTGTTCCTGGCGGACGATCCATTGTCCTGCGTGGCAAAGGGTTCGGGAAAAATGCTGGCGGATTTGGATAAGTCGCGGCATATATTGCAGACGATGTATTAAAATCATTGACAAATGCTTGTTTTGTTGTATTCTAACCACCAAAAGAGGTTCGATATGGCAAAAGAAAAAATTGTTAAATTTTCAACCATTATTTGGCAGCGCAGCGTAAAGTTCCTGGCAAATTTTGAAATTGATAAAGCTTTTATTTGCATTTCATATAATACGACAAAGATAAGTATTGATAAATCAGATTTTATTGACTTTATGAATCCGAATATTATTAAGTGCCATATTGGTGTAATCGTTGCCCACGGCGCGCTCCCACAAAACGGATTCATTCCTTCTTCCGCTGTTGCTTTTCATGCAGACATGTCCCAACAATATTTTGACACGAAAAAGCATATCAGCCGCAGCGGCAATCCACAAGAAGCTATTCTTGCCATTGATTCAGATCCTCTCAACAGCATTTGCTTGCCAATGGACGTTCTGAAACAACAGCTTGATTATTACGACCAAATAAACAAGAGATAAAAATCCGGCGCCGCCGGATTTTTTGCGGCGCACTGCCGCTGGCTTCTAGTTTTTTACTCCCCGATTTATTGGGGTTTTATTTATAAATTTGCATTTTCGTTTTTTATTTTGTATTTTTCTGCAAAAGGATTTTTATCATGGAAGAAAAATTATCATTTGAAGACGCCTACAAGCAGCTGACCGATTTGGTTAAAAAAATGGAATCTGGGACGATGCCGCTTGCGGACTCGGTCAAAGCATACGAAACCGGCATGAAGCTGAAAGCTTATTGCGAGCAGCTGCTCAAAGAGGCCGAGCTGAAAATAGAAACTATAAATGTTCGTGAATCGTTAGTCGTTAGTCGTGAATCGAAAAAGTGCGACAATTAACATTGTCCTTTATAAAGGACAACTTATGTTGTTGCAACAACCACGATTGACGATTCACGACTAACGATTTACGATTTTGAGCGAACGAAGTGAGCACAAACAAACCAACTCTTACCCCGATAATGCAGCAATATCTGGATATGAAGGCTGAAAATCCAGACGCTATTCTGCTGTTCCGCTTGGGCGATTTTTACGAGGCTTTTTTCGCGGACGCGAAAATATTAAGCAAGGCGCTGAACCTGGTTCTGACGCACCGCGGCACGGACGAGCGCGGCAGCGACATCCCGATGTGCGGAATCCCTTGGCATGCGGCGGAAAATTATATTGCGCGAATGGTGCGCACGGGCGCCGCTGTCGCATTGGCCGAACAAATGGAAACGCCGGAAGAGGCCAAGGCGCGCGGCAATAAGCAAATAGAGCGCAAAGTGGTGCGCGTCATGACTCCCGGAACGCTGACGGACGATAATCTGCTGAGCCCGAAGAAGAGTAATTTCTTGGTCGCGGTCGCTCCGCAGAGCGATTCGTCTTTCGATTTCGCCGGCTGCGATATCTCCACGGGAGAATTTTTTGTCGGCCGGTCGGAAAATATTTTCGATGATATGTCGCGGATTAATCCTGCGGAAATAATCTATCCGGAAAACATCGCCGAGACGCCCGAAATCAAGCGTCTGCGCGAATCCTTCGCCACAACTCCGGTGCATGAAAAATTATACGACCGCACGGATATCGATGAAATCGTATCTTCAACTTTTCAGCTTTCGGGCTCTTCGACTCTTGCGGACAAGCTGCTTGCGGTTTATCTGCGTCAAACCCAGCGCGGCGCGAATGTCGCGTTCCGCACTCCTTATCGGTTCGGCGCGGGCTTTCAGTTGCTGGTGGATAGCGCGACTTGGAAAAGCCTGGAAATAGACTCGGTGCTGAACGACGGCGGGCATTGCCTGTTGGATATATTGGACAAGACGCGCACGGCGGCGGGCGGCCGACGGCTGCGCGCATACTTGCGCCAGCTATCCGGAGACATAGGCGAAATTCGCCGCCGTCAAGAGCATATCGCGCATCTGCTGGTCAATCGCGACGTGTTTCATTCCCTCTGCGCGGAACTTGTCCGCCTGCCGGACGCGGGACGCAGCATTACAC
Organism: Alphaproteobacteria bacterium; assembly: GCA_009783145.1. Classification (GTDB taxonomy): domain Bacteria; phylum Pseudomonadota; class Alphaproteobacteria; order Rs-D84; family Rs-D84; genus WRCA01. The sequence continues at coordinate 54,744 of WRHR01000004.1, read as the reverse complement.
GCCTCATCAGCGGGCGGGGTGCGCCGCGCGATTTGCGCGCCGCGTCGGATTTCCTGATCGCGCTGCCAATGGCAAAAATAACTGGGGCAAAGCTGGACGCGGATATGGCCGCAAAATTTGCGGATATAAAGACTTTCGATTCCTTCGCGCTCGAATTGCGATTAGCGCTGTCGGATGCGCTGCCGGCGTTTTTCCGCGACGGGGGGATCATAGCCCCGGGATTTGACGACGCGCTGGACAATATGAACCGAATGGCGCATGGAGCCAAAGAAACCATTGCCGCACTGCAGGCGGAATATATCAAATCCACGAATGTGAGCACGCTTAAGATCAAGTTCAATAATATCTTGGGGTATTATATAGAGGTTCCAAATACTCGTAGCGAGGCGCTGATGACGCCGGAAGCGGGATTTATACATCGTCAGACAATGGCGGGCAATATGAGATTCACCACCGCGCGCCTGATTGATTTGGATAACGAAGTCAGGGGTGCGGGGGAAAAAGCCGCGGCGATAGAAGCCCAAATCATCGCAAATCTAATTGATAAAGTCCGCGATATTTCGGACGACTTGCTGGCGACGGCGGAATTGCTGGCCAATGCCGACGTGTGGCTTGCGTTGGCGGACGCGGCTGAAGAATACGGATGGGTTCGCCCAACAATGACAAGCGGCGCCGAGTTCGACGTAAAAAACGGGCGGCATCCGGTCGTAGAATACGTATTGCGCAAGTCCGGGAATCAGTTCGTGCGCAACGACTGCGAGTTGAACGACAAGAAGATCGCATTGCTGACGGGGCCGAATATGGCGGGGAAATCGACTTATCTGCGCCAGAACGCATTACTGGTTGTTTTGGCGCACCTGGGGTCTTTCATACCTGCCGACAAGGCGACTATCGGTATCTGCGACCAGCTATTTTCGCGCGTCGGCGCATCGGACAACTTGGCGGCGGGACAATCGACGTTCATGGTTGAAATGCAGGAAACGGCAAACATTCTTAATCGCGCGACGAATAAGAGCTTTATTATTTTCGACGAGATAGGGCGCGGCACGGCGACTTATGACGGGATGGCGATCGCGCAGGCGGTGCTGGAATTTCTTGATACACTGCAGCCGCGCACATTGTTCGCGACTCATTATCACGAGCTGACCGGACTCAAATTCAACGCCGTCAAAAACCTGACGGTAGAGGTAGCCGAGCATAACGACGAAATCATATTCATGCATAAAATCGCAAGCGGAGTCGCGAACAGGTCTTATGGGATTCATGTGGCGCAAATGGCGGGAATGCCAGAAAGCGTCGTCGCGAATGCTTCAAGAATTTTGGTCGGATTGGAAAATGGGGGACGGGCGAATTATCAGACGCCGTCCGGGCCGGACGAACCGGAAAGAGTCCTGTCCAAGGTTTATATCGTGCGCAGCGGCGAAAAAGAAAAAACTCAGCCGTCGTTGTTTGGGTGATGAATAGCTCCGGATTTATTTTATTGGACAAGCCCAGCGGAATATCATCCCGCGCGGCGGGCGGGCGCATTGCGCGAATGTTCGGCGCGAAAACTTTCGGGCATGTCGGAACCTTGGACCCTATGGCATCGGGCCTGTTGGTAATCGCACTCGGCGAGGCGACGAAAGTAATTCCATATTTAGACGAAACCGCAACAAAGGAATACGAATTTTCTATTCAATGGGGCATTCGTACGGACACCGACGATATTACGGGCAAGATTCTGGAGCAGAACGAAAATATACCGACCGAGAAGCAAATTCACACGGTCTGCGAATCATTGATTGGCGAAATCTGGCAGACTCCCCCAAGCTACAGCGCAGTGCATGTGGGCGGGCGGCGCGCATATCAGCTTGCGCGCGCAGGCAAATCTTTCGAGATACCGGCGCGAAAAATTACGATTTATGATTTAAAATTTATAAATAATTCCAAATTCATAGTCAGATGCAGCCCCGGGACTTATATACGCAGTTTGGCGCGGGATATCGCGGCAAAATGCGAAACTATTGCGGCTTGCGACTCAATACGCCGCACGCATACCAACGGCTTTGATATAAAAAATGCGGTGCGGCTTGATTTCTTGGAAAATTTGTTTAATAATAGCGGCCGAGCTGGGATAAACAATTATCTGCAGCCACCTGATTTCGGACTGGGCGACATTCCGGTTTGGAATCTGAACGAAACGGACGCGAAGCTGTTTCAAAACGGCGGATTTATTCGAGACGCGAAACGCGAAACGCGAAACGCGAAATTGCTGAGAGTTTATCATAACGATAAATTCATCGGCATAGGATTTATTGAAGACTGCATATTGAAACCAAATCGTGTCATAAACATATAACTCCGCGTCTCGCGTCTCGCGTCTCGCACTACGAAAGGAAAAACAAAATGTCGATTAAAACTTTTATAAAAACAATCAAGTCGAAGGTCATTTCCGAGCACAAGGCATCGGAAAAAGACAACGGCGGGTCGGTGGAGGCCCAGGTCGCGATTCTGACGGAACGCATCAAGAACCTGACCGAGCATATGAAGCTGAATCACAAGGACCAGCATTCCAAGCGCGGCTTGCTGCTGATGGTGAACCGCCGCAAAAAGCTGCTTGCGTATATCAAAAAGCGCAATCCCTCCGACTATGAAGCCCTGATTAAGAAATTGGGCTTAAGAAAATAACGAATGCGGGCGTGGCCCGCATTCGCACAACTCGCAGGGGTAAGCGATTATTCATTTTTATGCATAGATAAGCGCATAAAAACGAATAATTTTCTCCTGCGTAACTTAAAACCAAACGCAAAAGGAGAAAAATTATGTTATTTGGTTTATTCGGGGACAAGGCGCCCAAAAATGTCTTGAACAATCCTGTATCCGTGGAAATCGATTTCGGCGGAGAAAAACTAATCCTGGAAACCGGCAGATTTGCAAAGCAAGCAACCGGCGCCGTTATGGCGACTATGGGCCAGACGATGGTCTTGGCAACCGTTGTGTCTGCGCATGAGGCTAAAGAGGGACAAGACTTCTTTCCCCTGACCGTGGACTATCAAGAAAAGTTCGCGTCCGCCGGACGCATCCCGGGAAGCCGCGATCGTCGCGAAGGAAAATCTACGCTTAATGAGACCCTGACCGCGCGTCTTATAGACCGCCCAATCAGGCCGCTGTTTCCGGAAACTTTCACAAACGATACCCAGATCGTCGCGACCTGCTTTTCTTATGACCGGAAAAATCAGCCGGACATCATGGCAATGATTGCGGCATCCGCAGCGCTTGCGATTTCGGGCGTTCCTTTTATGGGGCCGATTGCTGCTGCGCGCGTTGGGTTTGCGGATGGCAAGTACTTGCTGAATCCGACCAAGAAAGAGATTGAAAATTCGGAATTGGAATTGGTCGTGGCCGGAACGAAAGACGGCGTTCTGATGGTGGAGTCCGAAGCGGGCGAGCTGTCCGAGGAAGAAATGCTGGGCGCGGTGAAGTTCGGGTACGAAGCGTTTCAACCGGTTATCGCTGCGATTGCAGAGCTGAAAGAAAAAGTTGGCAAGGCCGCATGGGCGGTGTCACAGCGCTCTGACGAATACAAGCAGATGGAATCGGATTTGGAACGCTTTGCGGACCGCATTGCCGAGGCTTTGACGATTGCGGCGAAGATGGAGCGTTACGCGGCCTTAGACGCGATAAAGGCGGATGCCAAAGCTTCCATCCCGGATGCAACGGATTCGCAAAAAGCATGGGCCGGGGAAATTTGCGAGGCTATCACATCGCGCATCATGCGCCGCAATATCCTGGATAAAAAGCCGCGTATCGACGGCCGCGATTCCAAAACCGTGCGCCCGATCGAAGTCGAGGTTGGATTGCTGCCAAGGACTCATGGCTCGGCGCTCTTTACTCGCGGCGAAACGCAAGCTTTGGTGACTTTAACGCTTGGCAATGACAAGGATGCGCGACCGATAGAGGCCATGGACGGCGCATCTGATGACCGCTTTATCCTGGACTATAACTTCCCGCCGTTCTCGGTCGGTGAAACGGGACGCATCGGCGCGCCGAAACGGCGCGAGTTGGGACACGGCAAGCTGGCCTGGCGCGCGATTAACCCGATGTTGCCATCAAAGGAAAAGTTCGATTACACAATTCGCGCGGTTTCCGACGTGTTGGAATCTAATGGTTCCAGCTCTATGGCGACGGTCTGCGGAACGACGCTGGCATTGATGGACGGCGGAGTGCCGATGACCCGCCCGGTTGCCGGTATCGCGATGGGCCTGATTAAGGAGGGCGACGAGTTCGAAGTCCTGACCGACATCATGGGCGACGAAGACCACTTGGGCGATATGGATTTCAAGGTAACAGGCACGGACAAGGGCGTCACGGCATTGCAGATGGATATCAAAATTACCTCCATCACGTTCGAGATTATGAAGCAGGCATTGGCGCAAGCGCGCGACGGCCGCCTTCATATACTCGGCATCATGACCAAGACGATTAAAGCGCCGCGCTCAAACCTCTCCGAATACGCGCCTCAGGCCTTTATAATGAAAATCAATCCGGATAAAATCCGCGATGTGATTGGAAAGGGCGGCAGCGTGATTCAGGCTCTGACCAAGGAAACAAACACAAATATAGACCTTTCCGACGACGGCACGGTAAAGATTATGGCCGTTGACAAGGCGGACGCAGATGCCGCAATCGCACGGATTAAAGCGATTACAGCGGAACCTGAAGTAGGCGAGATTTACGAAGGCGTCGTTTCCGGGATGAAAGACTTCGGAATATTCGTGAAGATTATGAACGGAACTTTCGAGTCCTTGGTCCATATTTCCGAAATCACAGGCGAGCGCTTGAATAAAATAGAGGACGCTAAACTGAAAGAAGGCGATAAAGTCTTCGTAAGATACCTGGGTGTTGATAAGCGCGGCAAGACCCGTTTCAGCATGGTCGGAATCAATCAAAAGACCGGCGCCACGGAAAAATAAAGGTTTGAGGTAGGAAGTAAGAGGTTGTCGATTACCTTCTACCTCAAACCTCCTACCTCCTACCTGCGACCAAAGGGAGCAAACGATGGATATGAAAGCATTGATGGAGCAGGCGAAGCAATTGCAGGGTAAAGTTGCGACGGCACAGGATCAGTTGGGCAAATCCACGGTCAAGGGAATCGCCGGGAACGGTCTGGTTATTGTGGAAATGACCGGCAAGTACGACCTGGTGAAATTGACGCTGAACCCGGACTTGATGAAAGAAGATCTGGAAACGGTTACTGCATTAATAACGGCGGCGTTTAATGATGCCAAGGCCAAGGCGGACGACTTGATAGACAAGGTTATGTCGGCGGCGACAGCCGGAATGCCATTGCCGGAGTAAGTTATAAAGGATAAGTTATAAGTTATAATAGTTCGGCGTTGCTCGGTCTATTATAACTTATCCTTTATAACTTATAACTTCTATGGGGTGATTAGCTCAGTTGGTAGAGCGTCTGGTTTACATCCAGCAGGTCGGCGGTTCGAGTCCGTCATCACCCACCACCCTTCGCCAAGGCTTCGGGTGGCAAGCCAAAAAATTAAATGACCCTTGCGGTCATTTTGTTTTTGAAATGCACGATTTTTTAGACAAAAAATAAAACTAGACTTTCGTTAATAAACTTGTATCCTTGTGTTAAAGATTGTCGGGAGGGGGACAGAATATAAAGGATGCGTTATGTTAAAAAAGACCTCTCGCAAAAATATCAAGGCCATTCTTGATGATAACAACTGCGGTTCTTTGGCGGAAATAAACCAGAAAGAATCCGTATCTCTTTCCTTATGGGATTTATCCGGATATTTGAATCTTGCTGAATTTACCCGCGGCGCCGTCGCGTTGCGCATATATCATTCCGTTCCACAAGACGCAGACTGGAAAAATTTGTGGTGGGAAACAAGAGATAAAAAAGTACTGGAACGGGCAAAGACAAAAAAGGATTTGGTTGAACTGGACGCAAGTGCGGCAGGTGATTTTGGTTACTGGATGTTCAACGATGAAAGGAAATTTCATTTCATAAAATCTCTGAAACTGCGCCATCCGAATCAAGTTTTCAGATTTGGCATCGGCGAAGGATTCAGCGTTCAAAACGAATCCCTTTGTAAAATTATCGAGCAAGCGAAAATACGAAGCCGCGATAATAATATGAAAAATTATCGTGATAATGCAACGCTGGCGCAATTCCATGAAAACTTGGATTCTATAACCCGGGCGCGCGGTTCCATTAGTTTTGAAAACTCAGAGATAAATAAGATTCTTTCTCAAATAGATGAATTGCAAAAACAAATAGACGTTCATAAAGCAAACAAGAAGGAACAAAACTCGCAAATTCAACAACAGCTTCAAGAAATTAGCGCCAAGAATTCATCTTCCGTTGGCGGGCGGATTGAAATTCCTTATATCGAATTGCTGGACGATTATTGGGCCACCATTAGGTATGAGAATAATGATAGCGGCGACCAGGCATACTCGTACAAGGGATTGTCAAAACAAGAACTCGAGAATTTAAAAGCCAGAAATCGCATATTCTATTCGAACCAGAAATAAAAAAACGGGCAATCGCCCGTTTTTTATTGGAATTTCACTTTGCTTTTAATTTTAATATTCCTTTCGGATTATCGGTGATTATCCCGGCGATATTTTTATCAATCAATTCCTTATCGGCATTCTTATCATTTATAGTCCACGCAATGATCGGCCTGTTTTTACCAGACAGGTTCTTTTTCTTCGCCAGGTCCGAATACAGCGGCTGCAATATGTCCGGATTGCATAATAAAGCTCCTTGTCCGCGGCGCAGATACCAAGGAACCTCCCTGTTCGTGCCATAAAACAATGCAATCGGAATGTTCATCTTTAATTCGCAAGCTGCGCGGCGAAAACAATTCAACGCCAATGGATGAAACGACGACACAGTAACATTATTTATAGATTTAGTTTGCGAATATTCATATAAAAACAAGGCCAATGCCGCGGATATTCCACGATAGGGATGTTCCATATCCGCTTTGATTTCAATATTCAACAATACATCGGGACCAATAAAATCCATTACTTCGCGCAATGTCGGAATTTTTTCGCCGGCATACTTATTTGAAAAAGAAATCCCGACATCATATTTTCTCAATTGAGCCAGAGTTAAATCATTAACCGGGGTTTCAGATTTCAGCTTTTTGCCGTCTGGCATTCTGGCCGTGCGGTTCAGCGTATAATCATGAATAATTACCAGATGTCCGTCGGCCGACAAATGCACATCCAGCTCTATGCCGTTCGCCCCGTATTCTTTCGCCAGGCGAAATGCGGCCATAGTATTTTCAGGCGCATCGGCACTGGCCCCGCGATGCGCGAAAACCAGCGGCGCATCAGATTTGATCCTCTTAAAAATATCAGGCTGATTGTTACTCATGGCATATATGATACAGGGATCCTTTATTAAAATCAATTATACCTTGTTATACTCCGTTATATAAAATGCATTAAAATCGCCCCTGAAACAGTATAAAATATGTTTTGTACAAAGGGGGCCTATATGTGCGGAATTGTCGGATACTGCGGCGTGAAAAATACTTCGGAAATCCTTCTTGGGGGTTTGCGCCGTCTGGAATACCGCGGATATGATTCGTCCGGTATCGCGGTCAGCGGCGAGAATAGCATAATCGTCGTTCGCCGCGTTGGCAAGCTGAACAATTTAACGGAGGCGGTTGCGGAATCTTCCCTTGCGACGGACAACAAGGCGAGCTTTGGAATAGGGCATACGCGCTGGGCGACCCATGGCGAGGTATCCGAAGAAAACTCTCACCCGCACACCGACTGCACCGGCAAGATTGCCGTCGTTCATAACGGAATCATCGAAAATTTTTCCGGGTTGAAAGACCGCCTGATCGCAAACGGCCATAAATTTAAATCCCAGACCGATTCCGAGGTTATTGCGCACCTGTTAGAGGAAGCTTGGAACGGCGACTTGAACGCCGCCATACACGCGGTTCTGCCGATGTTGCGCGGAACTTACGGAATCATCGCCATGCATGCCGACGCGCCGGGCGTTTTGGTGGGCGCCAGATGTGGCTCGCCCTTGGTTCTGGGGATTGGCGACAACGAGATGTTTTTGGCGTCGGATCCGGGCGCTCTTACCCGGCACGCGAAGAAAGTAGTCTATTTGGATGATGGGGAAATAGTGTCCATCACTGCGGACGGCTTCAATATAACCGACGGCAAGAACCGCGATATCAAAAAGACCGCGGACAATATCGAATTTAGAAACGACGATTTTGAAAAGGGCGATTTCCCGCACTTTATGCTGAAGGAAATTTTCGAGCAGCCCGAATCCATCAAGCGCGGCACAACCGGGCGGCTTGACTTGGCGGCTTCCACGGGGAAGCTGGGCGGGTTGAATATGACCGAGGACGAGCTGCGCGCGATTCGCCGAGTTGTCATCGTCGGCGCGGGCACGTCTTATTTTGCGGGCTGTATCGGGGCGAATTTTTTGGAGTCCATGGCGGGAGTGCCGGCAAGGGCGGAATTGGCCTCGGAAATCTGCTATAAGAATATCATCGTTGAACCGGACAGCATGTACTTCGTCGTATCGCAATCTGGGGAAACCGCGGATACCTTGATAGCGCTGCGGGAATTAAAGCGCAAGGGCGCGCGGGTTCTGGGCATATGCAACGCGGTAGGCTCTACCATAGCGCGCGAGACCGACGGGGGCGTATATATTCACTCGGGCCCGGAAATAGCGGTCGCCAGCACCAAGGCGTTTACTTCGCAAATCACGGCTTTCGCGATTTTCGCAGCGATTATGGCGCGCCTGCGCGAGATGACATCCGTCCAGGGCGACGCGTTTATAAAGGCTTTCTCGGCAATTCCGGCGCTGATAAAGGAAACCTTGGAATTGGATTCTACGATAGCAAAGCTGGCCGAAAAATATTGCAACTATCCGAATTTCATATTCTTGGGACGCGGAATCTGTCTGCCAGTGGCGCGTGAGGGCGCATTAAAGCTGAAAGAAATATCCTATATTCACGCCGAAGGCATTGGCGCCGGCGAACTAAAACATGGCACTATTTCATTAATAAGCGAGGCGATGCCCTCCATGTTCCTGGTCCCAAACGATGGCCTGCGCGAAAAGAATATATCAAGTATGAAAGAGGTCAAAGCCCGCAAGGGCCGGGTAATCGCCATCTGCACCGCCGGGGATACCGAGGCCCGGGATATTGCCGACGACGTCATAGAAGTTCCGGAAACCTTGCCTATTTTGGCGCCTTTCCTGATGATAATCCCGCTTCAACTGTTCGCATACCACTCTGCACTGAAACTGGGGCGCGACGTGGATCAGCCGCGCAATCTGGCCAAAAGCGTGACGGTAGAATAATTTCTTGATTTTTGGCGAATCGTGCCTTAAAATGCCCGCACGAACAAAAAGGTAATTAAAATGGCGAACAAGAAAAAAGCAGCTAAAATTGTCGTAAAGATGCATAATCCGGAAACCGGCTTCTTTTACACAAAGACGAAAAACACCAAGTCCGAAAATACTCAGGGCAAGATGAAAATGCGCAAGTACGATCCGAAATTGCGCAAGCATGTGGAATTTGTGGAAACCAAAATGCCATCGTAAAATAAAATCCGCTGATGGCGGATTTTATTTTACAGAGTAGAAGAGCAAGAGAGTAGGAAAGGTGGAAACAATGAACCTTTATAAATCCGTTTCAGATTCTATAAAAGCCGCATTGGGATGCGTGCCGGAATTGAGTGGAGTCGACTTGGCAGCCGTATCCATAGAAGCTCCAAAGGACCGCGCTTTCGGCGACTATGCAACCAACGCCGCAATGGTTCTTACCAAACAACTGGGTCAACCTCCGCGCCAAATTGCGGAAACGATCCTTCCCTATATCGCGGCGCTGGATTTTGTCGCAGATATATCCATTGCCGGCCCCGGGTTTATAAATATAAAATTGAAGGATGAATTTATTTTAAATTCTGCAAATCAGAAATCGCAAATCATAAATCGGAAATCGGAAATCATCGACCTGGACTACGGCTCTTATAATATCGCAAAGGCCATGCATATCGGGCATCTGCGCGGGAGCATTGTCGGCGACACTCTTTACCGCATCGCGCGCTTTTTGGGTCACCGGCCGATTTCATACAACCATATCGGCGACTGGGGAAAGCCCATGGCTTTGGTCATCGCATGGATTATGAAAAAGTTCCCGCAAGACTGGAATAAACCGGATTTCAAAATCGACGAAACCGAATTCAACGATTATTATCCGGCCGCAAGCGCGCATGCAAAAGAAAATCCGGAATTTTTAAAGCAGGTTTTAGCAATCAAAAAAAAATTCCAGGACGGGCATCCGGAATACTTCGCGCTGTATGAAAAAATGATGAAGATCAGCATGTCCGAGATGGAATCGGTCGTCAAGCGCTTGAACATCATACCATTCGACAATACCTTGGGCGAGCGTAACGCCGCTAAATATCTGGACGCGGTTGAAAAAATACTGCGTGATAAAAATCTTCTGACCACCGACGACGGCGCAACGATAATAAATTTAAAGACGGACCTTGACACCGCGCCGATGCCTCCGTTTATGTTTTATGACTCGCGCGGGGCAGATACTTACGACTCCACGGACCTGGCGGCGACGTACTATAAGAAAAACACGGACAATCCGGATAAAATCATATATGTGTCAGATTTCCGGCAGAACCTGCATTTCGAGCAATTATTCCGCGTATCGGAAATGATCGGATTATTCCCGCGAAGCGCATTGGAAAGCGTGGGCTTTGGCAGCATAAACGGCAAGGACGGCAAGCCGCTGAAAACGCGCAGCGGGGCCAATGCTACATTGACCGGGGTCATAGACACGGTAATCGAGGCTGTGTGTGCGCGCGTCAAGGAAAGCGGAAAGAATCTGCCCGATGACACAATCGCAATGATCGCGCTGGCGGCGTTGAAATTCAACGATCTGATGCATGACGTAAAGTCCGATTATATCTTCGACCCGGACGCGGTGACGCAATTCGAAGGCCGCACGGGGCCGTATATCCTTTATACGGCGGTAAGGCTGAATAGCGTATTAAAAAGAGCACAGAGCACAGAGCATAGAGCAAAGATAACAAAACTTTCAATCGAAGAACGTAATCTTCTTCTTGGGATTATGGATTTCGAGCGCACGGTGCAGAATGCGTTTGATAAACGGTCTCCGGATATTCTGACAAACTATGCTTACGACCTGTGCCAGATGGCGAACACTTTTTACCACAATTGCCCGATATTGCGCGAAGACGTGGACGGGGATACGCGCGCCCACCGCTTGCAAATCGCCGCAAAGGCACGGGATACTTTAGTAATGGCGATTGAGTTAATGGGGCTTCGCGTTCCTTCCGAAATGTAGTGCCAACTTTGTCAGCAGAGTAGAAGAGTAAGAGAATATTTCTAATTTTCCTACTCTTTTACTCTCTTACTCTGTTACTCTAGCAAACGCATAGCGTTTGCGATACTCTACTCGTACCGCAACGCATCTATCGGATTGAGCTTTGCTGCCTTGCGCGCGGGCATGACTCCGCTGGCGACACCAACGACCAGCGCAACCGCTATGGACAGCACGACAGACCAAACGCTGAGCGGCACGCTCATATCCATAACGCTCGGCAAGACCGTCTGCGACAGCACCAAGCCCAATATAAAGCCGATAAGCGACCCCATAAACGAAATGACGACGGATTCGGACAGGAACTGAATCGTGATATGGCTTTCGCGCGCGCCGATAGCCTTGCGGATTCCTATTTCGCGCGTGCGCTCGGCCACGCTGACCAGCATCATGTTCATGATTCCGATAGAGCCCACCAGCAGCGATACGCTCGCGATCGCCATCAACAGCATTTTAAGGAACCCCGTAACGGTATTCATAGTATCCATCACCTGCTTCATATCGGTAATCTGAAAGTCGTCGCGAGCGTCGTCTTTCAGCCTGTGGCGCTCGCGCAATAATTGCGTTATCTGCTCCACCGCCAGCGCATTGTCGGCGCCCGCGCGCAGTTTAAGAACTATCTGCGGAACCGAGTTGGGAAAACGGCTGCTGTTGATTCTTTTTTGCAAGGTGGTGATCGGCAGGAAAATCATATCGTCCGAATTGGACATCCCGGCGCCCCCCTTTTCCTTGGTAACCCCGATAACAACCAAAGGAACGCCGTTCAGACGAATTACCTGGCCCACCGGATCCGCGCCCAGCTCCAACTCCTTCGACACCGTCGGGCCCAGCACCACATAAGTGCTGGCATTGCGCACGGCCTGATTATCAAAGAACGCGCCGCGCTCCATCTCTATATTCTGGATATATTGATAAGCCGGATACGCGGCGGCGGCCGTAGTGCCCCAGTTTCTGTTTCCGGCGATCACCATCACGCCCATCGTGCGCAAGGGGGTGATATATTCCACATCCGGCAGCGATCCTATGGCTTCCGCATCCTGAATCGTCAGTGTCTGCATGCCGGCAAAAGTCCGCACTCCGGCGCTTTGCGACGCGCCCGCGCGAATCATGATAGTATTCGTCCCCAGTGCCGAAAACTGGTCCGTAATCTGCTTTTGCACGGCGTCTCCGACGGACATCATGATGACGACGGCCATAACGCCGATAATGATGCCCAGAATGGTCAAAAACGACCGGATTTTATTTCCGCTGATACTTAGCCAGGATTCTTTAAGAATGTCGTTGAATGTCATAAAATGCTCCGCATTTTTAGTTATAAGTTATAAAGGATAAGTTATAATAATTCGGCGCGGCTCGATACATTATAACTTATAACTTATCCTTTATAACTTCCTATCGTCCTTCGGTACCGGACCATCGTGCGTTATGCGGCCGTCGCGGATATGAATCAGGCGCCGCGTATGTTTCGCTATATCGAACTCGTGCGTAATCATTATTATCGTTATCCCCAGATCCTTGTTCAGCTTTTTGAACATCTCCAGGATTTCATGCCCCATCTTGCTGTCGAGATTCCCGGTGGGCTCGTCCGCGAGTATCAATTTCGGCTCTCCGGCAAGCGCCCTCGCGATCGCGACCCTCTGGCGCATTCCGCCCGATAGCTGCGTCGGCAGATAGGATTCGAACTTTTCAAGGCCCACGGCGTCGATCATCTTGCGCGCGCGCCGCGCGCGCTCGTCCGGAGACATTCCGCGATATATCAGAGGCAGCATGACATTGTCCAGAACGCTGCGCTTGGTCAGCAGGTTAAAGTTCTGAAACACAAAGCCGATATATTCGTTGCGGGCTATCGCCAGCTCGTCCGAGGTCATGTTGGTGATGTCGTTGCCATAAAGCTTATAAGTTCCGCTTGACGGCGTATCCAGCGCGCCGATGATATTCATGCAAGTAGATTTTCCCGACCCCGACGGCCCCATGATCGATACGAATTCGCCGGCGCGGATGTCAAAATTGACGTCAAACAGGACCTGTTGTTCTCCCCCCACTTCCATGGGAAAGCTTTTGTTGATTTTCTGCAGCGAAATGATTAGAGGTTCTTTAGACATTATCTGCCTCTGCCCCCGCCCATACCGCCGCCCATGCCCCCCTGGCGAGCGCCGAATTGCTGCCCGCCGGTAGCATTGGACTGCTGGCCCAGCTTGCCGGTTACGACCCTATCGCCGGCTTTAAGCGCCGCATCGCCTTCCGGCACTATCTCGGTCTCGGTGGCCGCGACCAAGCCCTTTTTATAAGGTATTAATATCATTTCCGGTTTTCCCTTATCGGCGTCCCTTTGAATCAGCAAAGTATTGCGTCCGGTCATATCCCCGGATTGCACGCGCGGGTCTTCGGACAAGGATTTAAGGTCGCGAACCAGGAATCCGGCATTCGCGGCCTTCCATACGTCATTCTTCTCTTCCACTACTATCGTCACGAAAGCCGTCATTCCGGGCATCAGGCGCAGGTCGGAGTTATCAACGTCGATAACCACGGTATAGACCACGACATTGCTGGTGGTCGTAGGCGAAAGGCGTATCTGCTGGACCGCGCCGACAAAAGTCTGGGACGGGTACGCGTCGACGGTGAATGTGACGGACTGGCCGACTTTTATCATGCCTATGTCGGCTTCGGAAACGGATGTTTGAATCTGCATCTTCGACAAGTCTTCGGCGATTTCGAATAAGTCAGGCGCTTGGAACGACGCGGCAACCGTTTGGCCTTTATCCACCTTGCGCGAAATCACGGTGCCGTCGACAGGGCTGGTGATCGTCGCATAGCCCAGATTGGTCATTGCCTGTTCGTGCTGAGACTTTGCCTGATTCACTCGCTGTTCGGAAGTCTTGAAATTAGTCTCGTCATTCTCCAACTCGGCGCGAGCGATAAAACCGTCCGCAAACAACGTGCGCGAGCGCGTATAATCCGACGCGGCTTTGCGCGCCTGGGCCTCGGCCGATTCAAGCGCGGCCTTGGTCTCGTCCACCCTGGCCTGCAGGACCGACGGGTCTATTTTCAACAGGATATCGCCTTTTTTCACGACATCGTTATAATCGACGAAAATCTCTTCTATTATTCCGGAAACCTGGGATCCCACCTTGATGGTATTCACAGGACGGATTTCGCCGGTCGCGGTCACCACTTGCTTCAGGTTGCCGCGAGTAATCGGAACGGTCGCGAACTGTCCGTCGTTTTTCTTGGCGGGGCCGCCGTAAAAATACAGTCCGGCCAGAACGGCGCAAAGCCCGACTATGATCCACCATTTCCGAAGCCAGATTTTTTCGAATAATTTCTTAAAACTAAATTTTTTCATTTCTCTCTCCTGCCATTATTTACGATTTACGAATTACGATTTTACTCCCAACAAATCGTAAATCGCAAATCTTAAATCGTAAATTTTTTATACTCCGGATTTATTATCAGCTTCGACTTTCCGGTCTTAAAAAACTCCGCGATGCTTTTCAGCGCCGCCATATCGGTGGCATGCAGCGCCTGGAGCGTGCGCGCCGCGATATGCGGGCTGGCGATAAACCTATCGTCCGACAGGGCCAGCAGCTTCGCGCGTATGCTACCTTCCGGCATACCATCAAACGCCGCCGCGGACAGCTTTTCCGATTTCAGCGCGGCGTATAAAGCATTGGCATCAACCAGTCCGGGGCGCGCCGGGTTTATCAATACCGCGCCTTTCTTCATCATCGCGATCCGCGCTTTGTTCAGAAAACCCCGAGTCTGCGCGTTTTCCGTTATCGCGATTATAACAATATCGCTTTCTTTCAAGATTCTATTCAAAGGCGTAGAAGTTTTGTCCGCATAGTCCCAGAATCTGACATCCGCGCCAAAGCCGCCCTGAAAAATCGCGTCCACCCTGCGGTTGATGTTTCCATGCCCGATAAGCCCGATTTTAAGCGCGCTTATCTCGTTTGTAACCAGGATTTTTTTCTTGCCATTCTTTATATCGGAGTTGTAAAACGAAACCTTGCGCACCGCGTCCAGCGCCATTGCGACGGCATACTCGGCGACGGCATTCGCATTCAGGCCCGGGGTCGCGATAACCGCGATTCCATGTTTCGTGGCCGCATCGACGTCAATATATTGCTGATATCCCGTTCCGCCATACACCGCCAGTTTAAGGTTTGGGTTCCCGCGCAGAACAAAGTCGGAATAAAAATCATCTCCGCGGAAATATACCGCATCCGCGCCCGCAAGATTGGCCTTGCGCTCCGCTTCGTCTTTCTTTACGCGTTTGGCGCGGACCAGCTCGAACCGTGATGCCGGCAATTGCGCCAATGCGTGTTTTTCTATCTCGCCCAAGTAATCCAAAACAACTTTAATTTTCTTCGCCATTTTCTTTACCAGTCTCCAGATTCTCTTTCAGTTCCCCGGCCGCAAGCGCCAGCGCCGCACGCTTGATATACAAGTCATACCGCGCCGTGATATTCTGCCTCTGCGCGGATGCCAGTTCCGCCTGCTGGGTCTGCCAATCCAGCATAGTCGCGCGACCGACCTTGTACATTCCGCTTACCACGCGCTCGGACTCGGTCGCGGACTTCAGCAACGCATCCGTCTGCTCCAATACCTTTTGCGCGGTCTGATAGTTCTGATATGCCGTCCAGATGTCCATCGCCACAAAGTCTTCCTTGGCGCGCTGTTGTTCTTTCGCGCGCTCGTAATCGGCTTGGCGCGCGCGCAGGTTATAGACATTGGAAAATCCCGCGAATATAGGCATCGACGCGCGGATGCCAATGCTTGCCCCCAGCCTGTCGTTGGGGCCCGCGCCGTAATCGTCATAGTTGTTGTCAAAATCATAAGACAACTGGCCGGATGCCGAGATAGAGGGCAGATTTCTCAAAAAAGCTGAATTGCGCCTGTGCCAGGCCGCATTCGAAGATTCTTCCGCCGACAGCAGATCCGGGCGCTGCCGCCGCGCAGTTTCAATCAATTCCGATATTGTCTTGAATTCCGCTTGTCCGCCGAATTTTGCCGGCATGTCAGCGATTTTTAATTCCTGTTCCTGGGGGAACGATAGCAGATAAAGCAGACGGCCTTTTGCGATTTCGCGATTTCCCAGCGCGCGCTGCAGCTCTAATTCGCGGGAGGCCAGCATAGTATCCGCCTTCAGCACATCGGCCTTGGCCACCGCGCCGGCCTTGAATTTTTTATCCGCGGTATCTTTCGCCACGCGCGCGACCGCAACCAAGTCCGTGGACGCCCTTACTTCCGCATCCGTGCTCAGCATTCCGTAATAGGCCGCCACGATTTCATAGACGTAATTCTGGACCGTATTGCTGTAATCGAATCCCGTAGCGCGCCAGACCGCCGCCATTTGATTCAAGTCCGCCAAACGCTTGCCAAAGTCGAATATCAGCCAACTGGCCGACAGCGCCGCCCCGGATTGTATATCGCTCCATTGCTTGTTGCGCAGCCGCTTCGTCGCGGAAACGGAAGCATCCACCGACGGCAGGTATGGCGCATAGCCGGTATTCTTGGACAATCTCGCGGATTCGGCCGACAGATACGCAGCGGCCGTCTGCGGATTGCGGCACAGCCCCAGCTCTACGACCTGCTGCAGGTCCAGCGTCCCGTCCGGCACTATTCGGCGCGACGCGCAGTCGCTTGCGGCATTTGCCGGCAGAGCATAGAGCATAGAGCATAGAGCATAGATAAATGATTTCTTCATGAACTTTTCCTACATTCCCGTCGAATGATAATTATATCATATTTTTCTTGATTTTCCACGATTCGGTGTATAAAATCAATATGTCTTTAATAAATATTTAAGGCGGACTTGAAAAAGTTCCGCTTTTTTCGTGAAAGTGCAAGTGCAGGTGAAGTACAAATATGAAAAACACCCGCACCTGCACATTCACTTGCACATAAAGGAGTAAAAAATGTCATTCGTGTCTATGCCGCGTCAGGATTTGCTGTTGGCTATTGAAAGCTTAGCGCAAGAAAAGCAGATCGACCGCGAGATCGTGTTCGAAAGTTTAGAGGCTGCAATCGCCAAAATCGCCAAGCAGAAATACGGCGAAGAATTCAATATCGTCGCCGACATAGACCATAAAAACGGCGCGATCCGCGTCCGGCGCTTATTCGATGTCATAGAGTCTCCGGAATCCGTCGGTATGGACGAACTGGGAGAGCCTTTGTACAACTCCAACACAATGCTGACCGTGGCGCAGGCGAAGAAATACGCGCCGGACCCCAAGGTCGGCGATCAGGTGGAAGATCAGCTGCCCGAACCGGAATTCGGCCGCATGGCGTTTCAGACCGCGCGTCAGATTATGACCGCGCGCGTTAGGGACGCAGAAAAAGGTCGCCAATATGAAGAATTTAAGGACAACATCGGCGATATAGTGAACGGCATCGTGAAACGCATAGAATTCGGAAACGTCTTCGTCGATATCAACGGCAAGGCCGAAGGATACATCAAGGGAACGGAACTGATACCGGGCGAGCGCCTGAGCGCCGGCGACCGTGTGCGTGCGCTGATTATGGATGTGGCGCGCAGCAACAGCGGCCCGCAGATATTCCTGACCAGGACTCATCCGATGTTCATGGAAAAACTATTCGTCCAGGAAGTGCCGGAAATTTACGAAGGCGTTATTAAAATCAAGTCCGTTGCCCGCGCTCCCGGCTCTCATGCCAAGATTGCGGTCACCACGGACGACCCGTCCATCGACGCGGTCGGCATGACGGTTGGTATAAAGGGAACCCGCATACAGCCGGTCATCAACGAATGCCATGGCGAAAAGATCGACGTGATTCTGTATTCCGAGGATCCGGCAGTATTTATCGTCAATTCCATGCAGCCGGCAAAGGTTGCGAAAATCATAGTGGACGAAGACACCCATACCGCTGCGGTTGTGGTGAACGAAGACCAGCAATCCTTGGCTATCGGCCGACGCGGACAGAATGTTCGCTTGGCGTCTCAGCTGACGGGCTGGAATATCGACGTTATGAACGAGCAGGAAGAACAGGAACGCCGTAGTCGCGAGTTTAAAGAAAAGACCGAGCTGTTTATAAAGGGCCTGGACGTTGATGAGATGATCGCGCATTTGCTGATAACCGAAGGCTTCCGCACGATAGAGGAAGTCGCATTCGTAGAGCTGCGCGAATTGGAGACTATCGAGGGCTTTAACGCGGAAATTGCGACCGAGTTGCAGAACCGCGCGAAGACTTATCTGGAAAAGATAGAACAGGACTATCTGGACGAAGGACACAAGCTGGGGATGAAAGACGACCTGCTGCGCTTTGACTTTGTGAAACGCCCAACTATAATGAAGCTGGGCGAGGCGGGGATACAGAGCCTGGAAGATTTGGCCGACTTGGCGTCTGACGAGCTGATAGAAATCTTGGGCGAAGACAATATGTCCGGGCGTCTGGCGTCGCGCATCATAATGAAGGCGCGCGAAGTCGCGTTCGGAATAACGCAGGACGAGGAATAGTAAAAAAGTTATAAGTTATAAAGGGTAAGTTATAATATTCCGCGCAACGCCGAATGATTATAACTTATAACTTATAATTTATAACTTAAAAAATTACGGAGTAATTTTTTATGGCAACATTGACACTTGGTAAATCAGTTACCACCGATGCGGTGCAAAGCAAGAAAGGCGACGCTGTTTTCGTAGAACGGCGCCGTCGGGTTGCTATGCCGGGATCCATGGAGCTGCGGGACGAGCCGCGCGCGCCGAACGCGCCCAAAAGCGCGGCCGATGAAAAGCTGCGCGCAGTTTTAGAGGCCGCGCGCGCCAAAGAAGAAGATCGCAGACTGCGCGAAGCCGCGGACGCCGCATCCCGCGCCGCGCGCGAGGCCGAAATAGCCCGCGAGTCTGAAGAATACGAAGCCGTAAAAGAAAAGCTGAGCGCGAAAGCTACCGATGAAGACGAGACGCGAAACGCGAAACGCGAAACGCGTGGAGATGAATCGGGCGTTGGCGCGTCTCGCGTTTCGCGTCTCGCGTCTCGCGATGATGCGGAAGAAAGAAAACGCGGACGCGGCGGACGCGGCGGCGATGCCGAGAAAAAGAAAGATTTTTCCAAGGGAAAAATCTCCATTCACGATATAGTCATAGGCGGCGGGGAAGAAGAGGAAATCGAAATCCGGGGGAGCAATCGCCGCCGCTCCGAGGCTTCTTTGAAGCGCTTTCGCGACAAAGCCCGCGCAATGTTTACTCAACCGCAAAAAATCGCGCGCGAGGTTGTCTTGGGAGATTCGATCGTCGTAAAAGACTTGGCTGCTGCCATGGCCGAGAAAGTCGGAAATGTCGTCAAAAAACTTATGGAAATGGGGATGATGGCGTCCCAGAACCAAGCAATCGACGCGGACACGGCCGAATTGGTGGCAACGGAATTCGGCGCAACTGTAAAACGAGTATCGCATGCGCCTTATGAAGATTTACTGAACCGCGCAGCGACGCCGGAACATTTAAAACAACGCGCGCCAGTCGTTACGGTGGTGGGACACGTCGACCATGGAAAAACATCTCTGCTGGACGCGTTCCGCAATGCGAATGTTGCGGCCGGAGAGGCGGGCGGAATAACTCAGCACGTGTCGGCTTACGAGGTAAAATCAAAGTCCGGGAAAATGATAACTTTCCTGGATACTCCGGGGCACGAGACTTTCACGGCGATGCGCGCGCGCGGCGCGAATATGGCGGATATAGTGGTTCTGGTGGTCGCGGCGAACGATTCCATAATGCCTCAGACGGTCGAGGCAATCAACCACATCCGCGCGGCACGGGTTCCGTTCATTGTTGCGATCAACAAGACAGATTTGCCCGATGCCAACCCGCAAAAGGTCAAAACCGATTTGCTGCAATACGAAGTGCAGGTGGAAGAAATGGGCGGCGAAGTTCAAGCCGTTGAGATTTCCGCAACCAAGAAAATAAACTTGGATAAATTGGAAGACGCTATTCTGCTGCAGGCGGACATTATGGATCTGAAAGCCGACCCCGACATGCCCGCAGTGGGTGTGGTGGTAGAGGCCAAGCAGGAAAAAGGTCTGGGCGCGACTGCGACTGTTTTGATACAGCAAGGAACTCTGGGCATTGGCGATGCGTTCGTCGTGGGCGAGACCTTTGGCCGCATACGCGGACTTATAAACTCCGCCGGCACACGCATAAAATCCGTTGGTCCCGGACAACCTGCAATTATTCTGGGACTTGAAAACGTGCCGAACGCAGGCGATACTTTAAATGTATTGGAGAACGAGGCGCAGACCCGCGAAGTCGCTGCATATCGCGCACAAAAAGAAAAAGACCGCGCGAATACTGTAAAACGTTCGTCGCTGGAAGAACTGTTTGCAAAACGCGATGATAATAAAAAGCTGTTGCTGCCGATTATACTGCGCGCTGACGTGCAGGGCAGCGTGGAAGCAATCCGCGATATGCTGAAAAACGTCGGCTCGGAAAAAGCGGGGATTGATTTGCTGTCCGCCGGCGTCGGGCAGATTACCGAGGGCGATATACGCTTGGCGACCGCCAGCGGCGCGGTTATTATCGCGTTCAATGTGCGCGCGGATGCGGCGGTGCGCGAAATGGCGCGCCAGAATAATGTTGATATACGCTATCACTCGGTCGTGTACCGCATTACTGACGAATTGAAAGAAATACTGTCGGGAAAACTTGCGCCGGAACGCCGCGAGACCTTTATCGGATACGCGGATGTCATCGCACTATTTACGGTCGGCAAGGGCACGCGCGTCGCGGGCTGCCGCGTTACCGAAGGCGTGATAAAGAAAGACGCTTTCGTGCGCTTGCTGCGCGACAATGTCGTGATTTACGACGGCAAGATAGGTATGCTCAAACGCGAAAAGAATGAAGTGAAGGAAGTAGGGGTAGGCACGGAATTCGGAATGAGTTTCGATAAATATAATGACCTTAAAGAGGGGGACAGGGTTGAATGTTATGAGGTGGAGAATGTAAAAGCCACTCTCTAAACTAATTACCCAACCGGTATGCCTGCGGGCGGAAAAGACGACCCATGTATTATTCATACACTACGCCGTCTTTTCCGCCCGCATTCATTACATTTGCTGAAAAATATCTTGTTTGCGCTTCGCGCCTTCGCGCCTGTCGGCGCGATTTTTGTTTCTTGCAAAAACTTGACAACGCGAATTTATCTGCTATATGTACAATTAAAAATAAAGGCAACATTATGATGATACAATATACAGCGCCACAGCAACCCTCTATCAATCCTCTTGATTCGATCAAGGCATTTTTTGCGGGGGCAAAGGTTACGCAACACAATCTCGGCTATCCTATCAATGCGACCGGGCTGCGCGCTGAAAGCAAAGGCTCGCACATTGCGGCGGCAATGCTTGTCGACGGGGGACAGGTGCGTTTTCTCACCGCCGGACATAATAGCTGCTCGGCTTCACCGGAACAAGTTTGGTTCTGGTTGTTGGAACAACTTCACCTGCAGCGATAGTTGTAAAAAATCGCCTTGCGGCGATTTTAATTTTTGGCTTGCCGCCCGTAGCTTTAGCGAAGGGTGGGGGCCTGGGTCGGTTCCGGGACAAGCCCGGAATGACAACAAATCGCCAAACCCACCCACGGCCTACGTTACCTCGACCGCGGGACCCGGGGTGCGATTTATTTTGCTTCGCGTTGCTTGCAAAATGATTCCGACTGGCTCCAAAAATTAAACGCGCTGACGCGCGTTTCATTTTTGGAGGCCTGGGTCGGAATCGAACCGGCATTCAAGGATTTGCAGTCCTCTGCATAACCACTCTGCCACCAGGCCAAGGCTTCAATCATACCGAATGCAAGCCGGACTTTCAACTTAAATTTTATCCATTGAAAAAAACGCCCGAATTTTCTATCATTTCACGGCAATGTTCGATACTCTGACGCTTACCAATTTCCGCAATCATGAATTCGGCCGCATAAATTCCGCGGGCTTCAAAAATATAGTAATTACCGGCCCCAACGGCAGTGGAAAAACCGCCATATTGGAAGCTATATCCATGCTATCCAACAATGGCGGACTGCGCGGCGCCGCGGGTGCGGAAATCGCCCGTATACAAGGGGACAGTTCATTTGCGGTAAATGCGGAGCTGGAAAACGAAACCAATCTTTCGGTTTCATACTCGGCGCCGGATGCCGGGCGAAAACTGCGCGTTGACGGCGATGCCTCGCCCATTGCCGCCGCGTCTAAGTTCCTGCGCCTTGTATGGCTGACGCCGAAAGAAGACCGCCTGTTTGCGGAATCCGCATCCGACCGGCGCGCATTTCTGGACCGCATGGCGGCCGGTTTTGATCCGGTTCATTCCGGACGCGTTGCACGTCTTGCCAAGTTATTATCCGAACGCGCGTTCGCGCTCAAAAGCGGCGCTGACGCGACATGGTTAAACGCTATCGAATCCCAGTTGGCGGCTACGGCCGCATCTGTCGCGGCCGCGCGCGTCGCGTATGCGGCGCAGCTGAATCACTTTCTGCAGGCCGAAACCAACGCCCGCATAGTCCTATCCGGCTGGTTCGAATCGCGTCTGGCGGGCGGCGCCAACTGCGTTGACGCCGAAAAAGAATACGCGACCTATCTTGCGGCAAACCGTACGATTATCGCCGACAAGATGGTCATAGACGGCGCGCATAAATCCGACTTCTCAATGTTCCGCAGCGACATTGATATGAACGCCGGGATGATGTCCGCAGGCCAGCAGAAAAAACTGCTGCTGCTGCTGATTATCGCAAACGCAAAGCTTCTGTACGCGCGCACCAGTACTCCCGTCGTTATCCTTTTGGACGAGGCGGTTGCCCATCTGGACGGCGACAATATCCGGGACTTGTTCGCGCGACTGGATGCATCGCCGGCCCAAATCTGGATGACCGGGGCAAATTCGGATTCATTCAACGGCGTTAACAACGCCTTAATTGTGTCTTGCATGGATGGCCGTATAGATTGTAGGATTAAATCATGAAAAAAATAAATTATCCTCAGCTTTTGGAGCGCGCATTAAAAGTCGTCGTACGCGACGCCCTGCGCCATGCGCAAGTCAACGGGCTGGGCGATAATGCCAATTTTTATATCACGTTCGGGACGCGAGATCCGGGCGTCGTGATTCCGGACTTTCTGCGGATGCGCTATCCGGAAGTGATGACGATCGTCCTGCAGTATTCCTATTCCAATCTGAACGTGTCGGACGACGAGTTCGGCGTGACTCTGACATTCGACGGGCGGCCGTTTTATATCCGCGTACCGTTCGATTCCATGCTGGAATTCAAAGACACCAGCGTGGATTTCATTTTGACTTTTCAGCCGAAAGCCGCCCCGGATGCCGGAAACGATTTGGAATTGCCGCTGGATTCGGATGCGCCGGGCGACGACGGCCGCGTGATTTCGTTGGATGCTTATAGAAGGAAGGTAAAAAGGTAGGAGGTAGGAGGTTTGAGGTAGGAGGTTTGAGGTAGGAAGTTGGTAATTAAAGATAAATTCTATAAACTGAAAGAAAAAATTTTTACTCTCTTATTTTCTACCTCCTACCTCAAACCTCCTACCTTTTTACTTCCTACTTTTTTAATCGCGCGAAGCACGATTAAAATCCCCGCGGGCGTCATGCCGGGAACGCGCGATAATGCCGCTATATTCTCTGGCCTGGCGCGTAATAACTTCTCGCGCAATTCGTTAGTCAGGCCGGGCAGGGCCCCGTAATCAAAATCTCCGGGGATTTTGATATTTCTATCGCGCTGATATCTTTCTATTTCGCGCTGGTTGCGCGCGATATATCCGTCATAAAGTTTATCTATTTCTTTGCTCTTTGCTCTTCGCTCTTCGCTCTTCGCGTCAAATTGGGATTGCGTCAGCAATCCCAATTTGACCGCAATCGGCCCCAGGCGCAGGGTAGCATTATCAGCGCGCAGACTCAGGCGATATTCCGCGCGGGATGTAAACATGCGATACGGCTCGTCAATTCCCATGGTTGTGATATCATCAATCATCACGCCAATCATGGAGTTGGTACGGTCCAGTTGCAGGTACTGGGCATCTGTCGCAAATGCCGCAGCATTCGCGCCGGCAACCAAGCCTTGGGCGGCCGCCTCTTCATACCCGCTGGTGCCGTTGATCTGTCCGGCGAAAAATATCCCGGGCCAGTCTTTGGATTCAAGGGTCAATTTCAGCGCGCGCGCGTCAATCGCATCATATTCTATTGCATATCCGTATCGCGCTATCCGCACATTTTCCAGGCCTGGAACGGAACGCAGGAATTTGTCTTGAACTTGGGCGCCAAAAGAAGTGGACAGGCCGTTAGGATAAATAATTTCGCCGGACGCGCTTTCGGGCTCCAGAAATACATGGTGGCTTTTATGTTCGGGAAATCGCATTACCTTGTCTTCTATGGAAGGGCAATACCGCGGCCCGGTGCCTTCAATAGTCCCGTTATACATCGGCGCGTCTTTAATGTTCCGGCGAATTATTTCATGAGTGTCTTCAGTGGTGCGGGTAATAAAACAATTTATGATTTGCGATTTACGATTTACGACTTCAGAGCTAAACCAATCATGAGTGCTGTCGCCTGGTTGAGGCTCGCACTTGGAAAAGTCTATGCTGTCGGCATACAAGCGCGCAGGGGTTCCCGTTTTAAGCCTTATTACCCTAAAGCCGGCCTTTTCGAGTATTTTTGATAAAGTCTCATCCGGCTTTTGATAAGCCCCGTCGTCTTGCAGACGCCCTGTGGGAATGCGCTCGGTCCCGCGCGTCGCAACGCCATTTAAAAAAGTTCCCGCCGCGATTACGACCGCCTTGGCTTGGTATTTTCCATTTATAATTTTATTTTCTAAATCAATCAATTCAACAGGCTCATAAATTATCGTTATTTGCTCTTTGCTCTTTGCTATTTGCTCTTTGACCGCAACGCGATAGCGGTTGCGGTCTATCTGGGCGCGCAAGGCTTGCGTTGCGGCGCCGTGCGTTGCGTTCAGCAGTCGAAAATGAATCCCGGCCATATCGGCAGCAACCGGCATAATCCCGCCCAGCGCATCTATTTCTGCAATCATCTGGGACTTGCCGGGCCCGCCGAGCGACGGATTGCAAGACATAGCGCCCAAATCATCCGGCGATTTGGTAAAAAGCGCAACCCGCCTTCGCGCTTCGCGCTTCGGCGGGCAAGCCTTGCGCGCCAAAGCATTAAATACGCGCGCAGCAGCGGCCGCAGCCTCAACGCCCGCGTGCCCGGCTCCGACAATAATTACATCGTAATTTACGATTTCCGATTTAAGATTTACGATTTTTTTAACCATGCCTGCAATTCTAGCCACAAAATCGTAAATCGCAAATCCTAAATCGTAAATTTTTATGGAAATCCGGGAAAACATATATTAAACTGCCGTCTGCGCCGGCCTAGCTCAGTTGGTAGAGCACCTCATTCGTAATGAGGGGGTCGCAGGTTCAAGTCCTGTGGCCGGCACCATATAATAAAAAACGCCCGAATGGGCGTTATTTATTACTTCATACCGTAATGCTCGTAGTGATGGTGTTCCGACTCGCGGCAGCGGTACTTATCATGCAAGTACTTGTCCCAATCCATGATGTCTTGCGGGCTCCACTTTGTAAATTCGAAGCGCGGCAGCCAGCGGAATTTCATCTTCATCCAGACCTTGGTTAAGACTTCTTGCATTTTCACGCCTTCGTCGCATTCCATTCCGGTTTCCTGAATAAATTGGTAATTCAGCTGTTTCAGCTTGCTTATGTCCTGTTCGAACTTTGGAATCAGCATGGTAAGATGTTCTTTCAGTCCGGATGCGGTAAACCCGCCTTTGGGCTGCGATTTTTTAATCGGGAATCCGAAGTCCTGGGCCAAGCAATCTATGCCAAGTCCTTTGCAGAAAAAGATTTTTGACTTGTGCCGATGCAGGCGCTTCAGGCCGTTCATGTTGAGTTTATGCGCGCAGATCATGGCTTCTTCCTGCAGCAAGGCTTGATTGTCCGCGATATCTTTATATCCCTGAAGGATTTTCTCTAAGGCCATTTTTCTCTCCTTTTGTTTGAAGTGACCGATACGATTGTAGATACTCCCCGAATTAATACAAGGCGGAGGTATTCCTATTAAAAAAATGGTGGAAATCGTAAAAAACTTGTATTAGAATGCATACCATGAGCAAAAAGAATATAATCATTATAGGGTAACCAGAAATGCGCCTTTGGCGGTTGCTGGGGCGCGCACGCGCCCATTTTTTATGGAGAACAATATGTATCCCAAGACCGAACCAAAAGCGAATTTCCCAGAGTTGGAGCGCCAAATTCTTAATTTCTGGCGCGAGCATGATATTTTTCACAAGTCGCTGAAACAAACCGAATCCGGCGCGCCGTTCACTTTCTTTGACGGCCCGCCATTCGCAAACGGCATTCCGCACTGGGGGCATGTCGGGGTCTCGGCCATGAAAGATTTGGTTTTCCGCTATAAAACCATGGGCGGCCGCTATGTCTTGCGGGAACTTGGCTGGGACTGCCATGGATTGCCGGCGGAACAGTCTGTCGAAAAATCGCAAGGCAAGCTGGCCAAAGATATTGTTGCCGCGCAAGGAATCGGCGGGTTTTGCGAAATGTGCCGCGCCGACGTCCTGAAATACACCGATGTCTTCAAGTCCGTATACGAACGGACCGGCCGCTGGGTCGAAACCGGCCCGGACTTCGGCTATGCCACGATGGACAAGGACTATATGGAGTCCGTAATCTGGGCGCTTAAGCAGCTTTATGAAAAAGGCCTGTTATACAAAGATTTCAGCGTAAACCCATTTGACTGGAAGCTGGGGACTGTGCTTTCGAATTCCGAAGCGGCGCAAGAATACCAAGACGTAATCGATGATGCCATAACGGTCTGGTTTGAATTGGAAAACGGGCGGCGGATTTTGGCCTGGACCACGACGCCTTGGACTTTGCCGGGGAACTCCGCATTGGCCGTGAATCCGAAAATGAAATATGCCGTGATGAAGGATAGCGACGGCCATGAATACATAATCGCGACAAGCCGCGTCGGCGCCTATGCGCAGCAATTCAAAGATGCAAAGCAAGTCGGCGAAATTAACGGCAAAGACCTTGTCGGGCTGAGATATGCGCCTTTGTTTGATTATTATTCGGATGAAAAGTTATATAAAGTAATCGCTGCCGATTATGTCAGTGACGGCGACGGCACGGGAATTGTGCATATCGCGCCGGCATTTGGGCAGGAAGACTTTTGGGCGGCGAAAAATATTGATCAATTTTTCCCGGTCATAGTGAACGTGGACAATTATGGCAATTTCACGGACGAGGTTGCTGATTTTGCCGGGCAAAATATCTTTGATGCAAATCCTAAAATCATAGAACATCTCAAAAAAGCCGGCTTTTTGGTAAAAAAGGAGCAATATAAGCATTCATATCCGTTTAGTTATCGCACTCATGAAAAGCTGATTTATCGCGCGGCCGATTCCTGGTACATAGACGTGCCGAAAATCCAGGAGCGCCTGATAGCGAATACCAAGAAAACCGATTGGAAATCCGCAGGAGAGCGATTTATGCGTTGGGTAGAAAACGCGAGGCCCTGGGCGATTTCACGCAATCGGTTCTGGGGAACTCCGCTGCCGATATGGGAACGCGACGGAGAATACAAGATTTTCGGCAGCATTGCGGAACTGGAGGAATTTTTCGGTGTAAAAATCGAAGACTTGCATCGGCCTACATTGGACAAGCTTGAAAAAGACGGCTGGAAAAGAATTCCTGATGTTTTGGATTGCTGGGTTGAAAGCGGCTCTATGCCGTTCGCGCAGCTGCATTATCCATTTGAAAATGCGGAGCGTTTTAACGCCACATTCCCCGCGGATTATATCATAGAGGGCCCGGACCAGACCCGCGGATGGTTTTATTCGTTGATGGTTATGGCAACCGCTTTGTTTGACAAGCCCGCGTTTAAAACTGTGTCTGTAAACGGACTGATTCTGGACGAGCATAAACGCAAAATGTCAAAGTCGCTGGGCAATTACGAAGATCCGATGATATTGATGGATAAATACGGCGCGGATGCAGTCAGGCTTTTCATATTAGGTAGTAATTTTATGAAGTGCGAGCCGATAATGCTGGATAAAGCCGGAACAGTTTTCAACGAGCCTATCAAGAATATCCTGACTCCGTTATGGAATGCGTATCATTTCTTTACGCTGTATGCTAATGCGGGAAATGTCCAAGCGAATAGCGAAAAACGAATAGCGAATAGCGAAAACGTGTTAGACCAATATATTCTTGCCGAGCTCGATGAATTAATTAGCATTGTACGCACAGCTTTGGATGAATACGCGCCAGACCGCGCGATTCGCGAATTCACGAGATTCTTGGAAGTGCTTAATAATTGGTACATTCGCCGTTCACGCGAACGCTTTTGGAACGAGGACCAAGCCGCATTTGATACTCTATATTTTGTTCTGACAGAGTTTTGCAAATTGCTCGCGCCATTTGCGCCGTTTGTTTCGGATTATACTTTCCGCGCGCTGACCGGCAAAGAATCCGTGCATTTGGAAAAGTTTCCAACACCGCAGAAAAAAACAAAAAGATTTGCCGAGAATGGTCTTTATAGTAGTCCGCTTGATGCTATGCGTCGTGTTCAATCAATCGTATCAGTTGGAAAACAATTGCGCGAAAAATATGGATTGCGCAACAGATTACCGCTTGCGCATATGACTGTTGTACGAGAATCTGGCACGGAAGGGTTTGGTCTAAGCTTAACCGAAATAACACGAGACGAATTAAATGTAAAATTGGTTGGTTTTTCAAATGATGTGCCAAATGTTGCCGATGCATTCGTATACCTTATCACCCCAAAAATCGGGGCGCGATTGGGAAGCAAACTGAAAGAAATAATTGCCGCTTCAAAACAGCCCGGGTTTAATCCGAACGATTGGGGGCTGTTGCCCGATGAATATGAAACTCGCCTGACAATAAAACCCGGGATCACCGGCGCGGCGCTGCCGGATAATACCGCGGTCGTGGTATTGGATACCAATATCACGCCGGAACTTGCGGCCGAAGGGCTTGCTCGCGACGCCTTGCGCTTTATCCAGGATACTCGCCGCGACATGGGCCTGGACGTATCCGACCGGATAGTTTTGGAATACTGCGCGGACGGCGATATGAACAATGCAATCGCGGCGCACTCTGACATGATAAAAGAAAACGCCCTGATTACTGAATTGAAGCCCGGCGGCAAGCCAGAGTTTTCAACAACACTTGAAAATCAAAAATTAGGTGTTACAATCAGAAAAACTTAACAGGGGGCGGAGAGAGGATGTCTATATAAAGGACAACGCACCATGAAGTTCAATCCGACACAACAACAAATCGTTGAAAATATGACGCCGTTCAATATCGCGCTGTGCTACAAGCTGCGCGATATCAAGATTACAGGCGCAAAATGGGAAAGTTGCGCCGAGGTATATTTCACTATTGATGGTGTTAATTTCTTCGAGAGGCATGCCGAGCTGTTGAAACAATACGGTCTTTATAATATATCAATGGAAGTGATAGAATTCGATGGCGACAAGGTCAAGCGCTGTGGATTTAGTATTCATTATTACAAAAAACCGGAACTTGAATACAAGGTGCGAATGCTGGAAGTCTTATTGTACAGGTTCCGCGCAATCAAAGTATTGACCGGACTGGGCGGATTAAAAATAAATCCGGATGAAGCAGAATTTTTTCCAGCCATGTATACTCCCGGCGCTGGATTTAATCCCGGCTTCCCGGCAGAATTCGCAAAGCGCGAACGCACGCCGTCAAAATAACAAAGGCATAAAAATGTCAATCGCCATTCAAAAAGCTACTTTGCAAGATTTGCAGGATATTCAAAACCTGAACAATCAGTTGTTTGAATTAGAACTTGCGAATTACGATCCGGATTTGGTTCCCGAATGGCCTCTGACCGAGGAAGGTGCCGCGTATTTCAAGGACATGATTGAAAACCATTTCGTTCTGATTGCAAAAGATGCAGGGGGGGTACGGTCGGTTATTTTGCCGCAACAATAGGTTTTCGGATTAATATAACCAAGGGCTATCTTGCAGAGCTGGATAATATGTTTATAATGGAATCATATCGCGGCCAAGGGATTGGCAAAATGTTCTTCGATGCTTTTGTAAAAGAGTGCCATGATAAGAACATAACCGACATCAGGGTAACGGCTTCGGCGAAAAACAAGGGCGCGATCGCGGCTTATGAGAAATGGGGATTCTCGACCAAAAACACAACTTTGAATTACAAATTATAACCAAGGGATTAACCATGAAGAAGTCCGAAGTATTAAAATTCTTTGATGCGCAGACCGTTGTGATTCTGACAACAATGAATGGTTCGCAACCCGAAACCCGCGCACTGATTAATATGCGCAATGAAAATATCGCGCCGCCTTTGGTGGAATATTTCAAAAAGCATGACCGTATGATATTTATTACCAATACTCACACGGATAAGATAAAGCAAATCCGCGCAAACCCAACCGCAACGCTGTATACGCACGGCGCGGATTGGTCTGGAATGATGCTGGCGGGAAAGATTTACGAAGTCTTGGACGATGAAACACGCCATGCGATATGGAATGACGGCTTGCTGATGTATTATCCGGACGGGCGCGATGGCGGGGATTTTTCGGTGCTGGAATTCGTGCCGGAAAGTTTTAAGTTTTACACGGGCAATAATTTTGAAAAACTCGCGGGAAAAGTGGAATGACTCTTACGCCCGATATTTATTTCACAAAAGTCCCGCCGACCATTGATATGGATATCCGGACGGAGCTGTATCACACCAATGAATTTGCTCTCACGGTTGCAGTGATTCTATCGGCGCAGGCAACGGATAAGAAAGTCAATGAGGTAACTCCCGCTTTATTTGCCGTTGCAGACACGCCGGAAAAAATGTTACGACTGGGTGATGAAGGTCTGAAAGAACACATCAAAGTCATTTCATTTTTTAACAACAAGGCGAAAAGCATTCTTGGCTTGGCGGCGGCACTAATTGCCCCCTCCCTTGGAGGGGGGAATTATTGGCGCTTCCCACAAAAATACCATTCCCGCGATGCATTGATGAAACTGCCCGGGGTTGGGCAAAAGACCGCAAATGTAATTATGAATGTGTTGTGGGGCGCGCCCTTTATAGGCGTGGATACCCATGTTTTCCGCAATGCGCACCGATATGGGTGGGTAGGCGCAGAATGCAATACTCCGGAAAAGGTAGAGGCCGCATTGCTGGAACTAATCCCCAAAGAATATCACGGCATGGTGAATCATGTGATGGTGCTGCATGGGAGATATACCTGCAAGGCCCTGCGTCCGGACTGCGCGAATTGCCCGGTTGCCCCGTGGTGTCCCAAGTTATAAGTTATAAAGGATAAGTTATAAATCTTATCCTTTATAACTTTCCATAATCTCCAAAATAAGCTTATTCAAATCATCCGCACTATGCTCGCCAGCGAATGTCAAAGTGAATGTGATATTGCGCATGCTTTCTTTCGGCTTGTCATAGACATCTGTAATTTCCACAATTGCGACCTGCGGATATTTTTTCTTTATAAATTCCGCCACATCGCCAGCATTGCGCCCATAAGGCACCGCAACCGCAATATCGCGTTGGCTGGGGATTATCGCGCTTGGTGATTCATATTTAATTTTACGCGCCGGCGCGTTCAGCAATGCCTTGGTATCGAAGCTGAAAAATACAGGAGTGTCGTTTTTTATATCAAACTCCGCCAGCAGATTGGGATGAACCTCGCCGAATACGCAAATTCCACGTCCATTGCAAGACAAGCGCCCGCGCCGTTTCGGATGCAGCAATTCCCATTCAGAAACCTTGCGGCTGTCCGCGAAATCGCCATATTCCAATTTAACATCCAGGCCTAAATCGCTCGCGAGATTCTGAATCAGCCCTTTTGCGTCCAGCACAGAAGCCCCGACGCCATTCATAACGCCCCATAGGATTTCAATTTCATATTCGCCTTTGAAAATCTTGCCCCATTCGTATGCGCGAATTTCGCGATTTTTTACGCGCAGGTTTTTTTCTATCAGCTCGACCGCTTGGACGATCGGATTGTTTTTCATGAACGCATATCCGCCCTCTATGGAATTCTCCAGCGCA
The DNA here is from genome assembly GCA_009783145.1 of Alphaproteobacteria bacterium. Taxonomy (GTDB): domain Bacteria; phylum Pseudomonadota; class Alphaproteobacteria; order Rs-D84; family Rs-D84; genus WRCA01. The sequence continues at coordinate 22,206 of WRHR01000004.1, read as the reverse complement.
ATGTGTTCTTTAACTGGCGACAGCGCCGCATGCTTCGGCGAATATAAATTATCCGTAAAGACTTCATAGAATCCATTATGCACGAGATAAGAGTCTATTTCTGCCTTGCGCACCTCGGCCGCGGTCGGCGCCGCGCCGATTTCCACCGGCGGCAATTTCGACGGCAGCGCGTTATATCCAATTGACCGGCATAGCTCTTCAATCAAATCCGCCGGCTCGCCTTTTATATCCCATACGCGCCAGGTAGGTATGAGGTAGGAAGTAGGAGGTAGGAGGTTGAATCCATACCTTGCCAATCTTTCTTTTATTTCTTCATCAGAAATGTTTATTTCAAGCTCGCTCCGCGCATAATCGCCGGACAGCTCGATATATTGTTTCTCAATCGTAGCAGTGCGCGCAAATTGAAAATCTCCACTGCGTTTTGCGCCGATGTCGGCGTAAAGGCGCGCCGCGCGCGAGGCCCCGGCACATACGGCCGCGATATCTCCGCCGCGCTCGAACCGCTGGCTGGCGATTGTCGAAAGCCCCAGCGCTTTCGCAGTCTTGCGAATCGCCACCGGGTCGAATAACGCGGTTTCGAACAGAATATTTTTCGTGTCTTTATCGACCTCGGCCGCATGGCAGCCGATTACGCCGCCGACGCAAAGGATTTTTTCTTCGTCCGCAATCACGCAAGTGCCCGCGGGCAATTCCGTCATGCCTTCATGAAAGAGCAGGGCGGCCTTTTCGCCTTTCTTGGTCTCGCGGATATGGACCCGGCCTTTGATTTTATCAGCGTCATAGATGTGCGCGGGCTGGCCCAGCTCCAGCATCACTACATTAGTAATATCAATCGCCGGGTGGATTACATTCACACCACTGGCTTCCAGCATATAGTCGTATTTATTGTTCGGCTTTAAATGCGAGATTTCATAAGGCGTAAAAGAAAACGCAATGCACTTGTCCGTATCTATAGAGAAGATTTTTGCCGGAGCCGATTCCAGCGCAATGGACGGGAACTCTATCATTTTCGCAGCGGCGCGGCCGTGGATTTCGCGCGCAAGACCCATATAGCAGTAATGGTCGCCGCGATTCGCAAGCAGCTCCAAATTCATAATATCGCCATCCAGAGATTTAATTTCCAAGCCGACATCTTCCATCAAATCTTGCCAATTTTTTGGAAGTTTTACGAATGTTTCCAAGATTTTTTTGCTGAACTTCATTTTAATCACCTTTCTTACTGGATTGCTTCACTACGCTCGCAATGACAATTCGGTGTTTGTTTTAGGATATGTGCCCCGAATAAACTCTTTATTGTCATTGCGAGGAGCCCAAAGGGCGACGCGGCAATCCAGTTAAATAAATTATTCTCCTGCCAATTTTTTGAACACTCTTAAATCCATTCCGTACAGCTCTCGCATCGTTGCGCCTGTGAATTCTCCTGCTAGGCGCGATGTCCCGAACCCGAACGCAAGCCCGCTGACGCGTTTTGGATCAAATCCGAAGTTGCGCAAAACCTGGGGCGAAACCATTCCCGCGCCGACAATGGTCTTCCAGCCATCGCCGACATCGATATCCGCCCCGATGCTTGGTTCCGTATAGGGATAAAATTTCGGCTTGAACCTTATTTTTACTGATTCGCCGTAAATTTCGCGCAAGATGAATTCCATTACGCCCTTCAATTCCGACAGCTTTATATTATGTCCGACCATAAGGCCTTCGAACTGATGAAAGACCGCCAGATGCGACGCATCAACGGCTTCGTTGCGATACACGCGGCCAGGCGACACTATGCGAACGGGCAGCTTTGATTCGTCCCCCTTCAGCGACATCATATACCGCGACTGAACACTGGTGGTATGCGTGCGCAAAAGCTTTTTATCTTTCTCTACCCAGAAAGTATCCTGTAAATCGCGGGCGGGATGATGCTCGGGAATATCCAGCAAATCAAAATTGTATTCGGGCAGCTCGATCTCCGGCCCGGTTGCGACAACAAAGCCCAGGCGCCGCATGGCCGCGATGCATTTTTCCTCTATCGCGCTCACCGGGTGCAGCGCGCCGGAGCGAATGCCGCCGCCGGGCAGAGTCATATCAAAGTTGTCATTGGCCAGCTTTTCATTAATCGCGCGCGCCTGCATTTCGCGCTTTGCGTTTTCAATCGCTTCTTCATATGCCGCGCGAAGCTTATTGATTTCCGCGCCCTTCGCGGCGCGCACGTCCGCCGGCAAATCTCGCAATCCATCCATTTGCGCTTTTAAATCGCTCTTTTTCCCCAGCCATTTGGATTTTATATTATCCAAATCCTGCGGGGTCTTAGCAGAGCTTAGTTCTTGCAATAATTCATTCATTTTCAATCCATTTACGATTTGAGATTTACGAATTACGATTTTATTCCCCATAAATCGTAATTCGTAAATCGTAAATAAAAAATAACCGCCTCTCGGCGGTTATTGTTGCATAATGCGCAAAAGAACTCCACCGAATTATTTTTTATCCGTTGGAATAAATCGTTTCGCTTGTTCCACCAGCTTTTCAAAGCCTGCGTCGCCGGCATATGCCATTTCCGCCAGGACTTTGCGATCCATATCTATCCCGGCTTTTTTCAAACCGTTCATGAACTTGGAATAAGTCAGTCCCAAGGGACGCACCGCAGCATTGATGCGGATTATCCACAAGGACCGGAAATCGCGCTTGCGCGCCTTGCGGTCGCGATAGGCGTATTGGCCCGCTTTCTCGGTCTTTTCGCGCGCTGCGCGGTAAGTGGTGCTATGCCGCCCAAGGTAACCCTTGGCGCGCGCCAGAATTTTATTGTGTTTTTGCTTAACGGTTGTCCCGCGTTTTACTCTTGCCATGTCAGCCCCCTTTTACTTCAAGCCGTACGGCGCCAGGATTTTCGCCTGAGGCACCATGTTATCGTTCAGATATTGCGCTTTAGTACCCTGGTTGTTGGCCCGGGCGGATTTCTTGCGCAGCAGTTTCTTGTGGCTGTTTCTGGCAACGCGGACTTTGCCGGTCGCGGTCATACTCGCACGCTTTTTAAGGTACGATTTGGTTTTCATTTTTGGCATTTTCAGTCTCCTGTTTAGTTCCATTTTGGCATGCCTTTCGCCGTAATGGTGCCATCATTTTGGCAGAAAAATACGAAAAAGCAAGAAATTTGTAGAAAATCGGATTTTGCGTGCTAAACTCGGCGCGATGGATGCGAAAACGGCTTCTTTAAAAGTTGCAAAAGCGGTCAGAGCGGGCATTGCCGCGATGCTCTTGCCCGTGTTTTTCCTGTATATTCTGCTGGACAAGCCGGATTATAAAATCATGAACGCGATGTCGGGCGTGGTCGTGCCGGCGGCGAGATTAGTTGGCAACGGAATTACATGGCCCGTGCGCGCGCTGGGAACGCTTGGCAGAAATATCTCTGAGCGCGCCAATGTCCGCCGCGAAAATGCCGAGCTGCGCATGAAGCTGGACGCACTGATCGCGGCGCAGACCGAATGCATGGCTCTCTTGGGCGAAAACCAGCGGCTGGAGCAAGCGCTGGATATGGTTCGTTTGCTGCCTAAAAAGTCCGTCATGGCGCGCATAGTTTTTGAAAATTCCGCGTTTTCCAGCCATACCTTTATCTTGGACAAGGGCGAAAATTCCGCAGTGGCAACGGGCCAGGCGGTTATTTCTAAAAACGGATATCTTGCGGGCGTCGTTACACAGACCGGCGTCGAATACGCGCATGTCCGCGGCGTCACGGACGTCGGCGCCAATACTCCCGTCCGCGTCGCCGGGTCCGATGTTCTGGGCTTTCTGCGCGGCCGCGGAAATGCCGACCCGGTATTCGAGATGTTCAGCGATCAAGAATTCTCGCCGACAAACGGCATAATGCTGCTGACCAGCAGCGTCGGGGGAAATCTGCCCGACGGGATTCCCATAGGGCGGATAAAGGATGCGTCGAGTGGCAAGTCCGCGACCGTAGAGGCGGGCGCGAAAACAATGTCCGACGCCGTGGTTCTGATATATAAATAATTAAATGATAAAAAAATATATAGATATTCTGCTGCCTTTTTTCGCCACATTGTTTTTGTGGCGCTTGGCTGCGCAAACCTTAAACCCGAATGGGATTTTGGCGCTTGTACCGATTTTTTATTACGGAATCATCCGTGCGCGCGGCGGATTTCTGCCGATGGCCCTTATAGGTTGCTTTCTGCTGGACCGCAACTTTGACATCATGCTTTTCTGGACCGCGTTATTCTGCCTATTTTATGCGGCGCTGGACTTGCAAAACTACATAAACCCGGCGACGCAGCGCATGCGCGGAATTTATCTGTTCATGGCTTTTGCGGGCGCGGGATTATTAATCCTGGGCTTATGGTCCGTCTTTGAAACAATGTCATTACTGCCGCTGTGGACCACTGTGCGGATGTTCGCGCTGACTGCGGCCGCATATATGCCGATAACATACCTTTTTGAGAAAATAACATGCTGGACAAGGAAATAGCCGCTACTTTCGACAGACGCAGCGCTTTGTTCCTGACGGGCGGCGCGCTTCTGACGGGTGCGCTTATCCTGCGCATGTTGCAGTTGCAGTTATTCGAGCATAAGAAGTACAAGCGCCTGTCCCAAAACAACTCCGCGCGCATTATCATAGAGCCGCCCGAACGCGGAAAAATACTGGCCGCGGACGGCTCTACGCTTGCAAAGGACGAAGCCGTATATCGCGCGTTCGTAGTTCCGGACGAATGCGACGACTTGGACGCCGTATTGGCTGCGGTAGAAAAGGAATTGAAACTGGGCGCAAAGGACTTGGCGCGAATCCGCGCGCGCCTTGAGCGCCAGCGCAAATTCCAACCGACGATTATCGCCGAGAATATAAAATGGAGCCAGTTGGCGGCGCTGAAATCTTTGGATATGCCGGGACTGTATCTGGAGCCGGGCTTGCTGCGCAAATATCCGGGAACCGCGCTGGCGGCGCATGCCGTGGGCTATGTGGGAACATTGGAAGAATCGCGCACGAACCAGCGCGTCGCCGCTAATTCGCCGTTCCTGATGGTGGGGCAGGCGGGATTGGAAAAAGTTTTCGACGCGCAGCTTTCCGGCACGCCGGGCCGTATAATCACCCAAACCGACGCGATGGGGCGCATAATTGGTGGCGACGTCGAAAACAGAATTTCGGCCACCCCGGGCCACAACCTGCAGACCACTTTGCGCGAAAACGTTCAAAAGAAAATGGAAGACGCGCTGGCTGTGCACGGCTCGGGATGCGGCGTGGCGCTGGATGCCCGTACCGGGAATATTATCGGACTTGCGTCCGCGCCGACGTTCGACCCGAATTTGTTCAGGACTTTGGGCGGGACGGAATATATGGACGAGCTGCGCCGGAACAAGCTGAAGCCATTTATGAATAAAGCGATAGAAGGCCTGTATCCGCCGGGATCCACCTTCAAAATCGTCGTGGCGCTGGCGGCGCTGGAATCCGGCGCGGTCACGCCAAACGAAAGAATCTATTGCGAAGGCAGTTGGGAATACGGCAAGCATCTTTACCACTGCTGGGAAAAGCACGGGCATGGCTGGATGAACATGGAGTCCGCATTGCAGAAAAGCTGCGATATTTATTTCTATCAAATCGCGCTGCGAATCGGGATTAACCCGATTAAGTCCATGGCAGAAAAGCTGGGTCTGGGGCAAAAGCTGCTTGACTTGCTGCCCCGGGAGATGCCCGGAGTAATACCGGACCGCGAATGGAAGCAGCGCAATATACGCGGGTCCTGGATGCACGGCGATACGATAATCTCCGGCATCGGGCAGGGGTATATTCTGACGAACTGCCTGCAGCTTGCGGTGATGGGCGCGAGGGCCGCGACCAATAGGGCGGTTGTGCCGAGATTAGTAATGGCAAATGGAAAATCCCGGGCCCCGCAAAAATCGGAGATTTTTGTGGGTGGGTCGCAAATGGAAAATGGATTTGAACCGCTTGGACTGAATCCGGAAAATATCAAATTAGTAATGAACGGTCTGGCGAAAGTAACGCAGGAAGGAGGAACCGCATACGGCGCGGCGATTAATGTAAAGGGCGCGCGCATGGGCGGAAAGACCGGAACCAGCCAGGTGCGCAGAATCAGCATGGAAGAGCGCCAAAGCGGGGTCAAGACTAACGAGCAGCTGATATGGGAACAGCGCAACCACGGGCTTTTCGTGGGACTTGCCCCGATCGATAATCCGAAATACTCCATCGCGATCATTACGGAGCATTCCGGAAGCAGCGGCCCGGCGGCGCGCGCAGCAGCGGAAACTATGAAAGAGATTTTAAAGAATTAGGATAAATATGCCTAGACAGACGCGAATTTCACGGGCGGAAAATATCGGCTTTGCGCAAAAGCTGCGCCATTTCAATTGGACCTTGTTCGCGCTGATGTGTCTGGTTCTGATTCTGTCGCTGATTTCGCTGTATTCGGCCGGAAAGCCAGGCGGCCTGTCCCCCGAAGCCTTGGCGAAGGGGGGCAGCTTTGGCGGCTGGCGCCCGTACGCGGTTTCCCAGATGGGGAAAATTGCTTTGGGCATGGTCGTGTTTTTTGTCGCTGCATTCGCGAATATAAAAACTTGGCTGAAAAACTCGTACTTGATTTATTTCCTGGCGCTGGGGCTGGTGGTTCTGGTGACGTTCGTCGGACATACCGGAATGGGCGCGCAGAGATGGCTGAATCTGGGAGTTTTTCATATTCAACCGTCCGAGTTCATCAAGATAGCATTGGTCATGGCCCTGGCGCGATACTTCGCTTGGCAGAATTCGGTAGAGCTATCCAAGTTTAAAAATTACCTGCTGCCGATCGCGATGATGGTCGTCCCGTTCGCTTTGATCGTGGCGCAGCCCGATTTGGGCACGGCGGTGTCGCTTGGCTTGATTACAATCGGAGTATTTTGGATTGTGGGCGCGAACAAGAAATGGTTTATAATCGCCGTGATTCTGGCGGCGATTGCGGCGCCAATCGCATGGTACGGCGGGATGCACGATTATCAGAGGAGCCGCATCATAACCTTTGTAAACCCGGACAACGATCCAAGCGGCGCCGGCTATCAGATAAACCAATCGAAGATCGCGTTCGGCTCGGGCGGCATAATCGGCAAGGGATTTTTAAACGGCACGCAATCGCACTTGTCGTTCCTGCCGGAAAAGCAGACCGATTTCATTTTTGCTATGTTCGGGGAAGAATTGGGGTTTGTTGGCGGATTCGCGCTGATTTTGATTTATTCGGCGATAATCGGAATGTTGTTTTGGTTCGCGAAAAAATCCAGGAATAGATTCGGGCAATTACTATGCTTTGGATTTATGTTGAACTTTTTCGTTTATTACTTTATAAATATCGCCATGGTTTTGGGACTGATGCCGACGGTTGGGGTGCCGCTGCCGCTGATGAGCTTCGGCGGCTCGTCGCTGCTGTCGCTGATGTTCGGTTTTGGCCTGACCCAGAACGCGCATATAAACAAAGACCAGCAGTTATCCGCCAAAGGAATTTAAATGAATCTTTTAATCGTAGAATCTCCCGCAAAAGCAAAGACTATTGAAAAATATCTGGGCAAAGAATACCGCGTAGTGGCGTCCGTCGGACATGTTCGCGACCTGGTGCCCGAAGACGGAAGCGTCGATACGGCGAATGATTTCGCGATGAAGTGGCAGATTATGCCGGGCAAGGAAAAACAGATAAAGCTGATTCTGGATGAAGTAAAAAAAGCCGACGCCGTATATCTCGCCACCGACCAAGACCGCGAGGGAGAGGCGATTTCCTGGCACCTGCTGGATATCTTGAACTCGCGCGGGGCCTTGAAAGGAAAGCAGCTTTACCGCGCGACTTTCAACGAAATAACCAAGAAAGCAGTTCTCGAGGCAATCGCAAACCCGCGCGAAATCGACCAGAACTTGGTTGACGCGTATCTGGTTCGGCGCGCGCTGGACTACCTTATAGGGTTCAAGCTGTCGCCGGTGTTGTGGCGGAAAAATATGGGCCGATCGGCTGGACGCGTGCAGTCTGTCGCCGTAGCATTGGTCGTGGATCGCGAGCGTGAAATAGAAGCGTTCAAACCTATCGAGTACTGGTCGCTGGATGCCGAATGCGAAAAGCCGAATGCGGGCAATTTCATAGCGCGGCTGACGCAATTCAATGGCGAAAAGATTGAAAAGATGTCTGTTGGGAAACAGGCCGAAATGGACGCGATTCTGAACCGCTTGGGCGAACCGGTGATAAAGGCAGAAGTCATAAGTTTGGAAAAGAAGAAAACTTCGCGCAAGCCGGCGGCGCCGTTTACCACCAGCACGCTTCAACAGGAAGCCGCGCGGAAACTTTACTTTTCCGCAAAGCGCACCAGCTCGGCCGCGCAGAAGCTCTATGAAGCCGGGCTTATCACTTATATCCGCACCGACTCTACAAATCTATCGATGGATGCGGTGGCATCAATCCGCGATTATATAGGAAAAGAATACGGCGATAAATTTCTGCCGAACTCGCCCAACATATACGCGACCAAATCCAAAAATGCTCAGGAGGCGCACGAAGCTATACGCCCCACGGATGTCGGGGTCGGGGTCGGGGCCGGTGGAGACGAAGAAAAACTTTACGAGCTTATCTGGAAGCGCGCGGTCGCATGCCAGATGACCAATGCGGAGTTTGACTCGGTTGTCGTGGATGTCGAGACCCGCCTTCGCCAAGGCCCAAACGGGCAAGCCGAAACAGCAATCTTTCATGCCGTCGGCACCACGCGCACTTTCGATGGATTCCTGAAAGTTTATGCCGAAGGCAAGGACGATGCGGACGACGATGACAAGGAATCCATGCTTCCGCCATTGGCTGTCGGTGATAAGATTGATATAGTGAAACTGTTGCCAGAGCAGCATTTTACCCAACCTCCGCCGCGCTATTCCGAAGCGTCCTTGATTAAAAAACTGGAAGAGCTGGGAGTGGGGCGACCGTCCACTTATTCTTCGATAATGAGCACTATCGTCGACCGCGAATATGTGAAAAACGAAAAGCAGCGGTTTTTCCCGACCCCAGCCGGCTGGCTGCTTACGGCGTTTTTAACCAAGTACTTTACAGATATAGTGGATGTGAATTTCACGGCCAAGACAGAAGATACTTTGGACGATGTGTCAAATGGAGCGACAAGAAAACTGCCGGCATTGAATGCTTTCTGGGGCGCGTTCGAGCCATTGGTCGGGACCGCTCGCGACGTGCCAAGTCCAGAGGTTATGACAACGGTTAATGCGGCATTGGCGGCGCATTTGTTCCCCGAAGGGAATAACAAATGCCCGGAATGCGGGACAGGAACGCTGTCGCTGAAAGTATCGCGATACGGCGCTTTTCTGGCATGCAGCAATTATCCTAAATGCAAATATACTCGCGACCTGTCGGTCGCCGAGACGCGAGATGCGAAAAGCGAAACGCGCGAAGGGGATAATGACGCGTCTCGCGTCTCGCGTTTCGCGTCTCGTGAGTTAGGCGAAGATATAAAATTCATGGTCGGTCGGTTCGGACCGTACGTGCAGCAAGGCGCGGGCAAGGACGCCAAGCGCGCCAGCGCTAAAAAATATACCGCGGAAACGATTAGTCTGGAAATCGCGAAAGAGCTGTTAAGCGGCGCCGGGCAGAAAGCCGAACCGATTGAACTCGGCAAAAATCCCACGACGGATAAGATGATTTACTTTTATCCGACAGGCAGATACGGCGCATATATCTCATCGAACAAAATCAATGTTTCCGTTAAGGAACAACCTTCGCTATCCGAGGCAGCAGACTTGATTAACAATAAAAAGCCCAGCGCAAAGAAATCTTGGGCAAAGAAGAAGTAAGCCCGCTTGACTTAAAATTATTCTTATATAAATCCTATTGTTTCCCGCAAAAAGACTTGACATACAAGCTTATTGTGCTACTTTGTCTCTCCCAAACGCAAAGAGGTTTAAGTTATGGTTATTTTAAACAATATGTTTCCTAAAAAGGACCAGCCCAAGCAAGTCTTGAATTCGGAGGGTTGGAAGGCGAAATACAACGAGCAGGTAGCGGCGGCAACGATCGAGCTGAACAAAAAGATGGAAAAGCATTTTGATTTGCTTAACAAGGCTCCAATTGATTCGGAAAAAATCTATAATTTCGTCTGTAAAAATCCAAAGCATATAACAAATCCGAAGCTGGGACTGATTGCATCCCAGTATTTTGCCGTTATAAATAACGCGCGCATAATAACCAATCTCTGCTATCAGCAGTATCAGGGAAACTGCGGGAAAACGGAACGCTGCCCCTGTATTGAATATTTGGATGAAGACGGCGCCTATGACACATTTGCATCATGTGTTCACGAGCTGGCAGCAGAAATGAATACTAAAAAGATGTAAATCGTTTGATTATTAGAATTTCCCGTTCTATAATCCGTTCATATGGCCGGATTTAACAATAATTTTACAGATGAACTTCGCCAGCGGCTGTCAATCGTTGATGTCGTCGGGCGGCGTGTGCCTTTGACCAAAAAAGGCCAGAATTTTTGGGGACGCTGTCCTTTTCACGGCGAGAAAACTCCATCGTTCTCCGTTAACGAGCAAAAGGGATTCTATCATTGCTTCGGCTGCGGCGAGCATGGCGACATAATCTCGTTCGTTATGAAGTCCAACAATATGGACTTCAAATCCGCAATTGCAGATTTGGCGCAAATGGCGGGATTAAAGCTGCCGGACTATAAGCCAAAGCCGCCCGAACAGATCGCGCGCGAAAAATCTTATCTGGAAATTCAAGAGCTGGCGGCAAAAATCTATCAGGAACAACTTTTCGGGCCCGCAGGCGCCGAGGCCTTGAAATACATTCGCGGCCGCGGGTTCTCCGATGAAGTGATAAAAAAATACCGCTTGGGCTACGCGCCGCGCAATAATATCATCTCTACAAAATTCGCATCGCAGAAAGAAGCCAACCTAATCGCCGCCGGATTGGTCCGCCGCGGGGATTACGGGCTTTATGACTTCTTTCGCGATAAACTAATGTTTCCGATTACAAATTCGCGGGGCGAAGTTATCGCGTTTTCCGGGCGTTCTATGGACGGCAGCGAGCCGAAATACATCAACACTTCCGATACTGAATTGTTTCACAAGCGCGCGACAGTGTTCGGGCTGTTTTATGCGCGCGATGCGATTCATCGCGCAAACCGCAGCATCGTCGTAGAAGGCCAAATTGACGCAATCCAGATGCAGACTCATGGTTTTCCGGAAACCGTCGCGCCGCTGGGCACAGCTTTGACCGAAGACCACTTGCAAATTCTGTGCAAGCATAACCGCAATATAACCTTCTGTTTTGACGGCGACGGCGCGGGGCAAAAGGCCGCCGCGCGCGCCGCCGGGCTGGTAATGCCTCTGCTGCGCGACAATTCCGATATCCGGTTCGCGTTCGTCGCGGGCGGGAAAGACCCAGATGATATCTTGCGCAAGACCGATGGGAAAAAGATAATGGAAGATGTTATAAAATCTGCAGTTCCATTGGTGGATTTCCTGTGGCAGATGGCGAATACGAATTACTTGGTTAAAACGCCAGGAGGCAGGACACAGGCAGAAAAGTTTCTGCGGGCCGAGACCGAAAAAATATCCGACCCCAATCTTAAAAACGAATTCCGGCAGGAATACGACCAGCGAAAATTCAACGAATGGCACAAGTGGACCCGCCTTCGCCAAGGCTCCGGCGGGCAAGAAAGCGCAACAATGCCGAAAGTTGATGCTATTGTGCAAAAACAATTATCAGAAATTTCTGCAGCGTATCCAGAGTTAATTGAAAAACATTCGGAGTTTTTGATTAAACTGGGGATTAATTTTGATAATGCAACGGCTGGAGCCGTTTGTCCCTTATCCGAAACAGACGCGGAGAAATTCATCGTCGCGTTAAAACTGAAAAATTATATCGGCAACTTGAACGCAGACCGCGCGACCGCGCTGAAAGAAATGACGCCAGAATCAATGAGCCGCGCGAAAAAGCTGGATTCGGAAATCGCCGCGACACAAGAAAAGCTTAATAAGCTATCCGAAGCATAACAGGTTATTTGTACTTTTCACTATCCCACGCGTTATCTATGATCCAGCCTGAACCGCGACAACGCGAAAGCCCCAATGTGTCGCCCGCAAATTTCAAATTGTGCAAATGTTTGAATTGCGCGTATTTAATCGCAAGCTTAAATAATTTCTCTATCTGTGCGAAATCCAATTCCGCTTCGCCTTCGAACAAATTGTTCCAACCCATGCCGCGCGCATAAGAAACAAATTCATTTACCGACATTTTATAAGTCTTCGCCAGCCATTCTATACGCAGCTTTCGGCGCTCGGCACGGGCAGGCCCCAGCTCGTCTTTTGATAAAGTCTGCGCTTCGTCGCGGATGTCGATATAAAACCGCAAATGCGACAGGTTCAACTCCATCAGCGGCGGCGCGAAGCTTTTCATGGTTATTATTATCGGGGGCGTAGTAATGTTTTTGGCTATGCTGGCGACATCGTGACCAGGACCAACCATTTCAATCATTATCTTGTCCGGCGACAAAAAAGATACGGCAGTGGAACCCAATCGGTTCGCGCGATAATCGCCCAGCGCCCAAAGGCTTGGCGTAAAACCCTGATCTATGGTCGCACGGATGGTTTTCAGGGCCTCGCCGTTCGTTTCCGTAACCGCCGAATTAGACGGCGGAGGTATTTTCCAGGGTTCGGCCGCATCAGGGCGAACAACAAAGAGCTTGCTTCCCGCCGACTTATAACGGCGCATGAATTCCGAAACACCTTTCATAATTTCATCGTCGGAATCCTTGGGGTTTATCAGCATCATCTCATATACAGGCAGACCGGTCTGATATAGCTCCACGCCCTTGTTCCATCGGTAACAACCCGGACGCTTCAAGGACTCCAATAAGTCAAAGTCTGTATCAGGATTATAACTTGAAAGAATATTCGGAAAGTTCGGCATCATTGCCGGGCAATCATAACATACTGCTTTCTTCTGTCAAATTTTTAAAAAGAACCTATTAATTATTAAACAAAAAATGACATATGTCGCCGGGCTGGACTATATAATCCCGACCGACCAGGCGCATTTTCCCTGCTTCCTTTACCGCGACTTCACTGCCCAATGCCAGATAATCCGCCGGTGTTATGATTTCCGCCCTTATGAATCCCTTTTCGAAATCAGTATGGATCTTCCCCGCCGCCTGCGGCGCGGTCATCCCAACTGTTATCGTCCAAGCATGCGCTTCTTTCGGCCCAACCGTATAAAACGTTTGTAAACCCAACGTTTCGTACCCCGTCTTAACGACTTTATCAAGACCGGATTCTTTCAACCCCAAATCGTCCAAAAAGATTTTCCTTTCCCCCAAGTCCGCTATTTGCGCGATTTCCATTTCTACTTGGCCAGAAATCACCAAGACCTTTGCCTCCTCGCCGTATTTTTCCGCAACAGCCGAAGAAAACCTATTGCCGATTGCGGCGGACGCCTCGTCAACGTTGCAGACGTAAATAACCGGCTTTTCCGTAAGCAAATTGAAAATTGAAAATTGAAAATTGAAAATTTTACGCGCAGGAATCCCTTGTTCTAACCCGGCTTTTATCTTTTCTGCGATTTCCAGTTGCTTGATTGCTTCTTTATCTTGGCCGCGGGCCTTTTTGGTCAGATTGGCGATTTGTTTTTCCAGAGACTCTAAATCCGCTAGCATTAACTCTGTTTCAATTGTTGCGATATCGTCCAGAGGGTCAATCCGGCCGGAAACATGCGTTATATCATCATTTTCAAAACATCTTACGACATGTATTATTGCGTCCACCGCTTGTATATGCCCAAGAAATTTGTTGCCCAAACCTTCGCCGGCAGATGCGCCTTTGACCAAGCCCGCGATATCCACTATCTCCATTTGCGTTGGTATGATTTTCTGCGATTTTGCGACCACGGCCAATTTCTCAAGCGTTTCGTCCGGCACGATCACTTTCCCGGTATTGGGCTCTATGGTGCAGAAAGGATAATTCTGCGCCGCCGCGGCTTGCGTTGCCGTCAGAGCGTTAAAAAGCGTGGATTTTCCGACATTCGGCAGCCCCACAATTCCGCAATTGAAACCCATTGAAAAAACCTTCGGTTTTTTAGTTATAAATTATAAATTATAAGTTATAATACATTCAAAGTGTCTTATATGCAATACCTTTGGGATGAATTCAGCATTAAAACTTTTCCGGCGGAAACGATCGTTTTCCGCGACGGAGTTTTTATGCCGGAATTATCAACTCTGCCCAATAGTTTGAAAATTACGAAAAAACACGATCTGCCGGTTCATATCATCTGTGTTGGTGAAATTGCCGGCCTTTTTGATATAAATTGCGAAATCTCGGCCCCAGACGCCACTGTGTTTCTGACAGTAAAAACCACAAATAAAAAGCCGGCCTTTTTGAATGTTTTTATCAAAAACACCGGGAAAAATTCTGTTTTTAACGGCAAAATTTTGGTTCAGAATTATGGGGTTCTTGAAATTAACGAAAAAGCCGGCCATTTTGCAGAAAAGGCCGGTGTTTTTCTTAATAACAAAATTGTTGCGCATGCCGGTTCTGAATCAAAGTTATACGGTGCCGCAGAAATCGCACAAGGATGCGAATCTTGCGAATCCGATATCGGTTTCACCGCCTTGGCGGCACCGGATGCCAAAATCCAGTTTTCGCCGGCGCAGCGCATAGGCGCAGCGCCATCAAGCGCCGCGCACTCGGCATCCATTTGGCGCGAGAGCAACGCCCAGGTTGAATATTTGCGCACCGCCGGCCTATCTGGCAGCGAGATCAAAAAAGTTTTAACCGAGGCCTTTACAAACGATAATTTCTAAGATATAATCAACCCCAACTATGAAACGGGAAATTAAAGCTCTTTTGAAAATTTGTGTCCTTAGTGTCCGGGATGCTGTTATTCTTGCGCTGATTCCGCTTAGCGTTGTGATTGCGAGAAACACAGAGTTTCAAACAAGCGATAAAGAAAAACAGATTTTAAAAGAATTGGAAATTGGAAACATACGGGGTGCCGCGGGTTTATATTGGGCGGCGGACAAAAAAACAAAAATACTATAAGGACTAGATATGAAATTTTTAAGTTCTCTTAAGGGATGGAAAAAACGCGGCAACATAAAACAAATTCGTCGCGGAAAGCAGGTTATACTGATAGATCCCGAAAAACCGAAATTTAAAGCCAAACAGGGCTTTAAACGGTAAGGTTATCATTGTTTATCCCTCCCCGCGTTGCGGGGATTTTTATTTCAACACTCGTTTGAAAAACCAAATCAATCTATATCTATTGTTTATGTTATTGTGCCTGTCAGGATTGTTAAAAACGGATTTAAAAATCTTATCAACTGGTTTTCAACAAAAAACATCCACTTTTTCGCGGCGTTTGAGAATTTTGTTAAAAAGCGGAAAAAGTAATAAACAGGTTAAAAAACAAGGATTTTTTGCTGTTTTTAACAAAATGGGACGCTTTCATTTTGTGCTTGTTGAAAACGAAGAAATTTTGTTAGAATCTTGAATGAATAACGGAGGGAATAATCAGCGCAGTAATTATCGGTTACTGATTATTGATTATTGATTATTATTTGCGGCAGCAAGTATTGAAAGCTTTGGCGAATCCAGCGCGCATATTTTATGTGCCCTATAACCTTGCGCTGCTGAATTTCATTGTTCAATTTCTTATATTTATCATTATTACCATCATAGGATTTTCTGTTTCTTTGGCCGGGTCGGGCGGAGAATACAAAATGCCGGTTGATCCGCTGTATTTTCTTTTATCTGTTGTTGCGGTTCATTTTATCCTGATGGCGTATTCCAAAAAAGAACCTCAGCTGATGCAAATCATTCTGTCCAAGATAAACATGTTGTGGAAATTCGTACCTAAAACATTAAGAGTTTGAAACAGTGCAAGATATGCTGAATTTTTTCGTATCCGACATATACTCGCCGACAACGTTCGTTATGGCCGGCGTGGTTGTGTTCTTTTTCATAGTCATGTATTTGTACTCGGGCCTGTTATCGAAAATGGTTCTTCCCAAGTTCGGATATCGCAAGTATTCGGATTATCTGCCGTTTGCATCGATTTATTCGGATAATGCCTCGGTGGGGCTCTTGGACGGTTCGGTCGTCCGCGCTTATGAAATCGACGGGGTGCAGACGTCGATGCATGACGATGCGACGAAGCTGAAGTTTCTGGAGCTGCGCGCCCAATTATTCAACCAGATCAAAGACCCGGCCGTCACGATCCGCTTTTTCATGATTCGCGACGCGGCCGAGCAAAAGACCGATTATGAGTTCGACCAGCCCGTATTGCAAAAAATAAGCGACAAGTGGAACAGCCAGGGCTTGAAGATTTTCAAAAACTCATATTATGCGGTCATCAGTATCCGCGGGCTGGGGGCCGTAGATAAAATGGCCCAAGTTTCCACTTATCTGGAATCCATACTCGCCGCATACAAACCAGTTTTGTTAAAACACAACTCGGTCAAGAATTTTGCGTCGCTGTATTCGCGGATTTTATCGCCTGTTTCAAAGCCGGCGGTCTTCCGCACCGATCAGAACATGTCAAGCATGATGACTACAGATGAAATTTCATTTGGCGGAAACGGGATTATCAAGGTCTCGCACGGCATGGCGGAAAAACATCTGGCGTTGGCATCATTCAAGACCTCGCCGGATTTTATGGACGAGGACTTTTTCGACGCGATTGGAACGATACAGACCGAGCTGATATGCATGAACGCATTCAACGTCCTGGGGGCCGCGAAAACCGAAACTATAATCCGGCAGAAGATGGCCAGCAGCGACTCCAACAAAAGCGAAAGCGAGGATGTCGCCGCCCAGCAGATCGGCGAAGCCCTGTACTCCATGGACGAGAATGTTACGGGCAGCCAGAGCCTGGTGGATTATTATCCGCTGTTCGTCCTGTCCGGCAATACGCCTGAAGAGCTGGCCGGGCATATAGCGGATTTTAATAAGGTTTGCGCCGGGTTCGGCATTTCACCTGTAATAGAAAATTTTGCGGCCAAAGCATCGTTCTTTTCGCTGATGCCGGGATTCGATGTGTTCCCGCGGTCGTTCAAGCTGTTGTCGATGACCGCGGCGACCAGCTTTCCCTTGTCCAGCGCGCCGACCGGGGTTGCGAATTCCGATTGGGGACCGGGGCCTTTGGTGGTATTTCCGACGGCGCAGGGAACTCCGTATCAGTTTCAATTCCATGTCTCTGATGCCCAGGCAGCCGTCGCGCATACTCTTACAATCGGTCCGACCGGGGGCGGAAAGACCACATTGTTCTCTTTCCTTATCGCGCAATCCCTGCGGCATCCTAAATTAAAAGCGTTCTTCTTTGACCGCAATCGCGGCGCCGAGATATTTACTCTTGCCACCGGTGGAAAATACCTGACATTCGCCAGCAAATCCAAAGACAAGATAGAAGCCGGGTTCGAGACTCAGTTGAATCCGTTCAAGCTGGACGATACCGACGCGAACCGCGCTTTTCTGCGGCGCTGGCTGATGATGCTTTCGGGACAGTCCGACCCGCAATCGTTGGATGAAATTGCGCGTGCGGTTTCTGTGAGTTTCGATTACCTGGACGACAAGCAGAGAAAGCTTAAAAACCTGTGGGTGTCTTGCTTTGCATCCGACGGCAAGATGCGCCCGGCGTTGAAGCAATGGGTTGACGACCTTCAATACGGAAGCGTGTTTAATGAAGACAAGGATACTCTGGACCTGTTCTCGCGCCTTACTACGTTTGACTTTACCGAGGTGCTGCAGGACGAGACCTTGGCGCCGGCGGTGATTTCCTATATTCTGCATAGAATAAACACGGCCACGGTGTCGGGAGGGAATCCGGCGCTGATTATGATAGACGAAACCGCGCCGATGCTGGAAAACAAAATGTTCCGCGAGAATTTTATAGTGGGGCTGCAAGAGGGTCGCAAAAACAGGCAGGCGTATATGGCGGCGTTCCAGCGCGCGAACGTGTTGGACAAGCTGGGGATAGGCGATGTTGTGCGCGGCCAGGCGCAAACAGTATTGTTCTTCCGCAATCCTGCGGCGGACAGCGCGGATTACGAGCATTGGAAGCTGAACCCGCTGGAAATGGCATTTATACAGGGCAAAGCTTACCCGACACTGAAGCGCGCCGTGCTGCTGTCCCGACCAGTGAACGGAGAATCTGTAATTCTGAATACGGAATTGGGCGGGCTGGGCAGCTTGCTGAGATTGTTCGAATCGGGGCGTTCGTCGGTTCTTTTGGCGGAAGAACTTTATAAAACCATGGGCAATCAGTTTGTTGAAGAATATTTGAAGAAAACTAGTGTATAATGTATAGTGTAAAGTGTATAGTGTTTTAGATCGGCGGGTTTTATGAAAGAAAAAGTTTTGCATCTTAAGAGCAAAAAATTTGCCACCAGAATAATAAATATGTATAAGTATTTATGCAAAGAAAAGAAAGAATTTGTAATATCTAAACAAGTGCTTCGCTCTGGAACTAGCATAGGTGCCAATGTAGCGGAAGCAAATTCAGCATTTTCCAAAAAAGATTTTATATGCAAGCTTGGTATTTCGCTGAAAGAATGTTCGGAAACGGCGCATTGGTTGGATATATTAAAAGATACAGATTTTTTATCGGAAAAAGCATATGAAAGCATTCATAGTGATTGTATTGAAATTACAAAACTACTTACATCATCAATAAAAACAGCAAAGAGAAACATGGAATTAGAAGAAAAACAAAAGAAATGAAAAAACTTCTAATAACTCTTACACTATGCACTATACACTATACAATATACGCTAGTGATTGTTTGCAATTCAAGGTTTCTCCGGAAGTGAAGATTACCACTACGGAATGGACAAGAGATGTCGTGCAGCCGCCCGCGCCTATGGATAAATTCCATGGTACGGTTACGGCCAGTTTTGATGAAGAATTCAGATTGCGTGTTGCGGCCCAGCCTGCCGGCGAGGGGTATTGCATCGTTCTGGGCAAGCTGGACGCGACGGTCGGATATACGAATTTTCTGGTGCATATAGACGGGTCGCATATCCCGGGTTCATGCGAATACCACATGGTGCTGAATCATGAGACCGAGCACATCGCGGCGCACATCGCGGCATTGGAAGGAGAGTCCGAAAATATAAAAGCGGCAATCAGAACGGCCGCGAACTCGGTCATGCCGGTGTTTGTGAAAAGCTTGGATGGAGTAAACGCCGCGCTGGACAGGATGCAGGACGAATTGCAGTCTCATCCGGATATCGTATTAATGAAGCAAAAATTAACTGCGGAACAAGAAATCCGGAATAAGAAAGTAGATGAACGCGACGACGGCAAAAGAATCAATATGTGCAAGTAAATCCGCCATCTGGCGGGCGTGTTAAAACTCCATCAGCTTGACCTGGCCCTCGGCGTTTGATGATTTAGGCATTTTGAAAAAGTACCACATTGCCGCGATAAAAACTACGCCAGCCCCGACTGAAATCAAAACGGCATTCATATTGTTCTTGCTTTTAGGGCGGCCGTTTGCGCTTCCGGACTGAAAACACCATATGGTTTCGCCTTGAAAGGTTCCGCAATCGGTCCAAGAGCTCGGCCAGGTATCACATGGTTCCACGCCCCCACCTGGCTTGTGACACCAATCCGCGCGGGCAGGCGCCACTATCAGCATAAATAAAAAAACTAATAAAACAGAAGAAGCTTTATTCATATTTGCACCCGGCTGCCGTTATGCGGAGTGTAATATATAACAATCTCTTGTCAAAGACTTTGAGTATCTAACATTATCTTTTTATTTGTACCTGTCGGCAAACCACTGGGCAAATAGATACAGACTGGATTTGGATTTATTGGTTACCAGAACATTCCGTTCGGTATCGGTCATCTCTGCAAAAGTTTTTCTTGATGCCGGATCCATTGTGATTTTCCATAAGTCAGACCATGCATTTTGTCTGTCGCTCCCTCTGATTTCTTCGGATACGACTACGCGCGCGTCGACCGCGTCGAATTGAAATATTTCCCCGGCTTCGTTTATAAAGGTAGAAGCGCTGATGTATTCCGCATCGCGACTCTTTACATTGTCCATTATTTTCAAAATGCCTTCTATGCCTATGGTATCGAGAAAATATTTTGTATATGGTCCGGGGATATTGTTAAGCTCTTTGATGCAGAATCCGCTGTCGTTAACCAAGACGGGCTGTTTTAATATCGAAAAAGCTTGTTTGGCTTTGTTTAAAGATACTTCTTTTACGGTATCGGCCTGTGGTTCGATAAGCTCTATATTATGGGCGATAATCTTATGGTTTTTTAAAGAGAAGCTCTCGAAGTGCTTTTGCACCGACGCCAGTTTGCCTTTGTTTGTGGTGACGAAATGTATAATCATAATATTTTCCTGAATTACCTCAAATAAAATGTCACGGTTGAGACCACTCTGATTTTTTTATAGATGGATTGTTTTTCGTCGTTCGACCATGGTCCCGTCGGGTCGCGCGATTCTATGCTGAACACGCCTTGGTTTGCGGTCTGAATTCGCCCCAGTCTTGCGCCCGCGTCCTTTGCAAATTGCCGGCCGGCCTCGGTCGCGTTTATCGTCGCTTGCTGTATCATCGGGATTTTTATATCGTTCAGCCCGTTGAATATATAAATCGGGCCTTGGTAATCTTCTTTGATGGTAATTCCTTGGCGCACCAGCTCTCCCATTTGTCGCGACAGGCTATCCACCAGATTTACATTGGACGAGCGCACCATAACGCCGGTCTCGATCACATAGCGGCCTTGGTTTTTTCCAGATTGTATATTTTCTTTCAGCTCCACAGGCGAATATCCGGCAAAATTATCGCGCACTTGGACGCGAGTATTTTGGATTTCCGTGTCCGAAAAGCCGGCATTTTTCAAAAAAGTCTTAATTTTTGCAATATCGGAATCAACTTGTTTTTGCAGATCGGCAAGGTCTCCGCCGACTTTGGAAATATTGATATTCCAGATGGCCATGTCGGCAACGGCGTCGCGTTCGGCAAGGCCTTTGACGGTAACGGTGCGGCGCGCAAGGGATTGATAAATTCCATCGCCTATGAAAAAGCCCCCGACGGCCAAGCCTATGGCCAGAATCACCGCCACGGGAGTCCATGGGTTTTCGCGTTGCCGCGCGGATTTGATAAAGGATGAAAGCTTCATGAAAGGTTCCTTTTGCGAGATATGCGAATAGTGGCATATAAACAATACAGACGCAAGGAAAACCAGTATGTTTTAAGAGCGTATTTTTTGAATAACTATCAGAAAGTTTTTATCCATTAACCTGTCGCCATTGTTTATATTCAATCCATTCGGAATGTCATAGTTCCACCAGGCGATATCTTCTGGGTGCATTGAATAAAAATGAGTATAGCCGTATTTCTTTTTTTTCCGGCCAGCCTTGCTCCTGCTGTCTTTCGGAATAGGCAGAAATCCTTCGCCCCAGATGTTCAAATCTTTTTTATCCACAAGCGCACGATACAGAATGCCTTTGGGTGGTTTGAGTTCCAACACATTTCCGTCTTTATCCGCGAAAGCGAAAGGATAGCGGTCCACAACGGTATTGGCTGGGATTGGGCATCCGGAATTACTGAAAGTTGCGCGAAATGTAAAATGTCCGTGAAGCGAAAACAGGTCGCCGCGCTCCCTTTTTTCCGCGAACTTCACATCGGAAATTTTCTTGC
Organism: Alphaproteobacteria bacterium; assembly: GCA_009783145.1. Classification (GTDB taxonomy): domain Bacteria; phylum Pseudomonadota; class Alphaproteobacteria; order Rs-D84; family Rs-D84; genus WRCA01. The sequence goes on along the minus strand of WRHR01000004.1, from coordinate 533 downwards.
CGGTATTAACGACAGAGCCGAATTCTATCCGCGTCCATTTTAGTTCAGGATTTTTAAAAAGACCCAAGGCTTCAAAATCTTCTCCGTTATCAACCAGCTTATATTCCGAATTGTCTATTTTTACATAATACACAAGAGCGCCTTTTGTAATTTTGGACATTATAATCCAATGACCCGATTTGTCAAATAAAGATGTGAGAATTTTAATATGCGGTATGTTGCTTCTTGGTTGTCCGACCAAGGTGTGTTTTGGCATCAGTGGTGCTGCGTTTTATCTTATGATTCATATGTTTTTGCTTGACTTATGTCAAGTTGTGTGTAAAATTGCAGTCCTATCGCGGGATAGAGCAGCCCGGTAGCTCGTCAGGCTCATAACCTGAAGGTCGGTGGTTCAAATCCATCTCCCGCAACCAATTTAGATGTAAGTCATTTTCTATGAAAATATTTACTGGGAAACCTGCGGAAATCCGCAGGTTTTTGTTTTCTAGAAACGGTTCAAAGGTTAGTGTTTTTAAAAAATGCCTTTTTAGGGT
>WRHR01000003.1 GCA_009783145.1 Alphaproteobacteria bacterium | reverse complement strand
CCAAAGGCACCTGACATCGACAATTGGAATGAGTAATTTACTCTATAAAAACAATCCTTGTTTCTCCGCTAAAATCCACTATTTCATTGCAAAATTTCGCTATTTTTGGTATAATTGCCCCAACAATAGGGGTTCTTATGAAAAACTGGTTTTGCGATGTGCGGGGGCATTGTAGGAAATGTTCCGCGATAGTCTTTGCTTGGGCATCTATCCTACTTGTAGTTGTAATGTTTTTTGGTGCGGTGTGTATCTATGCCAAACCCCATATTTCAGAATTGTATGCAACCCATTATACGGTGGCAGAATTGGATGAGACAATCCTAACCAAAAAAGACAAAACCAACATAGACCAACTGATAGCAAAAAACAAAATTGTGCCGGTCTCTGTAATTTATGAAAACACTCTGAGTTATTACAATACCATAATAACAATACTTATCGGATTACTCGCTGGGTTTGCCATTTTTTCTTGGATTTCAATTCGTAGCAAGTTAGACGGCGAAATACGGAAAATCATTCACGAAGAAATGCAATCCGAATGGTTTGGCATATATTTTGACAAGAAAGTTGCGGATTATCTTAAAACAAACTTGTCGGATTATGTAGCAGAAGAATTAGACGAAACCCGAATCCGTGGATTCATATCGCAAGAATATGAACTAACAAAAAATAAGATTATTGAGCAGATACAGAAGGATGCTGCTGCGACTATAAAACCTAAACCCGCAGCAAAGAAAAAAGCAACCACGAAAAAGAAAGGAGGGAGATAATGGCAACAGACTTATCTAATTGGCAAAACTTTCTCTCCGGCGGGAATGCCACTTCCCGTTCTGTGGCAAAGAAACAAACACCTCAAACAATGTCTGTCTCTGAAATCTGGGCAAAAGCGAAAGAACTCAAAATAAAAACCGACCCATTGGATATTGCCAGTGTTGTTGAAAAGATATTTGGTATTAAATTGATAAAAAAGGATTTGGGTAAATCCGCTTCTGGTTTTCTAGAACAGATAGATAACCAGTGGTGTATTTATATAAATCAATATGAAAGCGAACAGCGACAAAGATTTACAATCGCTCACGAATTAGGACATTATGTAAAACACCGCGAAAAATATGCAAATGGAAGATTTCAGCACGACCTGATATTTTTCAGGGACGAGAATACAAATCCAGATGAACGGGAGGCAAATGATTTTGCTTCAAACTTATTGATGCCTGAAACGATTGTAAACGATTGTATTAAAAGGGGAGAGAATACAGTAAAGAAACTGGCAGACAAGTTTAATTTATCCACACCGGCGGTCCGCTATCGTGCTTATAAACTTGGTCTAATATCGGAGTATTGAGTATGCCAAGATACTGCTATTTCCCAATCTTAAAAACTCGCCCGTCAGAGGTGAATGCTTATGATGCCCTGAACGATACAGTCAAAGATAACATTTTACCTATAATTGAAATGACAGGGGAGTTGGGATACACCTATACAAAAAATTGTAAAGACGAAAATTTGCGGGGCAAAAGAAGACAGGGCGATATATACAACAAAATCCAAAAAATATTAGATTTTATGGACGACAGGCGGTTCATTCTGGATATAACAGACGATGCTTCATTGAAATATGACGGTCTTAGCAGTAAAGGTGGCGGATTATTAGACCCGTCAAACGGGTATCAATCTTGGTCTGATTTCTTACAAAAGAACGATAAATTCAAGAAGCAGGTTATACCTGTCATTCAATTTAATGCTGCCCATATGACAGAGGTTCAAGCACAAATACAAGTATTAAATGCTAATTTTGATTACATTGCTGTAAAATTGCCTGCTTTTGCACCATCTTTGCCACAGGTTATCAAATTTATTACTGACATTATTGGCAACGGCAAATTGTTTGTTATTCTTGATTTTGACTTTGTTCGGGACTATAAGGAAAATGAAATTAAGAGCGGATTATCTGGTATAGATATTTCAAATATAAAAGCACTTATACCTGTTTCTTCAAGTTTCCCTGCATCGGTTAGTAGTATAAGCAAAACTGCGGGCAGTATTGATATTACTGAAAATCAAGTCTCTGATTGTGTAAAGACCGAATTAGGAAGCAAAGTCTTTCACGGGGATTTCTCATCCATATATCCCAAAAGATATGAAATGGGTGGTGCCGGATGGTATGCAAGGATAGATTATATTGAAAGAGACCAACGAACAAAGCAACCCATAAAATACTGGTTTAGACGAGGGAATGGGCGAAATACCAGTTCGGATTATGTAGGATTAGCAAAGCAGGTTATTGGTTCGTCCGAATATGCACCTATAACTGAGTTTTTAACCGAGGGGGACAGACGAATTGCTGAAAAGGCAAACGGTGCCCCAGAAGGCAAAGCACCAGCATATTGGATTGCTGTGCGGTCAAATCTATATATGACTATGCAATGCTTGTATCTGCGAAGACAATCTGGTGCTTTTTTAGACCTGTAATGTAAAACAGGTCTTCTATGGTAGTTTTCTCGCCCCTTTCGTGTATCATCAACTTATATCCATTCCCATAGCGAGATTGCAGTGATTTTATAATTTGTTCTTGAATGGTCTTTATTGGGCAGTTTCTCAGCACATAATCTCGTAAATCGTCAAAGTCCGCTTTCTTCTTGCTGGGAGCAAGAGTCTCCAAATCCTTTCTCCATAACAAGGAAAGCATCGCGGATTTATCCAGTATAACCTTTGTTGCCGCTTTGCGGCGAAATTTTAGATTATTGTCGGTATCAACAGTAAAAAGACCGATAGTCTTGGGCAATTTTTCAATTTCTGGACTGCCAGCAAACTTTGCAGAAAATACCAGATAAACCGCATTAAACACCCTTGTATAATCACTCAATTGCTGGGAAAGAGTCCGCAAGTCGTCTGTATTGCTTTTTATCTCAAACCCCATTGTTATGCCATTGCGAATAGCAATCATATCCGCCATTCGCTCGCTTTGCAAAAAAGGGGTCTCGTTGGCAATGAGGTCAAAATTGTCATGGCAATCAAGCAGAAAATCTATCAATTCTGCTTTTATTTTATCCGCTGCATTGGCAATAATAATACCGTCTTTTACTCGCATTCGTTCTGCTTTTTTGTCTTGTTCTTTATAATTTAACCTTACAATAAACTTTACAAATTATTCAATCTAAAAATTGCAACAAATGCCAATCTAGGTAGATTTTATACAAAAAAACTTCCACAAGTCCCGACTAAAATAAGTATTTTGAAACTGAAAATTATTTAAGGTTTCTGGTTGATATTTCCAAGGTTTTTAAGTATGATTTAGGTTGAATCAATTAGGGATAATTGGTTCCGGGATTTCCAAACCCGTCAAATGCGGTGTGAAAGCATCGTTTATCCGATTTTTTGCATAATGGTGCTTTTCACACCGTTATCGCCTGTTCCTTATGGTCCAGGCACCGTTGTTATAAGGCATTGCCGAAGGCAACGGAATCACTCATTTGATGATTTGGAAAACCTGGACCACCTTTCTGTTGGAAGGGTGGTTTTTGCACAAAAATCCAAAAGGATAAAAAATGAAAAAACTTACAATCCTGATAGCACTGCTGGCACTTGTCGCTTGTGGTGGTAGTCCGAAGAAATCCCAGAAGTCACTTGCCCCATCAACACCTACAACCGATACGACTATAAGTGAAAAGTTGCAAATTGACCCAGATTTGAAAGAGAAATATTGCAAAATAAAGAAAAAGAAGAAAACAAAATATCTTTCGGATTCGGAGTGCCATAAGAAGATAGAAGAAGCAAAAAACGACAACTCGCAAATTGAAGGTAATGCAAAACAAGAGCAAAACTCCGCAAAGGTTTGTTATCAGATAATAAAGCACACAAGACCTACTTATTTTGAAGAAAAGGTGCCAACAAACAAAACTTCAGGAAAAGACATTGTTTGCGAAAAAGTCCCCGAAATCCTCAATTTAATTTACAAATTTGAAGACAAATCGGAAACACGATATTTGGAGGTGAGTTTTAACGAAACAGGACAATACTCTTGCACAATCAACAAAACTGTTTATTCGCTAATTAAAACTAAAAAGTCCACTACTACCAGATACATAGAAGATTCACAATGCACTTTTGGAAATATGGTTCAACCCAATTTGAGAGATTGTGAATATAATGGTAAAACTGCCGATGGAAGAGTGGATACAACTTGTCCATTTGGTCGTGGCAAGAAAAGGTCATTTGTTCAGACTATTTATAATCAAAAAACGGGCGAATGTATCGTAGAAATGGAATCTGCATATACAGACCCGTGGTCTATTGACCAATTAAATGACATATTGAATAAGTCCTGCAGAATGAGTCGAGAACAGGTTAAAGACAATGGGCATAGAAATATACCAACAGTCTGGAAACTTGTCAGCGATAAGCAAGAACTTGAAGTTTTTAATGGACTGAAAAATATGTTCTAAAAACGGAATTCAAAGGAAACCAAAATGAAACAAATGCTGGGTTCTATAAAGACCTTGTGGTCGGGATTATTAAATGTCGTCAAATATGCAATTATTGGCGGTGTATCTGCGGTGGTTCTTATCCCGGTAGGAATCAATCTATTTACAGACGAGGTTGATAAGATTTCCAAAAAATCTATGAAAGACTGGGGTGTGGATATACCCTGCGGTGTCGCACAAGGTTTTGAACCCAAAAGGGACTTCCAACGAAAAATGGATATTAGTTCTTCCCAAAGAAACTTTAATTATGTGGATGTTGGGTTTGTAGAAACAGACCCACGAGACCTGCTTATAGATGTTGATAATTTCAAACGGAAGTTTGCTTCATACTCTCCGAAGAAAAGGGATGCCATAGAAGAATTGTGCAAAAAGAAGGAAATGGAGAAGATTGCGAAAAGTTCAATGGCATTTTTTGATAAAGAAGAAGGCAAGCAGAAACTATTTTTCTGTGCGGTGGGGGATACTGATAGATTTATACAGGAAGTTAAAAACAAGGGCGGTTGGTCTCGTGAAGCACTTGAAGCAGTTATAGCAAAGAAACTTCCGTTTGAGTATTTGGTCTCATTCACCAAAAATTCTTGTGAAGTAAATATATTTGGTTCATATAGTAATGAAAAAACTTATAGGTATAAAGACTCTAAAAAAATCAAGATGGGGAAACTAAATGTATATAAATTTGGATACCAGCACTTTAATTATAATGAAAAGAAAAATCTTAAAACTAATTGTTCGGATTTGCCTTATTATGAAAAAGTCTATTTTGAGGACGGTAGTTCGTTTGAATTTACGACAAAATCTAATGTTATAACCAGCAAACTTGCAACTGCACATAAGAGAAATAGCAATAACCTTTATATCGTAAATGACTATGCTCCGAAAGGGTTGCATTATGACTGTGTTTTACTGACTCCGAAAGAAAGAGATGTATGGAAAACGGTGATTAGTTCCGAAGGTCAATAGATGCGAACCATTTCAGCATAATAAAAGTTCATAGCAATCTCCTTTTTCATAAATCGTTTCATCAACCCCTTAACCCTGGCGGAACCATATAACAAAGTCCAGTTAATTAACTCTTTTGAAACACTTTTAAGAATGGTTCAACAAACTACAATCTGTTTTTACATAGGGTTTGATAGAATGGTTATCAGAATGGTTTATAGAACAATTCCACTAATGGTTGATAATGACCGTTGAAAACTAACACTTGCAGAGCAATAAGTGATTTAAGAACGGTTGCTGAACTGTTGATAATCGGACTCATAACCTGAAGGTCTGTGGGTCAAATATGTGGATTTAATGGAATTCGGAATATCGGATTAAATCGTAATGAATTATTTTTCAACACCAATGTTTCCGCCGTATAGAGCAAATAGTTCTGGTTCTTCTATGGATAGCAGTTCCATAAAGTGATTATACTGATTTATGAAATCTATCAGTTCATCAGACTGGTCAGTTAGAAACTTGTCTAACTGCCCCAACCAAGTTCAAAACAAAACCGCCCATTTGGGCGGTTATTTGTTATAAACAACAAGCTCCCTTTGTGCATTCGCACCGATGCTCCGCACGTTTCAGCGCAGCTTTTTTTGTTTCTTCGCTAAACGCAGGCGGAGTTTTATGGTCTGGGCTGCCATAAGAGCTTGTGTTTTCGTGGCATTTTTGGCATAAAACTTGGGCATTACCCAAGTCATTTCCGCCATCAATGCGTTTGTGGTGGATTTCTAATCCCCACGTTCTTTTACATCTCACCATTTTTTATCCTTTTGGTTATATGATGTGTTAAACACCTTCATCAAATTTGCATTTGACAAAGTACTCTTGGGCAGTGTAAGGTGGAAGTGTTCACACTTGGGCACCATTACACCGCCCAGTTTCAGGGGATTGATTTTTTTATAAATCGGTCCCCTTTATCTTGTTTTATACAGAAGAAATATTTTTCGGTCAAGGTATTTTTTGTTATTCGCTAAACACTAAAAAAGTCCCAGGAAACCGGGCATTACACGCACTAAATTACTATGAAAATCCACAGCAACGAATCGGCGAGCGGGCGGATTTCGTTTTTGTTGAATTCCTTTGGGCTTATTGCTATATTTCCCTTAAAGCAGAGTTTGTTATGAAGAAATTTAAAGACGTTTGGAAAAGATTTTGGAAAAAAGCGTTTGGCGCCGCCCCAGTGCAATGGGTCTTGGCCTCCGTTATGTTTTTGGGGATTTACCTCGTTTATTTTACTTCCAGAAAAAAAATCAATGGCGAACAAGTTTTCCTGGAACACCGCAAAAAGCCCGCCATATTCGTCTTTTGGCATGGGCGATCCATGATGCTTTCCCCCATTGTCCGCAGGTACGGATTTCGCGGATTCGCGCTTTCATCCCGCCACAAGGATGGACGCCTGATGGCGAAATTACAGCGCTTGTTCGGTTTGCGCGCCATATTTGGCTCCACCGGTCGCGACGGGGCCGTATCCGCGCTGCGCCAAGGCGTGCGGCGCCTTAACGAAGGCTATATCCTTGCGCTCTCTCCCGACGGCCCAAAGGGGCCTTTGATGCGCCTGAACGACGGCGCGCTTTACTTCGCGCGCATGACCGGCGCGCCGATCATCCCGGTATGTTATTCAAGTTCGCGTCCTTGGTTTCAAAAGCGTTGGGACAGATACTTGGTCGCCAAGCCGTTTTCAAAGATAATCTGCAATGTGGGTCAGCCGGTGTTCATAACCAAAGACAATTTTAATTCCGCACGTGAAGATCTTGAAAAATTTATGATAAAACAGCTACAAGATACCGATGCTGAATTTAAGTTGCCCAAGATAGAGCCAGGAGAAATAAAAAACTGAAAACTGAAAACTGAGAACTGAAATCTGGTTCTCAGTTTTCAGTTTTCAGCTCTCAGTTTAAAATGAAAACACCGAATTGGTTTCTTGAAAGAAATATTATCGCGTGGCTTTTGCTGCCGGTGTCTTGGCTATATCTTTTGACCAGCCGCGCAGTCTTTTTTTACCGGTCTTTTTGGCAAAAAAGTGCAAAAAGGCCGGTAATTTGCATAGGCAATATTCTTGCCGGCGGCGTCGGGAAAACCCCGATAGTCCGCGAAGTTGCCCGCTTGTTCCCCAGTTCTGCAATAGTTATGCAGGGGTATAAAGGCAAAAAGGCCGGAAAAGTCGGGTCAAATGATACGGCAGCGGATGTCGGCGATGAGGCGAAGATGTTGGCCGCGTCCGGTTTGCCAGTCTTTGTTGGAAAGGACCGGTTGAAAAGCATAAAAATGGTCGAAAAGGCCGGCTTTTCACACATCATTATGGACGACGGATTTCAAAATCCGACCGTAAAAAAAGATATTTCCATCCCTGTTTTTGACGGGAAAATCGGCATTGGAAATGGGTTCATTCTGCCTGCCGGGCCTTTGCGGGAACCGCTGAGCGCAATAAAGAGAGCGGATGCGGTGATAATAATGGCAAATGGGGAATCAGAAGTGGAAATTGCTGCAAAAAGGTACAAAAAGCCGGTGTTTTTGGCAAAAAGCGAGACACATTTGCCATCTTCTATTTGCCATTTGCCGTTCATAGCTTTTGCCGGTATCGGATATCCGAAGAAGTTTTTTGAAAAATTGCCGAAAAGGCCGGTAAAAACGATTTCTTTCCCAGATCATTATCAATATTCTGATGCCGATTTGAAAAAATTGTTCGCATTAGCGGTAAAAGAAAAAGCAGAATTGATAACCACTGAAAAAGATTGGATTCGTTTGCCGCCTATCGCGCAAAAGAAAATCAAATTTGCGAAACTGGAAACAACAATAGAGCCGGCATTTTGGAAATGGCTAGAAGGAAAAATTAAATGAATCCGAGTATGCGAAATCGAGCGTAGCGAAGATTGAGCAATTACGAGGATACGCGCAGACGCGCAGATGCGAAGCGGCGAGCGAAAAAAGAGAAAAAATGAAAAAAATTAAAGAGATTAAATTTTCCGGCGTTGGTTTGCAGTCTGGCAAAAGCGCGAACGTGCGCGTTCGTCTGACCGACAAGCCGGGGATATTTTTTCATCGCACTGATTTGCCCGGTAGCCAGCCCATTCCCGCGACTTGGGATAACGTTGTAAATACCGGCACATGGGACACAACGATTGGTAAGGCGCCCAATCAGGTTCGAACTATTGAACACTTTATGGCGGCGCTGTTCGTCTGCGGCATAGATTCCGCAATTGTGGAAATTGACGGGCCGGAGTTCCCCATACTGGACGGCAGCGCGAAGCAATTCATAGAAATATTTGAAGAGGCCGGAATCTGCAAACCTTGGGCTGGTAAAAAAATAATAGTAAAACGGCCGGTAATCGCGTATCGGCGCGAAATCATAGGACAGATGCCTTTATTAAAACGCATCGGATTATGGTTTTATAATTTGAAAACCGGGCGGCGAGAGGACGGGTTCGTAAAATTGTCGCCTTATTCAAAAGGGTTGAAGATAAAAGCGACTTTGGTATATCCGGATAAAATAATCGGAACGCAAAGCGCTGAATTTTTATTTGACCCGTCGCCCAAGGGCGCCGAGGCTTCGCGCCGTAAATTTTTAAAAGAATTTGCGAATTGCCGGTCTTTCGGCCGCATCTGGGAATGGGAGTATTTGAAAAAGCGCGGAATGGGACTGGGCGCGAACGAAAACAATATCCTGGCGCTTAACGAAACCGGCGACGGAACATTGAACGAATTGCATTGCCCGGACGAATTCGTGCGGCATAAATTGATAGACGCGGCCGGCGACCTGTTTACGGCCGGCGGCTTGATAGTCGGAGAATTGGAATCCTGGAAAGGCAGCCATGGGCTGAATAACTTGGTGTTGCGAAAGCTCTTTGCAGACCCGGAAAATTATGAAATCATAGGAGAGTAAATATGAGAGAAGATATTTGGGAACGTCTGAAAGACGAGGCGTAAAAAGTCAAAGGTTCTAAACAGTATTCTCCATTTGTGTCTGGCGGCGGCGTGGCAAGCGCGATAGAAAGCGAAAGCGGTAAAATTTTCACAGGAATATGTTTCGATTCATGCAGCGGTGTCGGCAATATGTGCGCAGAACGAGTTGCGATATTGAAAATGGCGTCTGAAACCGGCGAAGTGGTTGTAAAACGGATTTTAGCGAGCGTCGGGCCATTCCCGCCAAAAGAAGAACTGAACAACTGGGCTCCTTGCGGCGCATGCCGGGAATGGATGATGCAACTGTCCGATAAGAATAAAGACACAGAAATCATGATGGATTTTGAAACAAGAAAAACCATAAGATTGAAAGAGTTGATTCCGCACTGGTGGGGCGACAAAATATTTCAAGAGCAAACAAAGGAGGATGCGAAATGAGAAAAGTTTTATTGGCAATAACGGCGGTTGCGCTGGCTGCGTGCAGCAATACTGTCAAGCTTAAATCCGGCGCCGATGAATTGGTGCAATTGAAAGCGGAACCAACGGCCTGCACATTCTTGTACCAACTGGAATCCGATGTTTCCATGTATTCCGAGGATGACGCGGTGCGCTTTGTGAAAAATCAAATTGCAGCGCGCGGAAACGGCAACGCGTTTTGGATAAAGTCCAAGGATACGCGCCAGAACGAATGGAGAATGTTCGCGCCGGAACGCTCGTTTGTTATGACTACGCTTGTTTATGATTGCCAGGGGCTATAGTGTTATAGGGGCGGGAACGCCCCTTCACTTTTCCCTTCCTTATTTCATAGTTTATTTGTTATAATCCCATAGAAGGGGAAAACCGGAGAGAATTTTGCCACTGCAAGTAATCACTATTGAGCGTAAAAAATACGCGGTCGGGCTGTTTTGGCAGCCCTTGGCCGCCGGTCAAAATCCGCGTAATTTCGCCGCAACCCTGTCCAAGCAAATTCCCGGAACCGTAAAGTTTTATGCCGAGTTCAAGTCCATGGTCGGCGTAGGCGGGCGCGCTTTGGGTCATCGCAGAGGGATGAAAATCGCCGCAGTGGAGGTTATTAATTCCTTTTCCGAATACAACAGTTTTCTGGCGGCATTCTTTGTGCCACAAGGTTTCTGGATTGTCGCGGTCCGCAATAACATCATAATCTTCGACCAGTTGTTCTCTAATGAAAACGACGCCAAACGCGAGTATGCGAATTTATCGGAATTGCCCGATTGGGGGATCATGGTCGCTCCTGGGTACTGGACCATTCCGCGCGCGGTGGAAAAACCGCTGAAAGATATTGTCGCGGGGAACTCCAAAGTCTCGCTGACGCCCATAGGCAGCGTTTCAGGAAACATTATCTCGCTTCTTGTTTTCGCGGCCTTTGCGTTCGGCGTTTGGTATTTCTTTCATGAGCCGATCGCGAAATTGATTGCCCCAAAGCCCCAGAAAGCAAATATTAGCCCAGAGGTTCTGGAAGAATATAAACGCAAACTGGAAGCTAAAAATGCTCGTGTTGCTGCGCCTGAGCCCGTCCGCATCGCGATGCCTTATGACGACTTGCCCGACGCAGAGCTTCGCGCGGACCAATGCTGGCGCGGGATCGCCTATGTCATGCAGCAGATTCCGGGATGGGTTCAGACCGGGGCCGAGTGCGACGGACTGACCGCGCGCGCCAACCTGCGCCGCACATACGGCACGGTTGCCGGAATGCACGAATCCGCGCGCTTGATGATGAACAATGTCTTCATCACTGAAAACACGGACTCGGATGCCGTTATCAGCGTGACGCTGCCCAAATTGCCCAGCCAGCCGCAAACGCCCCAATTCTTGGTCGAAAATATAGTGTACTCGGTGAATACTCTGTTTCAGACAATAGGCGCGAGTGCAAATGTAAGGCCTGTTATCGAAACCGTTCGCCAGGGAATCGCCACGCAGGACATAAGCGTTGTTACGGTGAATGCGAGCTCGAAATTAAAACCCCTTGAATTCATAGAGATTTTCGAAGGGATTTCGCCGCTTTATTTAAAGGCGGTAAAATGGGACGCCCGCACCAGGGTTTGGAACTATGAGGTTAGAATCTATGCAAAATAAACTAATGCTATTGGCAGTACTGGCGGCGATTTCGCCGATTGGCGTCCGCGCCGCGGAAGATGTCGAGGATTACAATCCGGAAGGGTCGCTGTTTCAGATGATCGCCGACCTGGAGCAGGAAAAAATCCTGATGCAGTTGGAAAAGGAAAGGGCTCAGTTGCAACTGGATATGGATCGCCTGGCGGCCGAGCAAGTGCGCATCCGCAACGAAATGGACGCTATGAGCGGGGCTTCGCAGGCTCAGACCGGCGCGATAGAGCTGGAACGCCAGCGGCTGGAGCTGGAAAGGGAAAAGTTGGAACAGCAGAAGATGTCCATGGAAAGCCGCCAGCCAGAACGCGCTCCCGCGACCAGCAAACCTGCCCCGTCCCCGATAAACGAAAGATATCGCCTGATTGAAATCGTAGGCGCAGGACGCCAGCTGTTCGCGACCGTCGAGGATGTCACCAACGGGCAGAGAAGAAAAGTTTCCGTCGGCAAGAATCTGGACGACTACCGCGTTGAATCCGTATCGATCGACGAAGGCGTGGTTCTATCCAAAGGCGGCGAGATTACTGTTTTAGGCGTTTATGCCGGTGAATAATTTAAAATTTACGATTTACGAATTACGATTTGACTCCCCATAAATCGTAATTCGTAAATCGCAAATCGTAAATCGTAAATGTCAGCACGAAAGAATCTTGAAAATACTCCTTCGCCCGCGCGCAGCGCGGCCCCAAGCGTGCCGAATAATATCGGCGCGTCGACGCAAAAAGAAATCATCGAGTATTTGTTCTCAAACACAAACGCCTTGCTGACCGCGAATGGCGGCGCGCTGGAAGTGGCAAGAGATACGCAGAACTTGCTCGCGTACTTTTCCGGCGGCGAAATCGTCATTTCTCGCACTCACCGCTATGACGGGCGGGTGATTTCGTTCCTGGAGCTGCTTAAAAAAGAAAAGCGCACGGCCAAAGAGCCTTTTTACAGCGATCTGGGCCTTATTTCCGGCATATACAAATTTAACGACGCGAAGTTCGCGGGCATCGCATCACGCGCGCCCTTGGATTACGATAACCAGATGCAAAAGGACTTCGTTGATATAATCGCGCGCGCCGCAAGCCTGAAAGTATCCGATATTCATATAGAGGTCGCCGACCAGACCACCGTTTATTTCCGCATGGACGGCAGCATGCAGACCGTGTTGGAATACAACTCTCAATGGGGCGAGTCTTTCGTCCGCGCAGCATTCGCATCCGCCGACCAGTCCAATTCCAACTATGCGCAGAACGAGTATCAGAGCGCGCAGAAAGACGGGCGCACTCCTTTGCGCGGCACGCGGGACCTGTATCTTCCGGCCGGCATTATGGGCATTAGAATGCAGTTCAATCCGATCGCGTTCGGATCGCGCTATGTGGTGATGCGCCTGCTGTACGACAACCCGGCCGAGACCATAAAGACCGAGCAGGAATTCGGCGAGTACGAGCGCGATCTTTTGATGCGCATGCGGTCTTTCCCGACCGGCCTTATCGTGGTCGCGGGTCCGACCAGCAGCGGAAAGTCCACGACTCTTTTCCAGAATATGTCGCTTATGCTGAAAGAGCGCGATTATGAAATCAATCTGATTACGATCGAAGACCCGGCGGAAAGGCGCATTTTCGGCAGCCATCAGATTCCAGTCGTTAATGCGAACAACGAAGAGCAGCGGGAAGAGAAATTCACCGAAGCTTTGCAATCCGCCCTGCGCAGCGATCCGGATGTGATGATGGTCGGCGAAATCCGCACCTTAAGCGCGGCTCAATTGACGGTAAAGGGGGCATTGTCGGGGCACAGCGTTTGGACCACCTTGCATGCCAATTCCGCAATGGCGGCGCTTACCCGCCTTTTGGATATGGGCGTGGAAGGGTTCAAGCTGAAAGACGAAACCATGATGCGCGGGCTGGTGTCGATGCGCTTGTTCCGCAAGCTTTGCCCGCAGTGCAGAAAAATGCTGGTTAATTTTCCCGATCATCCCGCGTACAAGCGCGTGCTGGAAGCGTTCGGAGAAACAGGCCTGCGCCAGACTTACTTCCGCGGCGACGGATGCAAGTACTGCGCGGAAAAGGGCACCATAGGGCGCATAAAAGCGGGCGAGATTATCATCACAGACAATAGATTCCTAGAACTGGCGCTTGCGGGGAATTCCGCGGATGCGGTAAAATATTGGCTGGAAGAACTGGACGGGCGCACGTTGAAAGAGGCGGCGATAGAGCTGATGCTGAAAGGCATCATCGGCGTTGAGGAGCTGGAACGCTGGGTGGGACTACTGGACCAGCCGGGAGTGTATTAATTAGCAATTAGCAATTAGCAATTAGCAATTATTTAGATTGCGGTTGTGAGAAAGTTGGTTGCTTTAAAACAAATAAAGGAAAAATTAGTTGGTTGGTAATAAGCATAAGTAATGAAAAAATTGCTAATTGCTAATTGCTAATTGCTAATTGCTAATTGTTTTGGCAACGAAACTTGATATCTTATACGCGAAATTCATGTTCGGCTTCGATACGGACAAGCGGATGAATTTATATCGCAAGCTGGCATCAATGCTGCGTAATAACTTCACTTTGATGGATGCGCTGGACAGGGTTTATGCGACCGAAAGCAAGAACGGGGACAAGCCGAACGAGCCTTTCGCGCTGGTCATCAATGCCTGGCGCGAGAATCTGGAGCGCGGTCTGCCTTTTCCCGACGCCACGCGCGGATGGTCGCCCGGCAACGAAACTCTTATGTTGGCCGTCGGCGATATTTCAAAGCTTTCCATCGCTTTGGATAACGTGGTTCGCGTCGGCGAAGGAATCAGCAAAATTAAGAAAGCCATGATGGACGCGATTTTGTATCCGTCGGTTTTGCTGGCGTTGACCTTTGTCATAATCATGGCGGTCGGATTATATCTGGTGCCCCCGTTAAGGGAAGCGGCCGGAGGCGATATAGCTTGGCGCGGCGCGGCGGCAACGCTCATCGCCGTATCCGATTTTTCCAATAACTACTTTCTGATTATAATCGCCGCGTTTATTGCCCTGATTGCTCTGATTTGGGCTTCGTTCACGAATTGGTCGGGGCGCTTGCGCGTCATGTTCGATGCGATTCCGCCTTGGTCTATGTACAAGATTTCCGTATCCGTCGGCTGGATGATGTCTTTGGCGGCTATGGTTGCCGCGGGCGGCAGTTTGCCTATGTCTATGAAAATGCTGGCCGATAATTCCGGCAAATACCTGAAGGATATTCTGGAGCGCGCGATAGGATTTATCGCCAACGGCGACAATCTGGGGCGGGCCTTGGAGAACACAGGAACGCGTTTCCCGAATGACGAAATCATCGGCGACCTGGCCATTTACGCCGATATGAACGGCTTTGACGCGAACCTTGAAAAGATAGCGAACGACTATCTGGACGCATCCGTCCGCAAGATGGAAAGCATGTCAAATATCTTGAACTCGGTCGGAATACTGCTGGTTTCCGCAGTCATCGCATGGGTCGTCTTCGGCACGTTCGAGATGCAGGACCAGATAACGGCAGCGCTTTCATAAAAAATCCGCGCTTTGCCGGTTTTTTAATTAGCAATTATCAATTAGCGATTAGCAATTAAACTCCCTGATAATTGCTAATTGCTAATCGCTAATTTATTTGCTATAAATCCCACAAAAGAGGCGACAAATGTCATCGATTTTGATTTTCCCGGGCCAAGGGTCGCAAGCCGTCGGCATGGGCAAGGACCTGTACGGCAATTATCCGATAGCGCGCGATGTTTTTGATGAAGTGGATTCCGCGCTGGGACAGAAATTGTCCGAGATTGTTTTCAACGGCCCTATGGAAGAATTAACGCTGACCGCGAACGTTCAGCCGGCGATTTTCGCCGTTTCAATCGCGATGCTGAAAGCGGCGAAATTAACGATGGATGATGTGAAGTTCGTCGCGGGGCATTCCTTGGGCGAATATACCGCGCTGTGCGCGGCGGGGGCTTTAAGCGTTACGGACACGGCGAAACTTTTGCGCCTGCGCGGCGCCGCAATGCAGCGCGCGGTCCCGGCGGGCAAAGGCGCCATGGCTGTCATAATGGGCTTGGGAATAGAGCAGGTGGCAACAGCTTGCAAGACGGCCGAGCAGCAAATTGAAGAAGAGGCCGGCCGCAATGACCATTATAATGTCGCGGATGTGGCGAACGACAACGCTCCGGGCCAGGTTGTGATTTCCGGGGGCGAGGGGACTATACTGCGCGCGATGGAGATTACGCGCGATATGGGCGCGAAGCGCGCCATGCTGCTGCCGCTTTCCGTGCCGCCTCATTCAAGATTGATGGAACCGGTTGCAATAGAGATGCGCGAAGCATTGGATAAGATTGAAATGCGCGCGCCGGCGGTGCCCTTGATTTCAAACAAGACTGCCGCGCCTATGTCGGACCCGGCGGAAATAAAAGAAGCTCTTGTTTATCAAATTACGCATGGCGTGCGCTGGCGCGAGACTGTTTTGGCGCTTCCCGCGCTGGGCATTACGGAAACAATAGAGGTCGGTCCGGGTAGTGTTCTTACAGGACTGGTTCCGCGAATCGTGCCGGAGCTGGGCGCTAGAAAGTTGGAGATATAGTATGAAAAACGGCCGAGAAAAGGATCATGAGGACGAATATAAAAAGCGCAAAATAATCGAGACGGCAAAGAAAGAGCTTGGTAGAATGCGGTTGTCGATCAGCACGAAAGATTTGCTTGGGGAAAAGTTGTTTAGCAAACTAAAGCCTCCCAAGAAATTAAGTAAAAAGGTTTTGAAGTTCGGAGAAGAGGGCGCCAGGCATAGCGCCCGGCAGGAAGCGAGAAGAAAAGCGGGACAATATGAAAGGCTTGTTTTTAAAGAAAACGAAGGAAGATGAAATGTTGTTACTCAAAGACAAAGTTGCATTAATCACCGGCGCCACAGGCGGAATCGGCGAAGCGATAGCTTCCAGTTTCGCGGGCCAGGGCGCAACAGTTATTATTACGGGCAGAGACGCCGCGAAACTGGAAGAGATGGCAAATGGCAAATGTAAAATGGCAAATGTAATTCCAATTGTTGCAGATTTGAGCAAATTGGGTGAAGCCGACCGTTTAGTCGCGGAAACCATCGAGAAGGCCGGGAAAATAGACATTCTGGTCAATAATGCCGGCATTACGAAAGATACCCTGTTGATGCGCATGACGGACGAGCAGTTCGACGATGTGATTAACACCAATTTGCGTGCTACTTTTCAATTATGCCGCGCTGCAATTATTCCCATGATGAAGGCAAGGTATGGGCGCATCATAAATATGTCGTCCATCATCGGCACAATCGGAGGCCCGGGTCAGGCGAACTATGCGGCAAGCAAAGGCGGCATCGTCGCGATGACGAAATCCATTGCGGCCGAGGTCGCATCGCGCGGAATCACTGCGAACTGCATCGCGCCGGGCTTTATCAAAACCCCCATGACTGATGTTTTGCCGGAAGAATTGAAAGCGCAGTACTTGGCGCAGATTCCGGCCGGCCGTTTTGGCGAGCCGTCCGATATCGCAAATGCGGCCCTGTTCCTGGCTTCCGATGTAGCGTCATATATTACCGGGCAGACGATTCATGTAAACGGAGGGTTATACCGCGCCTAGGCGCGGTAAGCCAGAGTAACGCAAACGCTTCGCGTTTGCAAAGTAGAAGAGTAAGAGAGTTAAAGAGTAATCTAATACTTTACTACTCTCTTACTCTGCCGGCGAAGCCGGCGTTACTCTTCTACTCTAAAAAATCCGGCAAGCGCCGGATTTTTTACACCATAAACGGCAAATTCTCCAAATTCCCTTCTTCCACCCTTACATTCACATCTATCAGCAAAAACACCTTTTCTTCGCCGTCGTCGGCTTGCAGCCGGGTCCCCAACATTTGCGGCGCCAGCAAGTGCGATGTATTAACCGATATTTTCGTAACCAGATGGTCGTCGTCCAGCAGAGTATAAATCGGCCCCATATTTTTCGGCGTGTTCTCGCCTATTTCATGCTCGTTCTGAGGGCTGCGCAATGCGTCCAGCAAAGTCTTCATTCTGTTGTCTATATCGGTGCGTCCCAGTCCCACTATCTGCGGATGCATCAGCAATACGTCCAATTCCGCCAACAGCTTCAGGTTCGGCGTAATAATAGGATTCCAGTCGATTCCGCCGACATGCCGAGTTGAAATCGGGCTTTTCGTGGCCCCCGGCATCATATATTTCTGCATGTTGTTCCAGGGGCTGTTTTCAACCAGCTTTTTCAACTGAGGATGGAACTGCATGCGTATGTTTGCGATGTGCTGGGACCGCTTTTTCGGGTTGGTCCGAAGCTCTCCGAAATATAGTAATTTGAATTTCATTTTGAATCTCCGAGACGCGAAACGCGAAATGCGAGACGCGGATTTATCAGTATAAAAATAACAAAAAAGCATAAATTTTTCAATACTAAAAAATAGCAGATTTTTCTTGCGAAAACTGGCAAAATTTGCTACATTTTCTAGGCAAAAAATACAAGGAAGATTACGCGTCTCGCATTTCGCGTTTCGCGCCTCGAAAAAGGAAGTTTTATGTCAGTAAATAATGCTTATACGGGCGATTCCATCAAGGTTTTAAAAGGGCTGGAAGCGGTCAAAAAACGCCCCGGGATGTACATCGGCGACACCGGAAACGGCGACGGGCTGCATCATATGATTTACGAGGTTGTAAATAACTCCATCGACGAAGCGATGGCGGGCTATGCCGACAACGTGTATGTGTCGCTTAATCCGGACGGGTCGGCGACTATCCGCGACAACGGCCGCGGCATGCCTTTTGATATAAATCACCAGGAAGGCCGCAGCGCGCTGGAGCTGATTATGTGCGAGCTACACGCCGGCGGAAAGTTCGACAACGAAACAAGCGGCGCGTACAAAGTGTCCGGCGGCCTGCACGGCGTCGGCGTGTCCGTTGTGAATGCTCTCTCTACATGGTTGGAAGTCCGCGTCTGGCGCGACGGCAAGGAAGTCATGATGAAGTTCGCCGACGGCGCGCCAGTCGGGGGACTGGTCATTGTATCCGACAACGCCGGCGACAAGCACGGCACGGAAGTGACTTTTCTTCCCAGTCCCGCAACTTTCTCTTTCACAGAGTTTGATTATGACACGTTGGAAACTTGGCTGCGCGAGCAATCTTATCTGAACGCGAATGTAAAAATCGTTTTCGAGGACTTGCGCGGTGCGGAAAAAAAAGTCAAAGAGTTTCATTCATTGGACGGACTGAAAGGTTTTGCGATTTATCTTGATAAGTCCAAGGAAAAACTTACGAAAGAGCCCATTCAGATGATACGTCAGACCGGGGACGCTTATGTAGAGGTCGTATTGGAATGGACCGCCGCGTATAACGAAACTTCGCTGTGCTTTACAAACAATATTCCGAACAAGGACGGCGGAACTCATCTGGCCGGATTCCGCGCGGGTTTAACGCGCGCCCTGAACAAATACATTGCGGAAAAGAATTCCAAGAAAGATATCGCGCTATCGGGCGAGGACTTTCGCGAAGGGCTGACCAACATAATCAGCGTGAAAATTCCCGATCCCAAATTCAGCAGCCAGACGAAAGACAAACTGGTGTCATCTGAGGTCCGCCCGATTGTGGAAAACACGGTCTCTGAGATGCTGTATGAATTCCTGGATGAAAACCCGGCGGTTGGAAAAGCCATCATAGACAAGATTATCGAGGCCGCGACCGCGCGCGAAGCGGCGCGCAAAGCGCGCGAGCTATCTCGCAAAAAGAACGGGCCCGACGTGAACGGAAATCCTGGAAAACTTGCCGCATGCAGCGAAAAAGACCCGACGAAATGCGAACTTTTCATTGTTGAGGGAGATTCCGCAGGTGGCACGGCAAAACAAGGTCGCGACCGCAAGTTCCAGGCAATATTGCCGCTGCGCGGAAAGATTTTGAACGTGGAACGAGTGCGCTTTGACCGCATGCTGAGCAGCGAGGCCATCGGAACGCTGATCACCGCATTGGGCGCCGGCATCGGCAAGGACGATTTCGATATCGAAAAGATGCGCTATCATAAAATCATAATAATGACCGACGCGGACGTCGACGGCGCGCACATCCAAACCCTTTTGATGACCTTCTTTTACCGGCATATGCCCGAGGCTATCGAACGCGGATACGTCTATGTCGCAAAGCCACCGCTATACGGCATCAGCCGCGGCAAACAGCAAGTTTACTTGCAGAATCAGCGCGAGATGGACGACTATCTGATGGACTCGCTGGCTGCCGAGGGCTTGATTCAGATGCAAAATGGCGAGCAGATTGCAGGCGCGGACCTCAAACGCATGCTGAACCTGGTCGCGAATATGAAGAATATCTTGCAGCCTTTATCAAGCCTGATGCCTTTGCGGTTTGTGGAGGCTTTGGCGCTGAATAATTTTGATAATTTCCAAGCCGCCCAAAAATTCCTTGATGCCGGAGAGCTGGAATTCGAGCGCGGATGGAAAGTGTCCGCGGATAATCGCGGAATTGAGATTTCGCGCACCTTACGCAGCGTGGACGAGAAATACCTGCTGCCGCGCGAAAAGCTGGAATCGCCCGAAGCGCGCGCGTGGGAACGCATGCAAGGCAGAGACGAGCTGGTGGCGACATTCTCGGCGCCGGTGGAATTGCGCGTGAAGTCAAAGTCCGTGAAAATCTGGGGCGCTCTGAAACTGCTGGATACGGCGTTCGAGTACGCGAAGCAAGGCTTGAAAATTCAGCGCTACAAAGGTCTTGGCGAAATGAATACGGAGCAATTGTGGGAAACCACGATGGATCCCAATCATCGCAACGTGTTCCAAGTAAGGGTCGCGGACGCCGTGCAGGCGGACGAAGTCGTCAGCATGCTGATGGGCGATGTGGTCGAACCCAGACGCGACTTTATCGTGGATAATGCGCTTAGCGCAAATATTGATATATAAAGGGGGCAAAGTATGGGAAAAGAATTCGGATTGGCGACAACCAATGTGAAGAAATTGCAAAAAATGCAAAAGAAGATGTATGCGAAAAAGTCCGGCCTGCCAAAGAAATCGGCAAATCAAGATATTCCCAAAGATGACGAGAAATTCAAAGAAGGGCGTGACTTTTTAATTTTGGGAGACGGAACGATTGTGAATTTGAACAAAGGGGAGATTGTTAAACGCGGCAAAGATCTGACGGATTAAGAATGAACCTATCGCGGGAATTCTTTTTTGATTTGGAACAACGGCTGCAAGACGCCGGCGCAAATTCCGACCTTGAAAAGTTCGATGTTATAAAAGAACGGTTAAAGAACAAGACGCCTTTGTCAGCAGATGAATTTGCGCGCGAGGCGATCTATGTAATTCTTGCAGGCGGGTTTTCCCAAAAGACCGCCAAGGCAATTCATAAAAAGATAATGGATTATATTGCGGATAATGACCAGCTGCAGTTTGACGCGCTGATAAAAATCTTCAACAATAAAAACAAAATAAATGCGATTCTAAAAATCTGGCAGAATCGCGGCGTATACCGCGATTGGTATTATCAACTGTCAGATTTGGATTCCAAATTGGCTTACTTGGCGTCCTTGCCTCATATTGGAAAAATAACGGCGAATCATCTTGCGCGAAATCTGGGCGAAGACATTGTAAAATACGATATTTGGATTCAACGACTTGGCGTTGCTTTTGCGGGCGCGGATGAATTAAAATCAAAAATAGATAATGGCAGACTTGACCCGGATGTCAAAGCAGCATGTGGCGCCATGTTCGCGCACCTTGTCCGCGAAACCGGCCTTCCGCGCGGATATATCGACGTCGTTTTATGGAAAGGTCTGCAAAACCATATGATAGAGGGGGTATGATATGAACGTAAAAATTGAAGAATCTTGGAAGAACGCTTTGGAGAATGAATTCGACAAGCCTTATTTTATTGCGCTGACAGATTTCGTGCGCCAAGAATATCTGTCCGGCAAAAAGATTTATCCCGCGCCAGCAGACATTTTCAATGCTTTCAACCTGTGTCCCTTGGACCAGGTCAAAGTAGTTATCATCGGCCAGGACCCTTATCACGAACCCGGCCAGGCGCATGGGCTTTGTTTTTCTGTGCGCAATGGCACTGCATTGCCTCCATCATTGCAAAATATTTATAAAGAAATCCGCGATGATTTAGGCCGGCCTTCGGTTACAAACGGAGATTTAACCAAATGGGCAGAGCAGGGTGTTTTATTATTGAATTCCACATTGACGGTGCAGGCTCACGCGGCGGCATCGCATGCGGGCAAGGGGTGGGAGCAATTTACGGACGCAGTAATCCGCGCTTGCTCGCGCCGCAGCGGAATTGTGTATTTATTGTGGGGCTCTTATGCGCAGCGCAAGGCCGACATTGTGAATCCTATGGATAACTTGGTATTGAAAAGCGTGCATCCGTCACCATTGTCCGCATCGCGCGGATTCTTTGGCAATCACCAGTTCTCCCAAGCGAACGAATATCTGACCGAACAAGGAAAACCCCCGATCGAGTGGTAAGGCATTTATTTATGCTGCAGTTTGCACGGATTCCAAAAAGCTTTCCATTTCTCTAAACGAGTGCAATATTATTATCTTAAGGTGCGGGTAATCTTTTAAAAAGATATAGTCTTTTTTCCTGTGTCTTTCTTTGAACAATATCCACCAGACATGAGCCCATGTGAAGTCTTTAAATTCACCCCCGACCGATTTGTCGACCCGGTTTTTGCCGTTATTCCGGCCGCGTATGAAAAATCGCCACAAGCGGATTATTTTTGGCGCCCTTAAAATAATTACCGTATCCGCGGCCGCCAATCTTTTCGGCAGGTATTCCCGATATGTGCCATCGATTATCCAAGAATTTTGTCTGATAAATTCGTCGTGTTTCTTGCCTGTTATCTCGGGCAGAGCGCGAACCCAATTGTTGTTCGGAATATAGTATATCCAATCCATATGCAGAACTTTATAACCAAGAGCATCGCCAAGTTGTATGGCGAGCGTAGATTTGCCGGAACAAGTTCCGCCGAGAATGCAAATACGCTTTCCTGGTTTCATTTTTGAATCAGTAAGGATTAAAAAACTGGTGCGGGATACTGTGCGATTATCGGGCTGATCTGAAAACCCTTATATCGTAGCTCTTATCTGGATATTATTTCTGTTTTTGATTTGCAGATATTCCACGCATCATCTTCTAATTTTTTAATCTGTTTTAAAAGATCGAAGATCTCCTTTAATTTTCCGGCATACTTAATGCGACCGCGCGCCATGTCCGAATTATGCTGTTTTTCCACATAATCCGCCAAAGCGCTAAATAATTCTGCGCGAGCCTCATGTGTCATCGCCCCAATATCCGCAGCAAGCTCAGATAATGACCCAATGTAATTCTCGCAATAATTTTTATGTTGGCTTTTAGACATACTTGTAATTTGTAATACCTGGTGCCCCCTGCAAGAATCGGACTTGCGCCTCGTCCTTACCAAGGACGTGTTCTACCATTATACTAAGGGGGCGATAATTAAATCTTGTTTGGCTGGCCCGCCTTCGCCAAGGCTCCGGTGGGCACTCCTTCGCGGTTCACTGCTCGCTATTCTGGTGGCGTGAGCCACCCGAAGCGTCGCAGACGCGAAGGGTGGTAGCGGGTGAGGGATTCGGACCCCCGACCAAAGGATTATGATTCCTCTGCTCTACCACTGAGCTAACCCGCCAGCGGGGCCCATTATAACAGCCCGAACCCAAAAATCAACTTGATTTTTAGCTTTTTAGCGCTACAATTACCGAAGATAAATTTACAATAATGACGGGTCTGACAAGCCAAGAGTTGCAAATTTGTTCCTTTAATAAAGATAAAAGACAGGGTGGCACCGCGCGACAATCCAGCGCCCCTGCTTACGGATAAGAAACAAAAAGGTGCTGAAAATGTCCATATCATTAAAATCCAAATACCGTACTCATACTTGTGGCGAGCTGAACTCCGCCAATGTAGGCGAGGCTGTCGTGCTCTCCGGCTGGGTGCATCGCAAGCGCGACCATGGTTCTCTATTATTCATCGATTTGCGCGATAATTACGGAATTACTCAATGCGTTCTGGACCTTGCGGACCAAGGTCTGCTTGGGGCCGAGAAAATCAATCCCGAATCCGTCATTACCGTGCGCGGCAAAGTTGTTGCGCGCGACCCGGCCGCCGTAAATGATAAGATTCCAACCGGTGCCATAGAAATACAGGTGGGTAAATACGAAATTTTAACAAAGTCCCTGCCTCTGCCTTTCCAAGTATTCGGCGATGATGAAACGAATGAAGAACTGCGCTTGAAATATCGCTATCTGGACTTGCGCCGTGAAAAGATGCACCATAAAATCCTGTTCCGCAATCGTGTGATAAAGGCTATGCGCGATAAGATGTGGGAGTTGGGCTTCTCCGAATTCCAGACGCCGATTTTGGGCGCCTCGTCGCCGGAAGGCGCGCGAGATTTCATCGTGCCGTCGCGCATGCATCACGGAATGGTTTATGCTTTGCCCCAGGCGCCGCAGCAATGGAAGCAATTAATCCAAATTTCCGGATTCGACCGGTATTTCCAAATCGCTCCCTGCATGCGCGACGAGGACCTGCGCGCCGACCGCATGCTTGAATTCTATCAGTTGGACTTTGAAATGTCGTTCGTCGGGCAGCGCGATGTTCAAGACATTTGCGAAGCTATCACGACATTTCTTATCAAAGAATTCGCCGCGGATGGAAAATTGCATCCGGAAATTCCGCAATTCACATACGCGGAAGCAATGCTGAAATACGGAATAGACAGGCCGGATTTGCGTAATCCGATTATAATATCTGATGTGTCGGAAATTTTCCGCGATTCCGAATTTGCCATATTTGCAAACGCGGTAAAGGGCGGCGCGACCGTGCGTGCAATCCCTGCGCCCGCGACCGCTGATAAACCGAGGTCTTGGTTCGACAAAACGGAAGCGTTTGCGAAAGAAGAGCTTGGGCTTGGCGGGCTTGGCTATATTGTGTTTGCAGGGGAAGCCAAAGGACCGGTTGCGAAGAAAATAACGCCGGAACAAATAGAAAAAATTCGCATTGCATCCGGCGCATCTGTCGGCGATACGGTTTTCTTTGTTTGCGACAAACGAGATATTGCCGCAAAGGCCGCCGGAAAGCTGCGTATAAAGCTGGGCGAAGATTTGGGGCTGATAGACCCGAAAGAATTCCGTCTTTGCTGGGTTGTGGATTTTCCGCAATTCGAAGAGGATGAAAATGTCCCGACCGGAATTGCGTTCGGGCATAACCCGTTTTGCAGGCCCTTGGACGATTCGGACACGTTGGATTTGTCCAAGCCGTTGGAATTGAAGGCGTCCCAATACGACATTGTCTTGAACGGATGGGAAATAGGCGGCGGATCGCTTCGCAACTATAATCCTGAAACTATGTTAAAACTGTTTAAAATCGCCGGATATGGCGAAGAAGAAGTCAAAGCAAAATTCGGGGGGCTTTACACCGCGTTCCAATATGGCGCGCCTCCGCATGGGGGCTGCGCGTTCGGCGTAGAGCGCTTGGTATGCTTGCTGCTGGGAGAGCCGAACTTGCGCGAAGTCACTATGTTTCCGACAAATCAGCGCGGTCAGGATCTGATGATGGGAAGTCCCAGCGTGCCGACCGAACAGCAGTTGCGCGATGTGCATATTTCCATAAGAAAGAAAAACTGATAACTCTTTATGAATAGCTTCTTATAAACTCTTCCTTTTGCCGGTGCTATGGTTTCGGCAGGGGGAAGAGAAATGATTACCACTGGACATATTGAAAAACTGGCCGAGCATTTTCGCTTGTCGCCATTCCAAATATCTATTCTGGAAGGGCACGGCGACGAATACGACCTGGAGAAGTTAGTTAAGAAAGGCGATGTGCTTTACGCGCCTTATTCCCACGATTCCAATTTTATGGCAAAGTTCTTATCAGGCCCGCGCGCGGATCTCGTCGGAAAAAACAGAATATTAGTCCGCAACGGACGCGGGATCAAGCTTTATGGCACAGGGTTTTTCAGCGCCCGCGACCAGCACGGACACAGGTACTACTCCGACCCGACCGGGCAGGTCATAGACCGCAAGCTGTTCTACAGAATTATATAATGGGGCCTGATGCCAGACCACGAATATTTTGAACGTATTGCCAGAAACTTGCGGCTTACTCCGTATCAGTTGTATATGTTGGAGCATAACGGCGACAAATACGACTTTCGCCACCTTGTAAAGCGCGGCGATGTTTTATATGTGCCTTATAAGTGCGAGCTCTCCCGCGATTTCCTGGACGGCGTTAAGAAAATTTTATTGGGGCCGCGCGCCGACCTTATCGGGCCCGACGCTGTTATCATAATCGATCGGCGCGGAATAAAATTGAATATGGACGGGACGTATAGAAAATAAAAACGCGCCGGTCGGCGCGTTTCACATTTTTACAAATTCCGCCAAGTACTCCGGATCAAAGACTCTCATCATTTCCGATAAGGAATAGCTGCGCATACCCGACTTCAATATGGTTAACGATATGGGCCGGGGCTCTATGGACGTCCCGCGCAGCAGAATCCCGATTTGCGCCGTCAGGATTCCGTCAATCAATTGCAGGTGTCCCGACATCTCCGTATTTCGCGCGTTAAGCAGAAACCTGCGCGTGGTTTGAAAATCCCCGTTCTCGTACTCTCCCGAAAGGCGGAACGATTTTATTCTTGTGTTGCCCCCGGACACCGCATGCGCGATCGCGTCTTCGGCCGTCGTTCGCGTTATATCTGCCGCGCGCGCGTAAAACGCGTCCGTGCCTATGCCGTTCAGAATCCCGCCGTCAAAGCTTAAATCCACGGCGCCCTTCAAGTTATTCCAAAAGTCATAGGCTATTCTCCCGCCCGTCATAAGCTGCGCCTGGCCCGTAACCACGGAATCGGAGATATTTAACGGCGAGGCGGCGGCCAGCAGCGGCCCGCTGAACGCAAACCGGTTCAGCTTTAACAAAATGTCATAGGTATTGGTGCTCCTTCTTTTAAGCGATACCAAAAGGCTGCCGCGCGCATCGTCCGTGATTGAAAAGTCCTGGGTATTGCCGCGCACAGAATAAACGAAGTTATTATATTCTTCGCCGTTCATGATTATGCTGGGGGCGGACAGAGAAATGCTGGCGCCGCCAAGCGAAAACGGCGTCGTAATCGGCGCGGCGGCCAGAAACTGCATTTTTTCGTAATTGTCGAAATACCCGCGATTCGCAAACATATCCAGGTCCAAAGTCTCGGTGCGCAGGGTTATGTTCGAAGCATTGGCGCTGCCGCGGAAGATATGGTCCGCTATGTGGATTTCCAAATCCCTTATATTCGGTTTGGAATAAGTGCCGGACATATGGTAAGGGAAATCATTCGCGAACCCAAGCTCCAGCGTCGGGTAAAAAGCGGTCAAGAACTCCTTGGCGCTGATGCCGGACAGAAAGAAGAAATTTCCCTGCATGGTCAGTTCCCACCGCTCCCCGGTTGGCACGAATGAGATATCCTTGCCGTCCCAAGTTATCCGGCCGACCGCATCGCGCATCTTTGCGGGCAGAAACTCAAATCCCGCCCCCAGCCAATCCAGGCTTTTACCTTGAACCGCGGTATAGTCGATTCTCTGCTTTTTATTTTTTATTGTGATCTGACCCAAAGCGTTCGCGAACTCAAAAGATACCGTTCCGTTGTTGCCCAAGAAACTTAAGTTGCGCGCAAAGTCGAAATTCTCGGGCATCGCGTCCGGAGATTGCAAGGCCGCCGCGAACGAGTCCCCCTTTACTGCCAGAGTTCCCCTTGCGAACAGATTCTTATCGCTGTACTCGTATTCGTCGCACTGCCAGACTTCCGGCGTGCCGTTGAACAGGCAATATATCTCCGCGTTCCCGCGCAAAAAACGCAAGGCCAGATTATGCGCCCCGTCCGCCGTAATTTCCCCGGCCAGCGAACCCTTGATCGAATCGTTTTCAAATTCCAAGTTGTCTATGATTATCTTGTCGCCTTGGCCGGTTGCGGCCAGCCTTACATGCCTGTAAACCGTGTTCATAAATTTAATATTTCCGCCGAGGTCCAAATCCAAATTCGCGCCCATAAGGAAAGACCGGCCGGTCAGCAGAAAAGACAAATCGAAGTCGATATTATCGGACGCGAATCGTATCGTCCGCGCGGCGTCCCCGTCTGGTAAATCAATGCTGCCCGTAAAATTATCCTCGCCGACGGTTCCATGTATGTCTTGGAACCGGAATCCGTATCCGCCGTCCCAATCCACTTCCATTGTTAATGCGACGTGCTGGTTTATCTTCGGTTCGAAAAAATCGAACCAAGCGTTGATGTTATTCGTATCTATGGATAATATCGCGTGCGCGCCGCCTCCCTGATTAAGTCGTCCGCGAATTGACAGTCCCTCGTTCTTGTTAAGCACCGAGAACTGATCGCCCCTGGTTTCTATGCTGTACTTATGCTGCTCGGTGCGCACGGTTCCCGCAAAGCTTCCATTTTTTAGCGCGCCGGTGATTATCCTGTAATCCCTGTCCATGAAATTAACAAGCGCGTTTCGAATCTCTATCCCGGCCCCGATTTTGGGCGCGGTCAAATCCCCGATATCAAGCCTGGCCCCCGAAATAGTGATTTTCTCGTCCAATGTCGCCGTATTTATATCGAATATTTTTGACAGCGGTATCGCGAATAGAACGGAATCTATACTGCCGTTCGGGACGCTTACATTATGCGCCTTGATGCTTATGCGCCCCAGCAAGCTTATATTTATATGGCCGTTTATCTTTGCGGGGATATCGGTTTGGGAGAGGATTGCGCGCTCGAAATTAGGCTTTAAATGGTCAAGGTTTATCATAGGCGGAACGACCACCAGCAGCATAACCGCCGCCGCCGCTACTGAAAAAATAGTCCAATAAATTGCCCGGCGATGTCTTGCCTTCAAATTTTTCTCCCTCTTGTAATTCGATTATAATGTGATTATATTTAGCTTACAACTGAAAACTGAAAGCTGAAAACTAAGCTCTCAGTTCTCAGTTTTCAGTTCTCAGTTAAAATGAAAAAAACAAATTTTAATCTTCAAAGCAGCTACAAGCCATCAGGCGACCAACCGGCGGCCATTGCCGAATTGGCCGCTGGCCTGAAAGAAGGCCGCCGGTCCCAGGTATTGCTGGGGGCCACCGGCACGGGAAAGACCTTTACCATGGCGAATGTGATTGCAAATATGGGTCGGCCGGCACTGATAATGGCGCCAAACAAGATTCTGGCCGCGCAGCTTTATACCGAGATGAAGTCCTTTTTCCCGCACAATCATGTGGAATACTTCGTTTCGTATTACGATTACTATCAGCCAGAGGCATACTTGCCAGTCACGGATACTTATATCGATAAGGATGCATCCGTAAATGATCAGCTGGACCGCATGCGGCACAGCGCCACGCGCGCGATGCTGGAAGAGCGCGATGTTATTGTGGTCTCAAGCGTATCCAGCATTTACGGAATGGGTTCTCCGGAGCAATATTCTGGGATGAAACTGGTGCTGGGCGCGGGCGACAAATTAAGCGCCAAGGATGTAATGCGCGCTTTGGTTGATATTCAATACAAGCGCAATGAAGTGGGCTTTGACCGCGGGGATTTTCGAGTTCGCGGCGATACCTTGGACATTTTTCCGTCGCACAGCCAAGACCGCGGATGGAAGATTTCGTTCTTTGGCGACGAGATAGAGGAAATCTGGGAGTTCGATACACTAACCGGCGCCAAGCTGCATAAGCTGGACCATATCGCGGTATATCCAAATACCCATTACGCAACGCCTCAGCCGACGGTCTTGCAAGCGATAGGGGAGATACGAAAAGACCTGCAGCCGCGCTTGGATTACTTTCATGAAAATATGAAGTATGTGGAGGAACAGCGCCTGCGCGAGCGCACCAATTACGACATAGAGATGATGGAGGCGACGGGCATCTGCCGCGGGATAGAGAACTATTCGCGGTATTTGTCGGGACGCGCGCCCGGCCAGCCGCCTCCGACTTTATTCGAGTACCTGCCCAAAGACGCGATTTTGTTTGTGGATGAATCTCACGTTTCCGTGCCGCAAATCGGCGCTATGTCCAAGGGAGACGCCGCGAGAAAACGCTCGTTGTATGAATACGGTTTTCGTTTGCCTTCGTGCGCGGACAACCGCCCGCTGCGGTTCGAGGAATGGGACGCCATGCGCCCGCAGACCATATTCGTATCCGCAACTCCCGCGGAATGGGAACTAACGCAAGCCGGCGGAATCGTTGCCGAGCAGGTAATCCGCCCGACAGGACTGTTGGATCCTGTCGTCGAAGTTCGCCCGACAAAGAACCAAGTAGATGATTTATTGCACGAGATAAAGAAAACCAAAGGCCGCGTTCTTATAACAACTCTCACCAAAAAAATGTCCGAACAGCTGACGGATTATTTAAACGAGCATGGCGTTCGCGCGCGGTATTTGCACAGCGATATTGAGACTTTGGAGCGCATAGAGTTATTGCGCGAGTTGCGAATGGGAAAGTTCGATGTATTGGTTGGAATCAACCTTTTGCGCGAAGGGTTGGATGTTCCGGAGTGCGAGCTGGTTGCAATCATGGACGCAGACAAGGAAGGATTCTTGCGCAGCACCCGCAGCTTGATACAGACAATCGGGCGCGCTGCGCGCAATAGCAATGGGCGTGTGATTCTGTACGCGGATACAATAACGGACAGCATGCGCGCTGCAATGGACGAGACTTCGCGTCGCCGTGAAAAACAGATGGCCTATAACGAAAAGCATGGCATTGTGCCGAAGACTATTATAAAATCAGTATTCAATGAGGTCGGCGACCGGATTGAGAAAACAGATAAGAAGCGACAATTTGTTTATACTAAATCCGGCGGGGTTATGGATAGGGCAAGCTTGGAGAAGACAATCGCGGACTTGCGCAGGAAGATGTTCAGGCATGCCGAGAATTTGGAGTTCGAAGAAGCCTCCGCCATCCGCGACACCATCCGCAAGATGGAAGATGATTTGTTGTTGGAGTAACGCCGGCTTCGCCGGCAGAGTGAAAGAGTAGGAGAGTAAAAGAGTGGAAATAATTCTAAAAAACATTGATGAAACGCGCGCGTGGGCGGGGGAGTTTGCGAAAACTCTGCATGCTCCGTGTGTGGTGGCCCTGCATGGCGACTTGGGCATGGGAAAGTCCGAGATTGCGCGCGCGATTATTCAGACCCTATGCGGCGCGGATACCGTCGTGCCGAGTCCTACCTTTACCTTGGTTCAGACATACGAAGGCAAATGGCAAATGGCAAATGGCAAATGTATTTCCCATTTTGACCTTTATCGCATCACCGATGTTTCGGAATTGGAAGAAATTGGTCTGTCGCATGCGATTGCAAATGATATTACCTTGATAGAATGGCCGGAGATTGCCACCAATTTCCTGCCCGCCAATACTATTCATATTTTTATTACGGAGTTTGAGGGCGGCAGAAAATTGAGAGTAGCGCTCGCTTCGCTCGCAGAGTAACGCAAACGCTTTGCGTTTGCAGAGTAAGAGAGTAGTAGAGTTATAGATATTATTTACTCTTTTACTCTCTTACTCTCTTACTCTACTACTCTAATTAAAAACGCGGGCTTTGCCCGCGTTTTTAATTATGTTTCGTCGGATATTCGCCGGCAATCAGACGCTCGCGCACCACATGATGCTTTATCTTCTGAGTGCTGGTCAGCGGCAGATCCTTGGTCGTCATCGCAAAATGCGTGACCCACTTGTAACTCGCCACCTTTTTATTCGCGATGGCCACCGCCTTTTCCAACTTCTCAAAAGTCATGCCTTCTTCAACCTGAAACACGCCGTAAGCCACGGTTTTGTCTTTGACAGTATGCTCAAACACCGCAACATTCTTTACGCCAGGAATCAATATGAACAATGCCTCCAGTTCGTCCGGATACACGTTCTTTCCCGAATCCAGCACAATCACCTGCTTTTGACGTCCATGAAAATGCAATTCTCCATTGCAATCCATCGACACCAAGTCACCTGTGTTGAAGAAACCCCTTTCATCAAACGATTCCGAATTTGCTTCCGGGTTATTCATGTATCCGCCGAACACCTGGTGCCCGCGCATCCACAATGTCCCGATGCCTTCCGCGTTCTTTCCGCGGATTTCGCACTCGTTGTTCGTAATCGGTCCCCCGAATGCGAACGGAAGGCGGCATTTGCCAGGCTTGGATATACAAATCGGCCCCACTGTTTCAGTCAGACCATATCCTTGTATAAAGGTCAGCCCCAGGCGCTCGTAAAAAGTTTCCACCTCTGGCTTTACAGCCGCGCCGCCTCCTATTAACAGGCGCGCCCTTCCGCCGAATACCGCCAGCACAGGCTCTTGAATTTTCCGCACCAAGAACCCGAGCCCGATTTTTTTAAGGAACGGCCCGAATTTCAGGACGAATGACGCCAGCCACCAAAGCCTTTTCTGCTTTAGCCCGTCGATAATCTTGTTGCGGAAGACCTCCCACAGTCTTGGCACCGCAGGAATAATCTGCGGCCGGTATGTTTTGAAGTCGTCCAGGATATCTTTTGGGTTGATCGTGCTTTGCAGCAGAACGTTCGCGCGGTAATGAATCGTCGCCAGAATCTCCACCGCAAAGCCGAATACATGGTACATCGGAAGAAATCCGTACAATGTATCGCCGCGGTTCAGCCATTCGCTCATATCCTCCAGCGACAGCGCGCATTCCGTCAGGTTATAGTGCGTTAAAGGCACCACTTTCGGCATTCCAGTAGAACCCGATGTAAATGACAGCGTCGCGATGTCTTCGGATTCCACATGCGCCGGCTTTAGCTTCGGGTCCGCTTCCTTGTCTTTTTCTGTAATGTCGTGGAACTTGAATCCCGCGGACTTATAGAAAAAGCTTTTTTCGGCCAGAACCAGCTTGGTCCCCGTAACCTTTGTCATATTGTCATACTCGTACGGAGTAAGGTTCGTGTCCAGCATCAGGACCGAGGCGCCCAGATACCAGATTGCGAACAATGACAGGGGGAACTCCCATATATTATGCGAAAGGATTCCGACAGCGTCGCCTTTCTTTACGCCCATACGGGCCAAGGTCGCGGCGCGCTTTTTCACCAAATCGTTGAACTGCGCGTAAGTTATCTTTTCGCGCGTAAGAAACAGGTCGTTCGGTACCTCCGATACGGCCGATTCCAGAAACTGATACATGTTCATTTTAAAAACTTCCTATTGTTTTTATATTGGACGATAGTATTATAGGATGGCAAATGGCAAATGGCAAATGTAAAATGTGGAAGGTAAGAGCACAGTTTATCTCTTTATCACCTTACATTTGCCATTTTACATTTGCCATTTGCCATAGGACATGTTTATGAAAATTCTCTCTCTTAACATCAACTCCATCCGGGCGCATATGGATAGCTTTATGAAAATCGCCGAAAGTCGCGAATATGACGTGATTCTCCTGCAAGAATTAAAAGTGGAAGACCATGGGTTTCCTTTTATAGTCTTTGAGCATCTGGGCTATAACATCAAAGTTTTCGGACAGAAATCCTGGAACGGGGTTGCGGTTTTCTCCAAACACTCCATAGAAGACGTCGTTCGCGGCCTGCCGAATTATCCCGATCCGGCCGCTAGGTTTTTGGAATGTGTGATAGACGGACGTATACGGCTTATCAACGTATATATGCCGAACGGGGAAAGCGAGGAATCGCCCAAGTTTCAGTATAAAATAGAGTGGATGAAGCATTTTGGACGGCATATTGCCCATTATCTGAAAAGTGAAGAGCCCGTGATATTGGGCGGGGACTTTAACGTCGCAATAGAAGACCGCGACGTTTGGAATCCGAAACAATACGAGGGATCGTCAATCTCTGCCCCCGACGCGCGAAAAATCATGCAGGAATGGCTTGATGACGGCTGGCTTGATTGTTATAGAAAATATAACCCGAACGAGGAAAGCCCCTGGACTTGGATAGGATACCGCGGCGGCTCTATCGGCAAAGACCATGGCCTGCGCCTGGACTATTTCCTGGCGAATCATGCCGCGCAAAAGCTGGTAAAGCATTGTAAAATCGATCCTCGCCCGAGAATGGATGCAAAACCCACCGACCACTGCGGGTTGGTTCTTGAAATCGCATAGCGATTTCAAGAACAAGAGTAACGATTTTGCTTCGCAAAATCAGAGTAAGAGAGTAGTAGAGTTATAGATACTCTCTTAATCTTCTACTCTGCGCGCGAAGCGAGCGAACACTCTGAAAAGAACGCAAAATAAAAACCGGGCAAAGC
Organism: Alphaproteobacteria bacterium; assembly: GCA_009783145.1. Lineage (GTDB taxonomy): Bacteria > Pseudomonadota > Alphaproteobacteria > Rs-D84 > Rs-D84 > WRCA01. The sequence goes on along the minus strand of WRHR01000003.1, from coordinate 53,773 downwards.
CCGGTTTTTATTTTGCGTTCTTTTCTTCATACAGCTTTTGAAAATCAATCGGCTGCAATGCGAACGGCGGGAATCCGCTTTCGCCCGTCATACGCAGGATAATCGCCCTTATCGCCGGGAACAACAGGTTCGGAACCTCTATCAGCAGGGTTTTCTTCAAGTCCTCTTCATTTTCCGACTTTTCAATCTGCACCAGGCCCGAGTATGTGGATTCGATCATAAATATCGACTTGTCGCCCTGTTCCAGCTTAGAGTGCAGCTTTACCAGCAGGTCGACCATATAAATGTTGTTTTCGGTGCCTTTTATCTGGATATCCAGGTTGATGTCCATTTTCGCCTGTCCGTTTTCCTGCTTGAAGAACAGCTCCGGCACATTTGGCGACTCGAAAGAGAAATCCTTCAAGAATTGAGATATAAGTTGAAACTTTGCCATGCGATTGCTCCTTTGTTCGGCGGTGGTTTTATGGTATTATAGCGCGTAGGAATTAATTTTCAAGTGACTGGAGAGTTTTTTATGAAAAAGTGTTATTTGCCGGTATTTATAGTTTTTGGACTTCTGGCCGGATGCGGCGATTTGACCGAGTCGCGCGATTATAAGACCGGCGATAACTCCGTCAAGCCTTCTAATCTTCACAAAGTCTCGTATTCCCAGTTGCCGGGCTGGCGCGAAGACGACCACCGCTATGCTTTGGCGGCATTCAGGAATACTTGCAAAGCAAAGCTCCAATATCAGGGAAAGGTCATTCCGGACCGCAAATTGTTGGAAGAAAAATGCCAATTTATGCCGTCGGAATCGGCAAGTCCCGCCGTCGCGCGCGACTGGTTCGAGTCTCATTTTCAGCCGTATAAAATCCACGACGAAGCCGGAAAGCCTGCGGGAACCTATACGGGATACTATTCTCCCATAATACCCGCGTGCAGGACGAAAACCGCCCAGTGCAACGAGCCGCTGATGGGCGTCCCCCTCGAAGGCCGGAGCTTTAAGGGCGTGGACAAGAAAACCATCGTAGAAAATAAGATAGGCAGAGTTCTTTATTGGGCAAACATAGTCGATGTGCAAAATATCCAAATCCAAGGCAGCGGAATGCTGAAGCTGGAGGACGGGACTAAAGTAAAGCTGAATTTTGCCGCGGTCAACGACTTGCCGTTCAAATCAATCGGAGAGCAACTGAAACAGCGCGGAATCCGTCCGGAAGGCGGCTATTCCAGCGAGGCGGTTTGGGCGCATCTTAGAAAGAATCCCGCGCTGGCAAAGGAAGTCATATACAACAACCCGCGGTATGTATATTTCCAGGTTGCGACCGCGCATGACGTGATTGGAAAAATCGGGACTCCGTTATCCAAAATCCGCAGCATCGCGGTGGACGACAGCATATATACGGTCGGCCTGCCGGTTTATGTGAACACTAACCTGTCGGTGGACGGGCGCAAGTTCCAGAGGCTGATGGTGGCCCAGGATACGGGCGGCGCGATAAAAGGCTGGATACGAGGGGATATATTCTTTGGCACAGGGGACGAGGCGTATAGCTATGCCCACGGCCAGCATAGCCAAGGCGAGATGTATATCCTGATGCCGAAACCATATAAATAATTTAAGATTTACGATTTAAGATTTGACTCCCTAAATCGTAAATCGTAAATCGTAAATGAAAGCAAAACCTAATCTTTCACTCCGAACTTCGCGCCCGCAAAGCTTGGGCGGGGCGTTCGGAGGCTTGCTGAAAATATTCGGCGTGCGCGCGTCTGATGCAGACTTGGCCGCGCGGTGGAACGAAATCATAGGCGCGGACTTGGCGCGTTTGGCGAAGCTGCAAGGGATACGTAGTGTAGGGGCACATTCTTGTGCCCCGTCGGTCGCAAAGCGACCGATTAAAAGGGCGCAAAAATGCGCCCCTACAAAATTCAACATAACGCTGAAAGCGGTGCAGCCCGCGTTTGCAATGGAATTATCATACAGAACAGAGGAATTCCGTGCGCGGATTAACAAGTACTTTGGCTATGACGCGGTTGGGAAGATAACTGTAAAGAAATAGCATTTGACAAATGCCAGCGTAATGGTACTATGAGCCTGAGAGATACAAGACATTAAAGGCTCTGTTATGTCAAATTGGACAAGGCATGATTTATCCGAATGCGGTGTAAATTTTCATATTGATAATGATTCTGCTGAAAGTAATCCTCCTGTTTTCACTGACACCATGTGGTGTAAAAATTGCAGAATGCGTACAGAATGTGAAATGTATACACAGCATCCTTTGGATTTAACGCCGCTGCCAATGTGTGAGGTTTGTGAAACATTTTCAGGGGCCGGCGCTTGTATTCGTTTTGGCGTCCCCCGTAAAGACAACGTATTAAGTATTCGTCAGACCACCAGTGTATTGAATACAGAGAAAAGAATTGAAGAATACAAAGAATGCTGGCAATCGGTAAAAGACGCATATAAAACTAAATAAGAATCCGGCGTTCGCCGGATTCTTATTTCTTCATGTCATAGTATTTCTGCATCATGCACTGTTCCCACCATATCGCCAACGCCGGTATCAGGAACAGGACCACTCCCGCTATCTTCCAGATTCCGAACAAGGTCATCAGGTACATATTCGCCTCGATGGCGTTAATGCCCGGCATGAAATGCATCAGCAAGCCCATATAAAACGGCGTCATCGACACCAGCCAAGCCAGCAAAATAACTACGTAGTTTATCAGGAACGCGCGGAACAATATGTTCCGTTTTTGTTTCAGCTTCCATATTTTGTATCCAAGCCACTCCTTGTCCATTTTCATATCTTTCATAATTCCCTCCTTTGGGTTGTACGAGTGGATTATAGCAGAAAAGTGAAGGGTTTTTATCAGGAACAAAATCAGATTTATTCACTGGATTGCTTCGTCGCTTATGCTCCTCGCAATGACAATTTATACCGATTTGTTATTGCAAGCAAAGCGAAGCAATCCAGATGTGTTCGAATGCGCCAGTGCGATCGCGAGCGCATCGGATTCATCCGAAGTCTTGGTCCCGGCCTTCGCCGGGGTGGCAAAAGCCGCGGGCAGAAGTATTTTTACCATCGCAGCGACTTGATTCTTGTCCGCATGCCCGACGCCGGTCACGGCTTTTTTTATCTTGTTCGGCTCGTATTCAAAAACAGGAATATTGTGAGTGCCGACCGCGACCATTGCCGCTGCGCGCGCATGACCCAGCAGAAGGGTGCTGGTCGGATTCTTGTTTACGAAAGTATATTCTATAGCGCATTCATCCGGTTTGAAATCGGCGCAGATTTTACTGATTTCGTTGAAAATATGCGCCAGGCGTTCGGGCAGGGGATCCGTGGCGCGGGGCAAAATCACGCCAGATGCGATATAGCGGCGTTCGGACCCGGCGGTCTCAATCACCGCCCAGCCGGTATGCAAAAGTCCGGGATCAATCCCAAGTATGCGTTTCATAAGCGTATTATATGCGATAAGGCGCGGAAAAAGAAATATATAATTTTTTACAATTTTTTATGAAATAAAAAATTGTCATTGCGGCACTGAATTATTTTTAACCATTAATAATGGTTAAAAATAAGAACCGCAATAGGGCCTATAAACCGCAAGCGAAGCGAGCCAAAGGTCTTAAAGACCCTGTTGCGGACCTGTTTTGTCATTCCGGCGAAGGCCGGAACCGCAATGACAAAATCACTTCGTGATTTTGTAAAACAGAACCGGTAATTTTAATAGCTCTGTCGGCAGTGTTCTTTCTTGTACATCTCCCGCGCATTGCGAAACGCACTTTGCAGCGCGTCGGATTCCGCGGCAAAGACTTTTGTAATATCGTATTCTGTCAGCGGCGTATGGCTTTCGCATTTAAACCATAGCATTTGGGATTGGCTTTCCTCATCTTCTGCTATGAATTTATAGGGATAATGCGATGTAACCCTGGCATATAACAAATCCATTGCAATGGGGCGGAACTCTCTGTTTGGCGAACCGGTAAGCAAGCCGGTAAGAGTCTTGTGCTGGTCGCCAATCATTTTTTCGTATTTCATCTCATAAACGCAGCTTAAAGAGTCGCCCAGTGACATGACGGAAATCACGCGGTCAATGTCGAAAGCCTCGCGATATACCATTTCATCAAACAAAAGCTTTCCGCCGCTGGAAAATATAAGCGCGGGCCAATCTTCCTCGTAATCTTGAAGAATGGTTAGCATATGGTAAGTATTCGGAAAGCTCATGTTGATTTTGTTCCAATAGCGTCTTTCAGCGGCGTCATATCTGCCATTGTTATTGAATCGTAAATTGGGGTGGAGAAGGAATAATGTTTCTGATTTGTAAATTGGTGTTTGAGACCTATTTTTCAAGGTATAGGTTTCTTTATCCGGGGATTCATAAACCGTCCAGTCGTTCAAGAATTCCTGAACGAGCATATCCGATTCTAAATACTTCTGGGCTTTTACGGTATGAGTGTTGCCCGTAAGGTGTTTGTAGTTATGTACTTGGTATTTATGGCGCGTCATATTGAAGTCCCCATTGTTGCTCTCTCCGCCAATTCCCCAAATTAGTTTGCTGCCGTTATTACCTTTTGCACGTCGTCCAGCGCGTCCAACGTATCCACCAGTCTTGAAAGCTTTTCGTAAGTCGCGTCATCCAGATCCATCGGCGTATTCGGTATCCAGGTCAATTCTGCTTTTTCCGGTTCTCCCAATTTATCCGAAAGGGCTTTCTGAACCGCCATAAAATCATCCGGCTTTGTCTTTACTATGTATCCTTCCGGGCTGGACTCCAAATCATCCGCGCCGGCTTCCATTATCGCCTCGGTCATCTCATCTTCGGACTTTGCCGCGGTCGGCGCATAGTAAATCACACCAGCGCGAGTAAAGAGAAACGCCACAGAGCCTTCCTCTCCCATATTTCCGCTGTTCTTTGCAAACGCGCTGCGCACTTCCGGAACCGTGCGCCTGGGGTTGTCGGTCAAAGCCTCTACCATAATCGGCACGTTGCCGGGGCCGTAGCCTTCGTACCTGGTGGCAACATAGCTTTCGGTATTCTTATCCGCAGCCTTGTCAATCGCGCGCTTTATATTGTCGTTCGGCATCGATGATTTCCGCGCGTTCAATATAGCCAGACGCAGCCGCGGATTGTTATCCGGGTTCTTGTCCCCCAGTTTCGCTGCCATAGTGATTTCCCGCGCCAGCTTGGTAAATTGCCCGCTGCGCGCCGCGTCCACCAGGGCTTTTTTGTGTTTGATGGTGCTCCATTTGCTGTGTCCTGACATAGCTTGCCTTTTTGATATTTTGCTTTATAATTCCGACAAGAGGATAACAAATGATAGGCAAATTGCAAGGAATTGTTGATTATGTCGGCGATGATTTCGTCATTTTGATGGTGGGCGGGGTCGGCTATAAAGTATTCGTTCCGGCGAACTTTCAAGCCCCCGGTTCCCAAGTTCCGGCCACCCTTTGGATCGAAACCGTCGTGCGCGAGGATTCTTTCCGCTTGTTTGGGTTTGCGTCGCTGGCCGGGCAGGATTTGTTCAATAAGCTGACAGGCGTGTCCGGCGTAGGGCCCAAGGTCGCGATGGCAATACTCGGCGCGTTCAAGCCCGAGGTCTTGATGGGCGCGATTGCTACCGGCGACGTGAAGACCATAATTGCCGCGCCTGGCGTCGGCAAAAAAGTCGCGGAAAAGATAATTGTAGAGCTGAAAGGCAAGACCGCGGGCTTTAATTTTGACCCGTCCGCGGAAAATAATAATTTGCCGGACTTGCTGTCTGCGCTGGAATCGTTGGGATACAGGCGCATGGATGTGGCGGAGCTGGCGCAGAAACTTATCCGCGAAAACCCCGACGCCGAAGTTGGCGCCTTGGTAAGATTGGCCTTGAAAGAAATGGTTAGATAAAACTTGAATTCCGGGCAAAGTGATTTATCATATAAGCCAAAGCGGGGGGCCGAGAGGGTGCGATAAGCAAAAGACGTGCATAATGATTGAAGAGTTTCAAATCGAAAATTCGGAGCCTATCCATATAGTTGTGCTTACTTCCGCCTTTTGGATTCTGAATTGTCCTAAAAAATATATTCTAAAAAACAAGGCGGAGTTTGCGGCCGAAAAGGAATTCCTGCGGTGCGTTCATGAAGAATACTGCAAAGGATGCGGCGCGCTGGCTGATACATGTGCGGAATATTTTTTGGAAAAAATAAAATAACCGATGCATATTTGCTTGAAATCCAGGGAAAGTGATTTATCATGTTGGCAAGAGGGCGCTTGGTACGGAGATAACTTATAAATAAAAGGAGCGCGTTATGAATGAAAAATATAACTTTGGGCATGTAAAGCAACATAAGGTCTTTGTGTTCAATTGCCCGTCACGGAGCCTTCTTATAGAAGACCAGGTTGCTCAAGGTAGCACAAAGGTGGATTTATCCAATAAAGAAGTCTTGCAGCATATTCAAAATAAATATTGTAAAGCATGCGAAAATAAGACCGAATTATGTGCTGAGTTTTTTAATCTGCATACCCAATGACCGATACGATTTTCGCATTATCTTCGGGACATGGAAAAGCGGGCGTTGCGGTCGTGCGCGTCAGCGGGGCAGCGGTTCCCCTCCTGTGGAGGGGTGGCCCGAAGGGCCGGGGTGGTTTAGCCAACTGCGAACATTACACGAACCACCCCGTCTCGCTCATTTCATTCGCGAGCCACCCCTCCACAGGAGGGGAACCGCTGCCCCGCCATGCGTATCTCGCCGACCTGGTTGATAAAAGCAGCGATGTGATTGACCGCGCGATTGCCATTTATTTCCAGGCCCCACACAGTTTCACCGGCGAAGATATTATTGAGTTTCATGTTCATGGCGCCGCGGCCGTAATTGAAAAATTATTCGCGACCCTGCGCGCGTATGGGGCGCGCTTGGCGAATCCCGGCGAGTTCGCCCGCCGCGCCTTCGATAACGGCAAAATGGATTTGATAGAGGCCGACGGCTTGGCGGCCCTTTTGGATTCGCGCACTGATGCCCAGCGGCGAAGCGCTTTGCGCGCTGCCGCCGGCGCGGACAGTGCCGTATATGAGAACTGGCGCTTGCAAATGGTTGAAATCACAGCCTATTCCGCCGCAATGCTGGACTATCCGGCCGAAGAACTTCCTGCGAATATCGGCGAGACAATACTCTCGCGCACTCGTGCCCTGGGTAAAGAAATTTCAGCAGCATTATCCCGCAGCGCCGCGGCCAGGTCTATCCGCAGCGGTTTCAATATAGCCATCATAGGGCCGGTTAATGCCGGAAAATCGTCGCTGTTCAATCGCTTGGTTGGAGAATCGCGCGCGATAGTTTCGGAAATCCCAGGCACTACGCGCGACGTGGTGTCGGCCGAAATCGATATAGACGGGTACCTTGTGCGATTGGCGGATACCGCCGGCTTGCGCGAGACGCAAGATACGATAGAAAAGATCGGGATTGAAAAAACCAACCAGGAAATTGAAAGGGCGGATTTGGTGATAAGGGTCGAGACGCGAAACGCGAAACGCGAAACGCGTGATAATGAAATAATCGTCATAAACAAATGTGATTTGCTGGATAATAATAATCGCGTTTCGCGTTTCGCGTTTCGCGTCTCGGCATTGACCGGCGAAGGAATACCAGAGCTGTTGGAACGAATTCGCGCGGAAGTGCATAGCCGTCTGGATGGCGCCCAGTCCGATGTCGCCCTTAATGAGCGCGCGCGCATGCATCTGCAAGCCGCTGCGGATGAACTGGCAAAAGCTGAAGGACAAAAGACCAATATGGATTTGTTTTCCGAGCATATTCGCCGCGCGGCGGACAATATAGGCCAGATTCTGGGCGTCATCGGCGCATCGGAGGTTGCCGATTCCGTATTCGGGCAATTATGTTTGGGAAAATAAAAATCAGCGGTTTTTCAGCCCGTCTATAAGCTTTTGAACCATAAACTTATTGAAGCTTCCGGTTTTCTGCATTAACACAAGCCTCTGCTGGGTGTCCAGGAAAGGCATCGGGATTTTCTTATTAAAGACATCCTTTAAACTCGGATTGTCCGGCTTTGGCATGTCAAGCATGTCAAAAAATTCAAGAAAAGCGTTGAATTTTTCGTCATAGATAATCGGGTTCATGGTAATGATCTTCTGGCTGCTGTATCTTAAACCCAAACCCTCCATGGCTTTTACGGCTGGCAGCTCTTTATCGTCAACCGGAATAACCCGCAGGGTTCCGCCTGTTTTAAGCATCATTGCGGGAATCAAAAATGACAGCAGCTTTTGCTCTTCTTTTTTTGTATAAAGAGGCAAAGAAAACCGCGCCCAGATTTCATCGAATTTTTCAAGATGGTTCCAATAATCGATTTCAAAGAGACTCTGCTTGATCAGCAAATCCTGAGTGGTCGGGGCTTCGTGGCAAAGATAAGGCTCTATGTTAGTGACCGTGCAGTTTCGGATGCCGTTTTCGTTAAGCCCCTTTTTAACCGGGGATTTTCCGCCGCCCACCAGGCAGACCGATTTGCCGTTCAGACTGTAAAACTGTGCCCTGGGGATTGCCAGGTCATGGACATAGCATTCAATCGGCGCCTTGTGCACCATAGTATCCCAATCAAACTGCTCCGAATTGTTCATACGCGGTTTATAGCATAGAAAAACAATTTGTCAATGATTTTGTCAAATTGGTGGATAGGGCGCAGAGTTTCCCATTGCATTGGAATTCGTTTTCAGTATAAAATCCGGGGAAAGAGGTTACTAATGAGAAAATACTTGATATTCGGGATTTGTGCGCTGGTTTTGTGCGCTTGCGACAACAAGCCCGTTCTCACGGACGATCTGAAATGCGGCGACATGGACGTCTTGGTTACCGTGTTCAAAAGGCGCGCCGATGCTGAAATCGGCGGCGAGATGGCAAGGCTTAAACGGACGGAAACCGACAACGGCGTGCGTTATGACGGCAAAGTCGGAGATCAGCTTATGGCGATGTGGCACAAAGGGTCAGAATGGATAATGGTCGTCGGCGAAGCCAACGCCGTCAAATGCGTGAAAAAGGCCATGGAAGAAGTTGTCGTTGCCGAATAGATATATGATATTAATATAGATTGTCAATTTACTGATTTGTTTTTTTATGTTATAATTCCTGTATAAAAATAACGTCCCTTTTTTCTGGGCGTTTTTTTATTTCGTTTTTCCCCGCCGAACCAGTATCTCAGGCAGTCTATTTTTAAGGGACGTTTTAGTTATACCTCGCAAGAGGGGGGGATTACTATGAAAAAATTACTTATAATACTTCCAATGCTTTTATGCGGATGTGTTTCTACGCCGGTTATGAATAATACCGATTTGGGAAAAGTTGATTTTGAAAAATTACTGAACAGCAGACAAGGGAAAGCATGCCAAAGTTTTATTTTGGGGTTTATACCATTTGGCCCGGGAGCAAGTGTAGCCAAAGCCGCTTGGTCTGTCGGGATAAAAAAGGTAGAATATGTAGAATATATAACTGTTAATGCGTTCCCTATTGTTATACAAAGCTGCGTTAAAGTATATGGAACATAAGGTCGGACTTACGGCTTTATTTTTGTTCTGTTTTCGCCTTCCAGCGGATTGATGCGTGCGCGCCGTTGCAGAACGGCTTGTTCCCGGATAGCCCGCATCGGCACAATGTTTGTTTCTGACGCACTTCGTATGATTTTCCCGATGCGCTTTCAACCCTTATCCCGCCGCGTATCCACAGCGGCCCGCTGATTTTCAAGCCTCCGTCCTCTATCGTATGCACGGCGGGCTCGCTTAATTCTTCCAGGCATTCTCCTTGATTCGTAAACATCATCAAGCGTCCTGCCGGGCACAGGTTCGCCTCTTCGGCGCTTAGTTTATCCGCCGCCTTGCCGCCTTGCATTACCAGGTTCCATATTCGCCCCCCTCGGTCGCAGAATCTTGCGAACGCGCAATAGTTCTGGTTATCCAGCAATGTTTGTGTCGGGCCTTTTATCGCCTCGGCACTGGGCTGTTTCATTATAGGCTCGAAGCTGGCCGTTTCCACAGGGTCCCAATCCGCGTCCAGATGCGACCCGTCGCAGAACGGCGCGTTGCGCGAATGCCCGCAGCGGCACAATGCCACCGGATCGCTTTTTATCTCGAAACTCTGCCCGTCGCCGTACTTGATGCTGATTCCGTTCTCGTCCGTCAGGATTATTTTTTCCGTGATTTTCTTCGCTCCGAACAGCATATACGGCCCGTCCGGCATGATTTTGATATACGGAACCATTTCGCCCCCTTTAAATTTTCCTCATTTTATGATAGAATTGAGCGTAAAGATATAGGAATAAAAATGGCGGAAAAATATATTTCCATAAAAAGTAGGATAACGGGTTTCTCGTTCGCGAATCTGGGGATATTCAAAGGATTCGGCGACGGGATAATCAGCGCCGTATGGGCCCTGGTTTTGCTGGAAATTTTTAATAACTCCGCGACTGTCGGAATTTACTCGTCCGTGTATTATGCGTTTTTTATGCTGATAACTTTGGTTTCGGGAGAGCTGCTGAAGCTGACCACCAAGGCAAAGATGATGAGCATCAGCCTGCTATCCGTCGCGATTATGTATTTCATGATGGCGTTTTCAGTAAAGCCCGCAACTTTTATCGCGCTTGATTTCGCGTCCGCCGTGCCGCAGATGCTGGTCAGCTCGCTCATATCTCTGTTCATGGCGGATTTTTCGCGCGGGGTGGGTATGGAAAAGCTGAACGGGCGCTATATCTTTTGGGTTAATTTGGGCGTATTGTTCGCGCCGGTGCTGGCCATGTATATGGCAAGCCATTTCGGAATCCGCACGCCGTTCTTTGCGGTCGCTTTGTTCAATGTGCTGGCCTTGCTGTATTTCAGGTGGTTCGGAATTATTCAAGAAGACAAGAAAATCCCCAAGATAAGCCCCAGAAAGACGTTCAAATCGGTTTGGAAAACAACCCTTGCTTATTTCAAGCGCCGCGATCTGACGCGCGCGTATTTTATAAACTTCGGCCAGTACGCGATATACGCTCTGCGCATGCTGTATGTGCCGATTATGGTTATCGAGGCCGGATTCAGCAAGGATACCCTTGGCTGGGTTCTGACCGCCGGAATAATCCCTTATATCCTTTTGGCCGAGCCCCTGGGGCGCATCGCGAAAAAGACCGGGATAAAAATATGGGTCGCAATCGGCTTTCTGTCGTTCGCGGCGTTTTCAATCTGGGCGTCCTTCGCGACAGGGGCGACATTGCTGGCCATATTCATACTGTGGCAGATTTCCGGCGCGATGATAGAGCCTTTGACCGACATATTCTTCTTCGATGCCGCAAAAGGAAACGACAAGGAAAGATTTTTCGGCATATTCAAGACAGTCAATCGGCTTCCTCGATTCATCGTGCCGATAATCGGCGCGGGCTTTATAACTTTCTTCGGCATGACCGGCTCGGTCTGGATTCTGACCGCGATTATCGGTCTTTTGGCCGGATTATTTGTATTGCTTCCCGCGAAAAAATAGGCTAGCCTTTCTTCATCGAAGAAAGGAGAAATTCATGGCAAAAAAGGAAGCGGCGAAAGAGTCCGCCGCGCCGGTTAGAAACCCCGCGCTGGAATCCGCATTGGCGCAAATTCAAAAGCAATTCGGCAAGGAAGCCATTATGAAAATGGGCGACGGGTCTCAGCAGAATATCGAGGCGATTTCAAGCGGCTCGCTGGGATTGGATATCGCGCTTGGCATCGGCGGTTACCCCAAGGGCCGCATTATTGAAATCTATGGCCCGGAGTCTTCGGGAAAAACTACTCTGGCGCTGCATGCATGCGCCGAGTCGCAAAAGAAAGGCGGAACAGTTGCCTATATCGATGTAGAAAATGCGCTGGACCCAAGCTATATGAAAAAACTGGGCGTCAAGGTTGAAGATGTCATTATATCACAACCGGAATCCGGCGAACAGGCATTGGAAATTACGGATACATTAATCAAATCAGGCGCGGTTGATGTTGTTGTGATCGACTCGGTCGCCGCGTTGGTAACCAAGGCGGAGTTAGAGGGAAACATGGGCGACAGTCATGTTGGAACCACAGCACGCTTGATGTCTATGTCCCTGAAAAAGCTGGCCGGCAGCGTTTCGCGCAGCAACACTCTGTTAATCTTCATCAATCAGATACGCATGAAAATCGGCGTGATGTTCGGAAATCCCGAAACCACGTCGGGTGGCAATGCCTTGAAGTTCTATGCCTCCGTGCGCCTTGATATCCGCCGCACGGGCGCAATAAAGGACAAGGAAGACGTTGTTGGAAATGAAACGCGCGTAAAAGTTGTAAAGAATAAAGTTGCTCCTCCTTTCCGCGTTGTTGATTTCAAAATCATGTACGGCGAAGGAATTTCCCGCGTCAGCGAAATCTTGGATATGGGCGTGAAAATGAACTTGATTGAAAAGGCAGGCTCTTTCTATTCCTATAATTCCGAGCGCATAGGCCAGGGCGAAGCGAATGCGCGCCAATGGCTGAAAGATAACCCAGGGGTTCAAAAAGAATTGCAGGAAAAAATCATGGCGAAATCTGCGGGACTGGCGGAAGAAATGACCACCGGCCCGGACACAGATGATGCCTGTGATGCAGAATAGAAATGAAAATCAAAAACATTTTCTGGGATGTGGATGATGTTCTGGCGGATTTGAATCATGCCTATTACAGATTTCTGACTGAGCATCCAAAATGGCGGGATAAATTCGCTATGTACCGGTTCCAAGACCTTGGCGAAGCTTTTCCGGTGTCGGAAGAATACGGCGGCATTGCATTGTTTCAACATCCCCAGCTTGCCGAAGAGTTAAATCAGGATTTTGCGGAATCCGATTTCTATAATGACCGTCCGCTGTTCCCTGATGCAAAAGAAACCGTGTTAAAATTGCACGATATGGGCATTCGCCAGGCAACGCTATCTGCCACCGGCGTACCGACAAAGAAAATGGCTTTGTTGAAATCATTGCTGGGTGATTTGCCGATTGACATTCGCATAGTTCCGCATGACGACAGAGGAGATTTCAAGGAAGAAAACATGCTGAAATACATGGCGGAAAATGATTGGAATCCCAGCGAAACGGTTCTGATAGATGATCGTCCGTATAATCTGCGCGCCGCAGTTCGCGCAGGCGTTCGGCCCGTCAGATTTCGCGGCGATTTTACTACGGATACACCGGCAGATTTGAAGGCTCCGGAATTTTATAGCCTTTCGGAATTTGTGAAGTATATAGAAGAGGAAAATAAATGAAAACCGTTGTTATAATTCCTTGTCGCGCCGGGGCCGAAAGGCTGCCCAGGAAGCATCTTTTGGATATAAACGGAAAATCTCTGATGCAGCGCGTGTATGAAAACGTAGCGGCCAAGTTTAATCCGGCGGACATTTTCATTGCCGTTGACGGCGAAGAATATTTCGCGCATGCGAAATCTTTCGGCGCGCAAGCCATAATGACCGATCCCGATCTGCCCTCTGGCACCGACCGCATAGCGGCTGCGCTGGACGCTATTGATCCCAATGGCGACAAGTATGACTTTGTTATAAATTTCCAAGGCGATGATGTTAATGTTCGGCCAGAGGTCAGTCTGCATCTGGCAGAAATATTGGAAAAGACCGGCGCCGATATGGCGACCGTAGTGCAACCTATTTCTGATATGGTGTTAATAATGAATCCGTCGATAGTCAAAACCGCGATTGTAAAATCAACCGGGCGATGCCTGTATTTCTCGCGCAGCCCGATTCCTTTCAACCGCACTGCGGGATGCGCAGACAGCGCTTTCTGGCATATCGGAATGTATGCTTATAATCTGAAATCATTGCGCAGGTTTGTGTCATTGCCAGTCGGAGAATTAGAAGGATGCGAAAAATTGGAGCAACTGCGGTTTCTTGAAAATGGGATGAGCATCTTTGCTGCGATTTTGGACGATACCCGCATAGATCCCCGCGCGCAGGCCGACATCAATACTATGGAAGATTATGAGGAAATAAGGAGGTTTGTAAAATGAAGCATGTAAAAATCTCTGACGAAGTCGTTTTCGGAAACGATTTGCCGTTTGTTCTAATCGCGGGGCCGTGCGCGATGGAATCTCGCGACCATGCCTTGTTTATGGCAGAGTCTTTAAAGCGTCTCACCGATGCGCTGCGCATCCCGTTCGTTTTCAAAACCAGTTTTGATAAGGCCAACCGCACGTCTTTAGGCAGCGGGCGCGGAGCCGGGCTGGACTATGCGCTGAGTGTTTTTGATAAAATTCGCGCGACTTTTAATTGTCCCATTGTAACAGATATTCATCTTCCCGATCAGGCGGCCTTGGTTGCGCCGCATGTGGATATGCTGCAGATTCCGGCGTTTTTGGCGCGCCAGACAGACCTGCTGGTTGCCGCGGCAAAAACAGGAAAACCCATTAACGTGAAAAAACCGCAATGGTCCGCGCCGCAGGATATGCGCTCAACCCTGGGGAAACTCCGGATGAGCGGTAATGAAAGTATTTTATTGTGCGAGCGCGGAACCAGTTTCGGATACAACAATTTCATAGTGGATATGCGGTCTATCCCGTGGATGAGCGCGCTGGACGCGCCGGTGGTAATCGACGCGACGCATGGAATTCAGCAACCCGCCAGCAGCGGCTGCGTATCCGGCGGCGACCGGCGCCTGGCGCCAGTAATCGCGCGCGCGGCCCTGGCGATCGGCGTTGCGGGCGTCTTTATTGAAACTCATGAGAATCCGGACGCGGCGCCTTGCGACGGGCCGAATATGATAAAGCTGAGCGACATGGAAAACAACTTGCGGATTTGGAAAGACCTTGATGCGGTAGCGAAGGCAAATTTGATAGAGCTATAAAAATTTCTTTACTTTTCGACTAGGACTTAAAACGGCTTGACAAACAGGCAGGATATAGTATTGTTTTGCCGTAAAACGAAACAAGGGGTTCTAATATGGGGTTTAATTTCAAAAAGGCTGATAATATCAGCGCCAATGCCAAGATGGAATTGCAAATGAACAGCGAGCTTATTTGCTGCCGATGCGCCGAGTATTGTGAAAATGGCGGCCGGTGCGACCCCATCGCAGAAGAGCCTTGCGGCGCAGATACAATGATGCGGTTGAAAGCAAAGGATTTTGCGGAAGGCAAATCCCTGTTTATAAACCAGTTGGCGCATAGCATCGAAAGGCAAGGGCTGTTCGATTGTCCCAGCAGCGTTATGAGCTTTCAAGCGTACAAGGAAGCCCTGGAAAAATTGGCGGGGCAAGCTTTGGATGTGGAAAGAGTCAAGAAGGGCCTGATATTAATTCCCGAACATATTATATACGAGGGGAAATATGCGGCCACTGTATCCTTTGAAGGTAATAAAATTTCAGTTATGTTAAATGCCAATGCGAGAAACGGCAAGGGGGAGCAGCTTAGTTTTAAAGATACATTCGGCAGGCAGTTCGACAATATGGAATCGATGAGAGTGCAGAGATATAGAACCACCGGGAAGTTGCAGTTGGAATATCATAAATAAAAATCGCGCCGAGGTGTTCCCCTCCTGTGGAGGGGCATCGCGCCGTTATCGCGCGGCGGGGGTGGTTGTTTTCCTGCCCCTTGAGTGGGGTGAAAAATCTCGCACATTACAAGAACCACCCCGTCTTGCTTTGCTTCGCTCGCAATCCACCCCTCCACAGGAGGGGAACCGCGACCCCGCTTTTTTAACTTTTCCTCGTCTTTTTTCGCGCGCCGGAATCCAATTCTTTTTTGCGAAGCCGTATCGTCTGCGGAGTGATTTCCACAAGCTCGTCGTCCTGTATATAAGACAGCGCTTCTTCCAGCGAGATTTTGCGCGGCGGGCTTAAGAACAATTTCTCATCCGCCGTGACAGAGCGCATATTGGTCAGCTCTTTGCCTTTTATCGGGTTCACTTCCAAGTCGTTTTCCTTGCTATGCTCGCCGATAATCATTCCGGAATAAACTTGCGTTTGGGGCTCTATAAACAGCGTTCCGCGCGGCTGCAGATTGAACAAAGCATAAGTCGCCGCCGCGCCGTTTTCCATGCTGACCAGCACTCCCGGACGATATGTCTCGATATCTCCGCGGTACAAATCGTACTTGTCAAAGATGCGGTTCATGATTCCGGTGCCGCGCGTATCCGTGCGGAACTCGGACAAGTATCCGATCAGCCCGCGCGACGGAGCGCTGAACACAATCCGCGTCTTGCCGACGCCCGACGGCTTCATTTCGGTAATCGTCGCCTTGCGCTTGGTCATTTTTTCAATCACAACGCCGCTGAATTCGTCGTCTACATCGATTACGACATCTTCGATCGGCTCCAAACGATTTCCGTTTTCGTCTTCAGTAAAGACAACGCGCGGGCGGCTGACCGACAGCTCGAACCCCTCGCGGCGCATGGTTTCGATCAATATCCCCAATTGCAATTCGCCGCGCCCCGATACTTCGAACGCTTCGTTATTCGCGGATTGTACTACGCGCAGTGCTATATTCGTTTCGGCTTCTTTAAACAAACGCTCGCCAATCATGCGCGATGTCAGCTTCTTGCCGCCGGATCTTCCCGCCAGCGGACTGGTATTAACGAAGAATGTCATCGTCAGAGTCGGCGGGTCAATCGGCAATGCGGGAATCGGTTCGGTAACCTCGGGCGCGCATAAAGTGTCCGCGACGGTCGCTTTGCCGAAGCCCGCGACGACGACGATATCGCCGGCGTTGGCCTCGTCCAAGGATATTTTTTCTATGCCGCGGTGTTCTATGATTTTTGTGATTCGCGCATTTTCTATGAATTCGCCTTGCATATTGATTGCCTTGACCGCCTGGCCCACGCGCACGGTTCCCGATTCAATTTTTCCGGTCAGAATTCGCCCCACATACGGATCAGCCTCCAAGGTCGTCGCAAGCATGCGGAACGGCGCGTTCAATTCGCATCGCCCGGATACGCCGCAGTTGGGTGCCGGCACATGGTCAATAATCAATTGGAATAATGGCGTCAGATCTGCGCGTTCGTCGGTCAGCTCGCGAAAGGCTTTGCCTTCGCGACCCACAGCGTAGACATAAGGAAAATCCAGTTGAGCGTCCGTCGCGCCCAGCTTATCGAACAAGTCGAACGTCTCGGACAGCACTTCGTCGGGACGCGCGTCCTGGCGATCTATTTTATTAATCGCAACAATCGGGCGCAGGCCCAGCTTCAACGCCTTTGATAACACGAACTTGGTCTGGGGCAGGGGGCCTTCGGCAGAATCCACCAATAAAATCACGCCGTCGACCATGCTTAAGATGCGCTCTACCTCTCCGCCGAAATCCGCGTGGCCGGGCGTATCCACTATATTTATCTTATAGTCTTTCCATATGACGGATGTGGGTTTGGCCGAAATAGTAATGCCGCGTTCGCGCTCTATTTCTCCGCTGTCCATTACGCGTTCGACGACGCGCTCGTGGGCAGCGAACGTTCCGGCTTGTTTAAGCATATTATCCACCAAGGTCGTTTTGCCGTGGTCTACGTGCGCGATTATTGCGATATTTCTAATTTTCATATGTTAGTCTTTTGTTAAATGCGCCGGATTATACAGCTCATAATTTCGTTTTCAAGAAAAAATCCGCGCTTCGCGCGGATTTCTTATTTATTGTTATTGCAAGGTTGCGAGTATTCCCTTGTTGAATCGGGGAGTAAAAAACTAGGATGCAGCGCCGCTGGCCCACCCCGCGCGAACTCATTCGCGCCGGGACCCGGGGCGCCGCCCGCCGATTTTTTTGCGGCCGCCCATCAGCGTCTGCAATTTTTTCGGAACGTTCACGCTTCCGTCTGCGTTCTGATGATTCTCTATCACCGCCGCCAACGAACGCGGCAGCGCCATCGCCGTATTGTTCAACGTAGCGCAGAACTTTACTTCGTTCGTTCCGTTCTCGCGATACCTTGTCATTGTCCGCCGCGCCTGAAATTCTCCGATGGACGAACAGCTGCCCAGTTCGCGATATGCACTTTCCGACGGAAACCATGCCTCTATGTCGTCCATTTTGATTTTATTGAATCCCATATCACCGGTCGATGTCGCAAGGACATGGTAAGGCAATTCCAAATCCGTCATTATTTCTTCCAAGAACCCAAGCAGCAACGCATGCATTTCTTCCGTCTGTTCAGGCTTGCAGAAAATAAACTGTTCCACCTTGTGGAATTCGTAAAATCTTATAAGACCGCGAGTGTCGCGTCCCGCCGCGCCCGCTTCCTTGCGATAGCAGGGCGAAAATCCCGCATATTTAATCGGCAGTGCGCTTTCGGGCAATATTTCATTCCTATGCAGCGAATTGATTACAATTTCGCCAGTGCCGGACAAACATTTGTCCGGTGCATTCAGATAGAACACGTCATTATCCATAACCGACAGGTCACTGCCTGGGAAATGGCCGGCATCGAATACCATTTGAGGCTTCACAATTGAAGGAACCTGGATGAACGTAAATCCCTTGGCAATCATTTTCTGGATTACGAACGTTTGTATCGCAAGATCCATTTCCGCGATTTCCCCCATCAGGCAGAATTCGCGCGACCCGCTGATTTCCGAAATTTTTTCCGGCATCCACCAATTATTCATATCCAAAACTTCATAATGCGGTCGTGGAGTGAAGTCGAATTTCCTTTTATCGCCGGCAGTCTTTGTCACAACGCTGCTTTCTGCATCCGGGCCGATCGGCGCTTCTGCCGCAGGAATTTGCGGCACGCGGTGCAGCAGCTCGTTCAATTCGGCATCAAGCGCTTTCAGCGCTGCCTCGTCGTCCGCGATCTCATTGGAAATCTTTTTCGATTCCGCAACCAGCGGCGCGCGCGCGCAAGCCTGTGCGCCAGCAATCTGTGCCGTGATTTTATTCTTGTCCGCGGTCTTTGTCTGAGTGCTTGTCTTCAGCGTGCGGACTTTTTTATCAAGCCCGATAATATCGTCAACAACATCATCAAAGCCTTTTACTTTGCATGCGTTTTTCACAATATCAGGGTTTTCCCTTATAAATTTTATATCTAGCATTTTTTCGAACCTTTGTTATTGTTCGGATTAAGTTTTATAGTGATTATTATATAACGTGCGGGCAAAACCGCAAATGAAAATTATTCCCCCAAAGGGGACGAGGAAAAAGACGAAAAAGAAACGAACCAATGTCTCATATCGGCCGCATTATAAATTATGCGTTATCAAAAGTCAAATCCCTTCCGCCGCCGCGGCGAAAAAATAGAGTTACAGCTGAGAAATGAAATCCGGAAAGCCGTTGTCGTCTTCGTCCAGCCTTTCGTCCGGTTCCGGCGCCGCCGACTTGTCCCGCGGGTCACGCGTCGTGTCTATTTTGGACTGCTCTTCGTTGACTATGCGCCCGTAATGCTCCGCCATTTGCAGGATTCTTTCGCGCTCCACCTCGTCCGGCGTTTGCCTTGCCTGGTCCATGTATTGCTTTCTTTTCTGCCGCCAGCGGTGACAGCGTTGGATCATAAGCCCAACGGACATTTGTTTTTTATTATTGTTGTTTTGCATGTTGGTTCTTTATTAATTAATGGAAAATAATCACAGGAAAATGTTAAGAATTACCCTGCAACGTTCGTTAGTTTACACTGTGCCAAAACCAATTGCAATAAAATTTTCAATTCGCTAAGATTCAGTGTGTAGGAGGGATGTTTTTGAACACCGAATCCCGTGGAAACTTTTTGCTGCAAGCTTTGCTGGCAATCGCCTTGGTCATGGCCTTTATGCCCTTTTTGGCAGGTCGGCTGAGCGAGCGCAGAAACGACCAGATTATGACCGCATCAAGCAGGCACGTGGCCCGCGCCGCCCGCGCCGCCCGCGAGTTCGTCAGGTACAACAAGGATGACCTGCGGTATGGCGTCCGTGTCGCCGGCGGCGACGAATTCTCCGATCTTTTAGAGCCCTTCGGCCTTCCGCTGGGCTTTATTCCACAGACCGCGCAGGGGCAGAAAATATCCTTGATGACCGGTAAAAACGCGAACGGCGTTTTGGCGCTGCTTGTAATAAAGGGCAGTAATTTATCCGCAGGCGCACGGCGCGAGCTGATGGCGCGCATCGGGTCGGACGCCGCCGAAGCCGCCCGCAATGGCATCCTACATGGCATCGGCGGATGGGAGAAAAATCTGAAAGACTTCGGCATAAGACCTGATTTGGACGCCATATATGTCCTGATCCCGATCGATGATGACTTTTCGGAGCTGATTCGGCGAAACTCCAAGGATATTATGCGAAACAGATTTCATACGGACCTTGATATGGGCGGCTATGATGTGAAAAACATTTCACAGCTCTCCGCAAAAAATGCGGAGCTTGATACCGCGAGCTTCGGCACGCTTTCCATTACGGGATCCAGCAACGACCGCAGATTCAAGAACAAGATAGAGCTTTTGATCGCGAACAAGGCCGTATTTCAAACGCGCGACAGCGCGGGAGCTCTGAATATTTCGCGCGGGGATTTGATCGCGAAGTCCCTTTCCGCATATACCTTGTTCAGATATGGATTGATAGGCTCTGTCGAGGCCGAATCAGCTTCGTTAAATTCGCTTGCGATGGCGGCTGGGCGTACAAGCTTTGTCGGCCCCTATGACTGGGATATTCATGGCGACGCCATTTTAAGCAATGTCTCCATTGATACCGAACAGCTTGAAATCTCAGGGTTCATAAACGCTTCGCGCGGGCAGGATGTATTCATAGACAGCACCGAGCTGATGTATTCCACGAAAAGCGGAATCGAAGCGCGGACGGTATCCGCCGCTTATCTGACCCTTCGCGATCAGATTTCAAGCTCTCTGTTGGCAGGCGGCAGCGGCGCGATAATCCTGGATGTTCGCCCCGCCGGAGTATCCGTGCTGCCGGATGTTTTATCCGAAAATATAGACAACGACTCGTTCGAGATACTTAAGAATCCCGGGAATGACGACAGCGAGACTGTCGGCTGCAGAAATATTATTTCGGGGCTGCCCGGCGCGCCTTATTACAATAATAACTCGGTGGCGCAGAATCTTGTGTGCCAGTATGTTTTCTGGAGCCGCTTGGAACGCCGCATAAACATCAAGCAATGCAGATTGGACGGACGAAGTAATTGCGGGTAGCGCGCGAAGCGCGCAGAGTAACGCCGGCTTCGCCGGCAGAGTGACGCAAACGCACAGCGTTTGCTAGAGTAAGAGAGTAGAAGAGTAGGGAGTTATAGATACTCTCTTACTCTCCTACTCTGCGAGCGCAGCGAGCGTTACTCTGATTTTTCGGCAAAGCCGAAAAATCTTTACTCTGCGAGCAAGGCAACAAATGAAAAGAAAAAACAAATATCTTCGCAGCGAGCATGGCGCGGGTCTGATGGAGACCTTGCTGGCAATCGCGATCGTCGGGGCCATTATGCCGTTCGCTTATAACGGCGTGGTGGAAATGAGCAACAGCATAGCCGATGCCGCCGAATCAAAACGCATAACCGCATGGCATGATCCGATGATGGCTTATGTCCGCATAAATCAAGCGGACTGGCCGTCCAGCGCCCAGATAGAATTCGACGAAGACGAAGTGAATCTAATCTGGAATCAGGAATTCGGAGCGCAGGGGCGCTTGTTGCAACCTTATGCCGGGTTCATAGAAAAGCGCACTCAGGCCGGAGGCGCGATGATTGACGTCTATCTTGCTTTCCGCCCCGTTGACATCAAAGAAGTCCGCGTGGCGACAATCGCGAAAAACCTGGGATCCGACGCCGCGATTGTCGGCGCCGGGGGCGAAGCGGTAAGTTCCAGCGGGTGGAGCATTTCTTCGGATGTCTTCTCTGCCGGCGATTTGGTTTTCAGAATTTCCGACATTCTGGGCGAAGACGAATCGCGACGGTACCTGCACAGGACTTATCTTGGCGATGACGAAATGAACACCATGTATCGCGACCTTAACATGGCCAAGTATAATCTTACGGACGTCGGCACGTTATACGCGAACCGCTTGAACGCGACAAACGGAAACATCTGGTTTGCCGAAGCGCCGGAACTGCAGTGCGCGGACCTTTATTTTCCCGAAGGCGCGTCCGTCGACCCGTCCAAGGCCACCTTCGGCACCGTCCGCGTGACCGGCGATATCAGCGGATTCAGGAAAATCACGGCGAAGAGATTAAAAGGAAGCGGCGTATTGCCCGGTATGACCTGGTCGTCGCGCGGCGATGCGGTCGCCGACAGCGTGAATGTTTCGGGTTCTCTGCATGTCCAGCGAGATATGACCGTGCGGTCCGAGAGCGTAAGAACAGCCAGCGTCGCCGGCGTGCGCGCGGGGGCGCTTGCGACGCCTTACCTTAACACCGACCAGTTGATTTTCGCAACCGGCTTTGGCATGACGGTGTCCAGCGAGCTGATGTATTCCACGGCAGCGGCCCCGATAAAGTTGGGAGGCTGGAGCTTTCCGTCCCTGAACGGCCCAAAGTTTTCCACCCTGATATTGCGAAAAATAGGCGGGGGCGATATAGGCGAGATGCTGTATGCTCCGTCCCCGGCCGAATTCGCGCCGATCATGACGGGCGGATGGAAGGATAGATAGCAAACGCGAAGCGTTTGCTAGAGTAACGCCGGCTTCGCCGGCAGAGTAAGAGAGTAGGAGAGTAGAAGATTAAGAGAGTTATAGATACTCTTTTACTCTCTAACTCTTCTACTCTGCAAGCGAAGCGAGCGAACACTCTGATTTTTCGGCGAAGCCGAAAAATCTTAACTCTGCGAGCAAAACGACAAATGAAAAGAAAAAACAAATATCTTCGTAGCGAGCTTGGCAGCATGATGATAGAAATTCTTCTGTCGCTTGCGATTGCCGCCGCCGCCCTGCCGTTCGTATTGCGCGAATTGGATTCCCGCGTTCGCCGGGCCGAAAATGTCCGCGTCGCCCGTGATATCGGCGCTGTGCGTGGCGCCTTGGAAAAATATATGGATGCGAACAAGCGCAGTCTGCTGGCTCCGGTCGGGTCCCACATAACCCGTGTTCGCATAAAGGACTTGGCAGAGTTTGGCAATATTCCAAAAGACACCGGCAGGTTCCAAGCGCGGATAATCAAATCGCGCGACCGCGGCGGGCGCGCGGTTCTGTCCGGCATAGTCATATTTGATTCCGCGGATATTTCGCCCGTCCGCACGCGCGAGATTGCGCAGCTCGGCGGCGACGAGGCCGGTTTTGTAGAAAAATCCGAAACATACGGGGCCTTTGGAACATGGCGCGCCAGAACCAATATTTTTGATGCAAGGTTTGGCAAGGATTCCATTGTGGAAAGCACGGGAACCATTTTATCCGGAGGGGATTTTCTTTGGCGCCTGCCTTCGGACGATCCTATTGACGCGACCATGGCATCGGACTTGTCTTTGGGAGGATATGCGATAAAAGAGGCCGGGGGGGCGGATGCGTATAGCTCGGAATTCAAAGAAATACTGAAAACGAACTTGATTTCCGCGCGGAAAGTTATGGTTACTCCGCGCGCCAGCTGGGAGACCGCATTGTACATATCCGGCGAGACATTGGTCCAAGGCGCGCTGACGGCTGATTCCAGAAATATGGAAATTACCGAAGAATTGTTCTTAAATTCCACCGCGCGGATATCCAGGCTGGATGTCGGCGATCTGTGGGTCGGCGATTTGAACCTGTCGGGCTTTTCCATCGGCGGAACTGAAAAACCCACGGTCTTGAAAGTAAATCAGACCATAGATATGACCCAAGGGCGCGTTTCCGCCCTGTTTACCACAGTCGGCTTTGCCGGCACGGTGGCGCCGCATCTTGGGGTATCGGAAAGGATAGAGGACGCAAGCAATCCGTCCTATTACTGGAACTTGCAGGATGACGAGGCGTCGCTGGCGGACGTATCGATTGCCGTCTTGGGTCAGATGATGAGGGATTCGGTTCGCGTGGAGTCGAAAACTCCCAAGACGGATTCGGAAAGTATGATGGGCCAGGTTTCCGCAAACAGCAATGCGACCTTGTCGGATTTCATACGGGCAATAGGCGAAATCAGGGACCGGGTTCAGATGAAATATAACCGCTTGAATCTGGAAGAATCCATAGTAGAATACCCTTGAGTAACAAGGCCTGGTATGAAAGTAAGCTGTCCTTTTTGCAAAGTAGAATATTCGGTCCGCGATGGCGCGGCGCGCAGCTTTGAATGCGCGGTATGCGGCCATTGCTGGCGGGCTCAAACGCGGCGGTCGCGCGCGCGCTTGTGGATATTTCTGCTGTCTTGCGCAGTTTTGCTGCTGGCGGTTTTCTCATTTATAGCGCTTCTTCGGTACGAGCCGCCCGCGCCCGCGGGTCCCTTGGCCGTGCGTATGGATTCTGCGGTTGCGGCTGCTGACGGTATCGCCGTTTCCGGCGTTGTTGCAAATAACTCCGAGGCGTTATATGGAGTGCCTGACTTGGTGGTTGTAATGAAAGATGCAGCCGGAGCGGAGTTGGCATCGCAGAAATTCACTCCACCGGCCCCGTTGCTGGATGCCGGGGAAACCGTCGCGTTTTCGGTTTATGTCGCGAATGTGCCTGCGGACACCGCAAAAATTTCAGTGGAGCTTAATAAATGAATAAAGAATAAAGAATAAAGAATAAAAATTCTTTAATCTAATTTCTTTAATCATGGTTTATAAGGAGAAATAGATGAAAAACAAAATTTTTATTCTTTATTCTTTATTCTTTATTCTTTTTGTCTGCGCGCCTGCGGCGCGCGCGGCGGATACGGGAACTCTTTGTCCGCGCATATTTACAACCAGCAGTGATTGGGAAAGCATCACGGGCTTGCGGTTCGCTCAGTATGATATCGAATTTGTCCGTGACAGGACGATTGGCAATATCGGATGGGAAATCTATATGTTGGACGGATTTCCTTGCTTCGGGCAGGCCGAAGACGTGCGCCAGTGGATATCTCCCAGCAATATTTCCGCAACGGATAGCAACGCCAGGATGAGAATCACTTGCATACAACAGCCGACCGAGTTGCTGTTTGCTTGGCGCGAAGCCAGCCGCCATTCCTTTCAGGCGCGGACGACCGGAATATTAATCTGCAATCCGACAGGCAAAGGGCGCAGGATAACAGTCAAATTGCAGGATTGCGTCCAAGGCAAGAATTGGAATGAGTGAGACGCGCGTTTTTATTGCGGAGGAAGCGGACGCAGGACTTCGCCTTGATAAGTTTCTGGCAGTGAAAATGCCGGAGTTTTCACGAACTGAAATCCAGGGATTTCAGTTCGTAGTGAACAGAGCACAGAGCACAGAGCACAGACTCAAGTCATCAGAAAAGGTAAAGGCTGGAGATAATATAGAAGTTATTATTCCAGAGAAAGAAAACTCTGTGCTCTGTGCTCTATGCTCTGTTCACTGTAAAATGTCGTTAGACATTTTGCATGAAGATTCCGACATAATCGTAATTAATAAACCGCGGGGAGTTGCAATGTATCCCGGCGCGGGGCGCGAGGACGATACCCTTGTCCAGCGGGTTTTGGCGCACACATCGTTGTCTGCGCTGGGCGGGGAAATGCGCCCGGGGGTGGTGCATCGCCTTGATAAAGACACCAGCGGGGTTGTGGTTTTCGCAAAATCCGATGCAGCGCAGCGCGCCTTGGTAAAGACTTTTTCCGCGCATGATTTGACGCGGAAATATATCGCGTTTGTTTGGGGAATTCCAAATTGGACCGCGGCGGATATCAGCGGCAATATAGGGCGCAGCGCGCGCAACCGGCAAAAGATGACTATGTTAAAGCGCGGCGGAAAAGAAGCGCAAACCAAAGCGGAAGTTTTGGAAGTATGGAGCAACCCAGGGGTTTCAAAATTGCGTTGCACATTGCTGACGGGGAGGACTCATCAGATTCGCGTGCATCTGTCTGCGCATGGGTTTCCGGTGGTGTGCGATCCGCTGTATGGCCGCGGCACAACGCGCCTGGGCAGCGTAAAAAATCCTGAACTTTTGGAATTTATAAAAACTCATCATGGTCAAATGCTGCATGCGGAAATCCTGGAGCTGAACCACCCAATAACCGGCGAACCTATGAAGTTCAAATCAAAACTGCCGGAGGATATGAAAGAGCTGCAGGAAATATTGAATATGTAAGGCGGCAAGTTTTAGTTCCGGTCTATCTTTTTCGTCCCCAAGGTCTGAAATCTTTGTGTTTTAATTCAAATTTCGCTTGTTCGTTTGTAAGTTCCCGTGTTGAATTAAACGCAACATCTTTACAGTATTCTTTTTGAGTTGTTGCGTAAGCGCGCCAGAGATCGCCATAAAATCCATTTTTCATTTCCTGCATACATTGTTTGTAATATGCATTATACAATTTGTCTTTGTATGAGTCGCATGCACAAAGCAATACTATTGGTAAAATCAAGAGCAATTTTTTCATATCAAACCCTCTATCGCACCTCAACTTCATCCACCAGAACTCGGGTCACGGTTTCCAATTCCACCGGCTGGAAGTCCGGGTCGGCGAGCACCGGGTCGCTGCTGTCTTCCGGCAGGATTACTATTTCTTCGGGATTCGTTATTCGTGATTCGTTATTCGTGTTTTTATCGGTGCCTGCACGATACGTCTTCGCGCTGTATTTTCCATGCAGGGATTCCGGCAGGCGCAAATAGTCCATCGGGTTTATTCCCCCCGACACCTTGATTTCATACGGACGCGTGCTGTTTTGACCCGACAGTTGGTATAATGGCCTTATAAAATTCGTCGCCGCGGGGGCCGCTATCTTCGGTGTGCCGGATGCATCCAATGTCATTATTTGCAATGCCCTTTGCGACTGTCCGTTCGGCTGCAATCTTATCAATCCGTCCAATCCCCTGAATCCCGACGGATCCATCAGATAGGCGCCCGCGTCTTGCGGAGCATGCAGCGCGCGTATCGCCAGTATTGCCGCGTCATAGCCCATTGGGCTTATTCTTTCCGGCTCGCGGTCCGTAATATCGCGATAGATATTCGCAAATTCCGGCGAAATCGCCGGCAGCGCCGCAAAGCTGGCCCCGCTGAACGTCATATCCTTGAACATCGCCGGAGTATCCCACATTGCCGTTCCAAAGAATTTTACGCGTCGGGCCGGGGCGTCGAAATATCTCAAGAAAGAACCCAATGCCTTGGAATCCCCCGCATTGCCCAGGAACAGCACTGCGTCGAACGGCAAATCGCCGATCGTGTCGGATTTGTTTCTTTCTTCCAGTTGCTTATCCACCGATGCGCGCTCTGCCGCTGTCAGCGTTCTGTTCATCAATATGTCGGACAGGATTTCTTTAGCCCTGGTATTCGCTTTGCCGCGCGCATCGAACATAGTAGCGTTTTGGGCGGCGCTCTTCATGCTGTCCATATTTCCGGACGTGTAAAAATAGAATCCTTGTGTTTTTAGGCCATATATTTTCGCCGCATCCAGCGCCGCGTTGCCCATGATATATCCCGATGGATTATCCGGAGCAAAAATCATGATATCCTTTCGCCCTTCGGCCGACATGCGGCGGATTATTGTCTCCACGCTCTGGTTTGGTATCAGCGACATAGTCATAATCCCGTCGCCCAGCGCCGTCGCGTCCGAGGTAAAGGATAATACCGGAGTATGGTCGGGTTTCAGCCTGCGCAATGTGTCCGCGTCCTCGGCAAAAATCGGCCCGATAATCAAATCCGGATTTTGGCCCAGCGCGGATTCCATCTGTGCCGCGCGCGCATCCGCAGACCCGGACAAGTCCGTAAATCGCACGGTTATGTCTTCGGGACGCCTTTGTACGAATGCCATTTGGACGCTTGTCCTGACCGAGCTTCCCAAATCCGAATCAGGCAGGATTACCGCCACGGTTTTCTGGGTCCCGCCGCCGCGTGTCGGCGCGTTCAAGTCCGTGGCGTCGCCAACCGGCGCCGTGCCGTAGTAATCGGCCCATTTATTGCCGGTGCCGCAGGCACAAAGAGCAAAGAGCAAAGAGCAAAGAGCAAATTTTTTCATGGCTTGAAATTTCCCCCGAGAAGTGTATTATAAACGCAAAGGATTCACAATGCAATCAGGTCTTTATATTGTCGGGACTCCGATCGGAAACCTGGGCGATATGTCGCCGAGGGCGATTGAAACCCTACGCGGGTGCGACACGATTGCTTGCGAAGATACGCGAGTTTTCGGAAAACTGGCGGCGCACTTTGATATAAAGACGCGGCGCATTGCAATGCATGAACACAACGAGCGCGAGGTCGCTGGCGATTTGGTAGAAAAAATTCGTGACGGCGCGGCGGTCGCAATAGTCAGCGATTCTGGCATGCCGACCATCAGCGACCCTGGATTCAGGCTGGTGCGAGAATGTCGCGCGGCGGGTTTGCCCGTTTTCGTAGTGCCCGGACCGACCGCGGCGATTTCCGCGCTGGCTCTCGGCGGCTTTCCGACAGACCGATTTACTTTTTGCGGCTTTTTCAAAGACGAAAAGCACTTGCGCGAGGATAATAAAATCCGGCACACAATAATTTACTATGAAAGCCCGGCGCGCGTGGCGGATACCCTGGCGCTGCTGGCGCGCATAATGCCAGAGCGGCGTATTGCGATAGTGCGAGAGATTACGAAGATTCATGAGGAAACGATTATCGGCTATCCGTCAGAATTGCTGGCACATGGCGATTGGCGCGGAGAAATTGTGATTGTAATTGAACCCGCGCCGGAAACAAAAATGTCTGATTTGGAAATTTCCGAAGTAGTCCGCGATGTGGTTGGCAGCGCGAAAAATACTAAATCCGCCGCGGCGGCAATCGCCGCCCGCACAGGCATGTCTAAGTCCGAGGCTTATGAGAGAGTAATAAAGAAATAAAGGTAATAAACTATGTCAAATAGTAAGAATTTTTGGATATCCAAAGAAGCTAAGAATTTTCATGATTTTAAAAATTATAAAACGCAAGAAATGCAGCCAATCATAGACTTGGTAAAAAGAGCAAAACCCAAGACATTGCTTGATTATGGGTGTGGGAACGGCTTGGTTAATACCTTGTTAGATAAAGATATAGAAAAAACATTATTTGATATAAATCTTGATAATTTTGATAACCTTGCTATTAGTGATTTGAAGGAATGTAATTGCAAAATAATAAAACAGGCAAAGGATTTGCCGTCGAATTATTTTGATGTTGTGGTGCTTTCGTTTGTTTTGGTGGCTGTTCCGGACGAGAAGCAATTTACTGAGATTTTACAGAATATAAAGCGCGTGAAGAAGAAAGACGGAATTTTAATCATCGTCGATTCGCACCCCTGCTTTTTGCAATATGATTGCAGTTGGTTCTATAGTGAATCGCCAGTAAAGTTTCCTTATTTAACGCCGGGCGCACCATTCAAGCGGGGCTTGGCGGATTCTAAAGACAGAGAAATTTATTTCACAGATTATCATTGGCCGCTATCATTCATCATTAATAAGTTATCGGAATGCGGGCTGAGTATAGTTCGTATGGAAGAAATCGCAGACGGCGGTTTTGGGCCGCGTCCAAAGAATGAGCTATATCCGCCGATTTATAGTATGGTTTGCAAGTAAAAAGGTTTTTACAATGATAAAATTTATTGGAAGTTTTGAAACAGTTAAATCCCTGCCGCGTACGCAGTTTCCCGAATATGCGTTTATCGGGCGGTCCAATGTCGGCAAGTCGTCATTGGTAAATGCTATCGCGGGCAGCGTGATTGCGCGGACTTCAAAAACTCCCGGTCGCACGCAAAGCCTTAATCTGTTCAACTGGGGCGACCGCTTGGCGCTTATGGATTTGCCGGGTTATGGCTACGCCAAGATTTCCAAGGCGGATACCGAGCGCTGGCTGGCACGCCTGGAAGAATACTTGCTGACCCGTGGCCAATTAAAGCTGTTGTTTATTCTGATTGATTCGCGGCACGAGCTTAAAAAATCCGACCTGGAAATAATGGATTTCTGCGATAAAAACGGAATTCCTTATCAAGTCGTTCTGACAAAGATCGATAAGTCGAATAAATCAAACATTGCGAAACTAAAGGCTGAGTTGTGGGGATTTCCCCCCACCCAAGAATTGCTAGATGATAAATCATCAAGCAATTCTATCCCGCCCCACAAGGGGGCAGGAAAGCGGCCAGCTGCATGCACCCAGATTTTGGAAACATCGGCAGAGAAAAAGATCGGCATAGAAGAAATTAGAAAAATCATTGGCTGCAAGTAGTGTCAGTGTCGGTGCCAGTGGTTAGTTTGTGTCATTAGTAATAGTTGTCCTTTATAAAGGACAACAAAAACAGGGGAAAGATTATGAAAAAATATGACGAGCGTTTATTGAATATAGAAGAATCTGTTGGCTCTATCTCTATGGGAGATTTAAAGCAAATATTATTTGATGATGATTATCGTCCCAAATGGCTGGATGTTACAAGCACGATTCCCGCAAAAGACCCAAAAGATGTGAAATATGGATTGGATTATGACACTTTGGTTTCCTTTGGAAAGGCGCTATTAAAACACATAAATCAAGCAAAGGATTATTTGCTGATAGAGCTTTCCATACCCAGCGAAAAGTATCCGAATATTACGCATGCCGTTGCTTTGGGAGTAGATAAAATCCATAAAAAGTTTTATTTCAATAATTCCTATGGGATAGATTTGCGCAAAGATATTAAGGATTTAATACTTGGGATTTTTCCGAATTATGGTTGGGGATATAGTGAAAATGTCCAACAATGTTCGGACAAGAAAGATAACTCTTGCGCCGTGCTGACGATTTATAATTTGCTGGATATGCTGGACAGGTTCCAGGGCAATGTTGGGGGGGGGGCGGAATTACAATTCCGAACAGGCAAGAGCCGCAATGTGGGAACTTTTGAAAGATATTGAAAAGCCAGAGGAACCAGTAAATACGAAAAAATTTAATATAATTAAGTTTGGTGTAAAGCAAGTCGTTGAACTGACACAACAAAAAGATACGCAGAAATATAAGTTTTATGACGAGCCGGATTATAATCAAAAAATTGCGGAAGCTATAAATTTGGTTTTGCAAGGCAGGAATGAGTGATAGAGAAAACATCTTTTGTGCTTCAAATCCTGCGCGGCTTTGCGACGCGCTGTGGTCGCTGTTATGCGGGCGAGACTTTTCAGGCGATATAATTTTCCTCCCTTCTCGTCGCGCAATTCGCACAGTTGAAAAGTTTATTGCCGAAAAGTCCCCCTTCGCCAAGGCTACGGGGGATAAATCCGCCGCGGCGGTTTTATTGCCGAAACTTGTTGCACTTGGCGAAGAACCAGAAGAAGAAATCGCTGAGATTTCAGATGATGATATCGTTTCAAATCAAGAGCGCGTTTTGGTTCTGGCCAAACTGCTGTCTGCGGCAGAGGGCAGGGGATTCTCCGCGGTTCTGCCCGTCGCCCGCGACCTGGTCCGCATGCAGGATTATATTGAGAACGAGACGCGAGACGCGAGACGCGAGACGCGGATAGAATGGCAATCACTTGTTGATGAAAAGTTTGCCGCGCACTTTCAGAAAAAAGCAGAGTTTTTAACCCTGGCGGATTCGGTTTTGCCCTCTATTTTCCCAAATAAAATCACCGAAGCGCAAAAAAGAAATGCCGATATTCGCGATTGGATTCAGCCGTTGCAAAAAAGCATAAAAGGGAAAATCATTGTTTGCGGTTCTACCGGGTCTGTGCCGGCTACAGCGGATTTGATGGAGTTTATAGCGGGGCTGAACAACGGATATATTATCTTGCCGGGAAAAATCAGCGGGTTTCAGGCTTCGCAAAAATCAGAGACTTTTGCGGGCGGCTCGCCTTCGGCGATTACAAATATATGCGACCCTTATTATTCAGAACTGAAGTTTTTGGCACGCATCGGGATTTCGCCCTCAGCCGTTCAAATGATTGATGTTGGCGAATCAAATATAGACTTTCTTAATGATGCGTTTTCAAATACCCCCACCCAAGACTTCGTAAGCAGCAAAGCTCCTATACGAATTGATTGCGGTCGCGAAAGCGAAGAGGCCGAGGTTGCTGCGGAAATTACCGCTCGCGCAATAGCGGAAAATAAAACGGTTTTGGTAATCACTCCGGACGCGGCGGGAAATCAGCGCTTGCGCGAGGCATTTGCTCGCCGCAATTTGCCAGCGGATTTTTCAGGTGGTACTTCCGGAGCCATGACTTTATTCGGCCGCGCGATTCTGAATAAATTTGATGAATTAAGCGAATCAAAAATAGAAGATTTGCTTAATTTCATAATTGGTTTAAATTTAGAATTTAATAAAGAAAGCAATGAAGATGTGGAAATTATAAAGAAGTTAGAAGAAGTTTCAAATATTTTATCGCATCACAAGATTGTGTTGGAATCGGCAGATGCGCGCGCGGTTGTTGCGGACGCTTTGTCCTCTGTTCAGATTCGTCCCGCGATGAATGACGATGCAAATATCCGCGTTTTGGGTACGATCGAATCGCGAATGCAGACGGCGGATGTTGTGATACTCACCGGTTTGAACGAAGGAATGTTTCCGGCGCTGGGATACGAAAACCCTTGGCTGCCGCGGCGAATTGCCCAGCAAATCGGCCTTCCTCCGCCAGAGCGCAAAGTCTCCCTGATGGCCATGGATTTTATGAACTTGTCCTGCGGGCCACAGGTTTATTGGCTGCGTTCGCAAACCGCAGGCGGCGCCCAGACGACCGAGTCGCGGTTTCTATCCAGAATCAGCGTGGCTGATTCCAGACAGAGCACAGAGCACAGAGCGCGGAGCATAGATTATTTGGATATAGTTCGCACACACGACAATGTACCGTATGCGCCGCTGGATTATTCTCCACCGATGCCCCCAAGCGACAAGTCGCCGGTTTATGTCACGGAATTAGAGCTGCTGATTCACAATCCTTATGCCTTTTATGCCAAACATATTTTAAGGTTAAAGCCCAAAGACGACTGGTGGGCGGAGCCCGGCGGACGCGAGTTCGGAAATCTTGTTCATGGCGTTATAGAGCATAGAGCACAGAGCATAGAGCATAGGTTGTCATTGATTGAGGAATTAGACTCTGAAGCAAAAAAAATTCTGCCATCGGATAGCGTTCTCTTTCATTTCTGGCACAAGCGTTTTGTTGAAATAGCCCCCAGCATTGAGAAAATGTTGGCGGTGTCCAGGGGCGGCGAATCGGAAATAAAGCTACAGACAAATATTGCAGGCAGGACGGTCAAAGCCATTGCCGACCGGGTTTGGGACGATGTCGTTCTGGATATCAAGACAGGCGCTGCGCCTAATAAATCTCAATTAGAGCAGGGCAATATGCCGCAGTTGCCCCTGGAGGCGTATATGCGCGGCGCCAAAATAATGCAATTCTTGCAGTTAAAAAATAATGATGTGAAATTGATCGAATATTCGGGCACGCAGGCGCAGAGCATTATTGGCGCATCTGTTCAGAAAGTTTCCGAATTATTTGGGAGATATTCCAAAGACGCGGAACCTTATGAATATTACGAAACCTCTGAGGCGAAATATAAAGCTTATGATGACCTTGCGCGCGTTGATGACTAGCCCACGATTCCGTCTTTGATTGTGATTATTCTATCGGCGCGTTTGGCCAGGTTCATGTCATGCGTAACAAACAGCATTGACATGCGCGTTTGCTTCGTCAGGTTCAGCAGCAAATCAAAGACTCCCGCAGCGTGCGCCGGGTCCAGCGAACCCGTGGGTTCATCGGCCAGCAAAACTTCCGGCTCATTCGCCAGCGCGCGCGCGACTGCCGTACGCTGTTGCTCTCCGCCTGACATTTCCGCAGGGCGATGGCTTGCGCGATGCAGAACATTCGCGGCCTTTAACAATTTCTTTGCGCGAATTTGCGCAGCGTCTTCATCAATGCCATTCGCCAGCATCGGCAGCATTACGTTTTCCAATGCGGTAAAATCTTCCAGCAGGTTATGACGCTGATATACGAACCCAAGTTTTGCGCGGCGGATTGCTGTGCGCTGGTCTTCCGTCATTTTATGCGTCGGCGTGCCGGCGATGACCATCTGTCCGCCGGATGGCTGTTCCAATAATCCCACGCATTGCAAAAGGGTTGATTTCCCGCAGCCCGACGGGCCCACCAGCGCGATAATTTCCCCGCGCATTAAATCAAACCCGCCGCCGCGGAGGATGTGCAAAGGCTGGCCGCCTTCCATAAAAGTCTTCTTTATGCCGGACACCGACATAACGGCCGGGCGTTTTTTTACGCTCTGCAATGATTTCAAAATTGATGTCATTTTTTACTTCCGTTTTTATCAAGCCATTCCAATAAATTATTTAATCTTAAACTGAAATACTTTTTATTGACGTGCATATTATTTTGTTCCCAGTTTATCAAATAATCTCGGTCAAACCATTTCAAATCAGCAACTTCTGCTTTATCAATTTTTATTTCTGATGCTTCAAAATCTATAAAAACAACATAGATATCGCAAAAATATGGATAATCCGGAAAGTCATTGTAAAGCAATGTTTGTATTAGTTTGAATTGATCTTTTGGGATATTAAGCCCCAGCTCTTCAAAAGTTTCCCTTTGCGCCGTATCCAAAGTTGTTTCGCCAGCGTCAGTCTTTCCCGTGACGGTAAGCCTCCATTCGCCAAAGCTTTTGTGACCTTGCTTACCACCTTGCTGCAAAAGAATTTGCCCATTTGAATTTACAAACCAAACAGCCGCAGTTTTTATGGCGAGTCGTTCTGTCTTAACTTCTTTCATCGTCGCGATGCGGCCGGTTTTTGTTCCGTCCAGGTTGTAAATATCAAAGAGTTCTTCATTCATTTCTAAGAACCTCTACCGGGTCGGTTTTGGCGGCTTTCCAAGCCGGATACAATGTCGCCAAGAATGCCAGCGCGATTGCAACAAACGCTATGCTAAACACCGACCAGAATTCTATTTTACTTGGCAGCTCGGACAAATAATACAATTCCGCAGGGAATAAATCGCGCCCGGTTGCCCACTGGAAAAATTGCCTTATCGGTTCAATATATTTCGCAATCAGCAGGCCCAGAATTGTTCCAAAGAACGCGCCGATTACTCCAATCAATGACCCGGACAGGATAAATATTTTCATCATGCTTTGGCGCGATACGCCGAACGTGCGAAGCACCGCAATGTCGCGCGATTTGTCTTTTACCAGCATCACCAGGCTGGAGACTATATTAAACGCCGCGACGATTACAATCAGCATCAGAATCAAAAACATCACGTTGCTTTCCACTTGCAGCGCGCCGACAAAGCCGCGGTTCAGATCCCTCCAATCGCGCACTACGAACCCGTTCGGCAATGTAGCCATCAACGTATCGCGCACTGCGGTCGTCTTTTCAGGATTCTTCAAGAACAAGTCTATGTGGCTGACACCACCCGGCGCGTTCAGGTATTTCTGCGCGGTTTCCAACGGCATGAATATATATCCCGAATCATACTCGTACATTCCCGCAAAGAAACTGGTCATTACCGGATAGGATTGAATCCGCGGCATGGTTCCGAACGCTGTTGCTGTGCCGCCATTAGCGCTGACCAGCGTTGCATTATCGCCCAGTGTAATCTTCAAGCTGCGCGCCAGCGCCATTCCCATTACCAGTTGGCCGTCTTTCACTTCATCCAACGGCGTGCCATAGACTTTTGTCTGCGCGCCGAATTTTTTCGCCAAGTCCGACATTCGAACACCGCGCACCATAGCGCCGGAATTGTTGCCGTTGCTGCTCACCATTACTTGGCCTTCCAACACCGGCACTATATCCGTTACGGATGCCGTTACGGTTTTGTTATCCCGCATTTTCTCAATCAGAAAGTCGAAGTCCGCGATAGCGCCATCTTGATGATACACGACGACATGGCCGTTCATTCCGACTATGCGGGCCAGCAAGGTATCGTGAAATCCGCCCATAACAGACATCACCACGATCAGCGTCGCGACGCCCAGCGCGATTCCCAGCAATGACACCCATGAAATCACGCTGCCGAACCCGCGTCCCTTTGCCCGCAGATACCGAAACGCGATTTTCTTTTCAAGACGACTGAACATTATCATTTTTCCCCTTTGCCGTTTGCCCATAAAAAAGTTTTCCATGGTTCTTTTTTCTTTTGCACTTTCTCTTTACTCGTGCTCATTAAGCCGACAAGCGAATCATAAAACTTTCTGGCGATTTTTTCATCTGCTTCGAATCGGACGAATTCGTTGCGTTTGATTATATATCCGTTTTGAGGCTCTTTCGAACCAACGGTCAAAACAACCTTGGCTAATGCTGCTTTCTGAATTGGTTTAGATAATATTTCTATAACTTCTGCCGTGCCGCCTGATAGTTTAAGCGTCTTTCCAACGACCAGCCCATGATGCCCAAAGCCTTCCGCCGGCGTGGTTGTTTTTATATTCTTTTGTTCACTGACCACCCATTCCGTATTTGATGTGGATTCATGTGAGTATGCTGGTGCGCCAAGTGGCGGCAATATTCCGGGAATTAAACTTTCAGTCATTTTTTCTCTTTTTAATTTTAGGCTCTGCTAACCCACCCCGCCGCCCATTCGGGCGGCACCCCTCCAGGGGAGGGGAATTATATTATATTTATTGTTTCGCCTGGTTTCATAACAATACACTTTTTATCGGCTTTTGCAACTTTGCTTTCAAATTCCGAGATATCCGTTTTAATCAACCCAAATGTGTCATAATGCATTGGAATTATAGTTTCGGCATTCAGCCACTTTGCCGCGATTATCGCATCATCCACACCCATCGTAAAATGTCCGCCGATCGGAAGTAAGGCAATATCGATCTTATGCATTTCGCCAATTGTTTTCAATTCTTGGTTTAAACAATTGTCCCCGGCATGATAAATTGTCTTGCCGCCGATCTTTATCACAAAAGAGCACGGGCAGCCAAGATAAGTTCCATTATTATCCGCACTGCTGTGAAACGCAGGATACATTTTTGCAGACGCATTTTGCAATTTAATTTCGCCGCCGATGTTTGCTCCGACAGCTTTTGCGCCCATATTTTTGCAATAACTTGCTAATTCAAATACAGCAGTAATCGTCGCGCCGGTGTCGATTGCGATTTTTACAGAATCGCCCAAGTGATCGAAATGCCCGTGCGTCACAAGAATATCTTTTACATCACTCGTATCAAAATTTGCGACGGCCAATGGATTGCCGGCAATAAACGGATCGATCAAAACCCCGGCATTATCTGCTGTTATAAAAAAACCGCTGTGCCCAATGTATGCGATTTTCATACTCTAGTCCTCTAAATACTTTCTCAGTGCGTCGCCCGCAAGCTCCGCCGACGGCGAGTCAGGCTCTACTATCGAGATCACACGCGGGCTCATAAATATCACCAATTCCGCAAACGGGCTTATCAATGTTTCAGGCGTAGTCACAAAGCTGTGCGTCGGGATTCCGACTATCACATAGTTATCCCCCAATGACGACGGCACGTTGAAGGTCGTCAGCTCCCCGTTGCTTGTGCGCAATGCTATCTTCGCATCAACTTTCATCATATCCGCGTATTTGCCGTACTTGCCCGTCGCGCCGATTATCAGGTCTGTTTCCAATCTCTCTTCGCGCGAGCACTGGCCTATATCGAATCTGGTCTGCCAGTTATTCGGTATCACGAATGTTCCCTGCGAAATCAAGACAACATTGCTTTGCTGCGCCAGGAATCCTTGCAAAGTTTTGGTATTGATTTCGGGACTTACCACCAGCAGTCTTCCGACCACTCCGGGTATCGACATCCTGACGTTCTTTTCCCCGAACGCCGGCAGCATGTTCATCCAGACTATCGGATTCTGAGTCCGCGGGTATACGCGGTATACGTCCATATCCCATGCCACAAGATGCTTTTTCGCCCCCAGCTCGGACACTATCCTGCGCACTTCCTTTTCGGTCTGATAGTCGCCTTCGAACGCCATGGTCTTGTCCTGCCAGTTCGTCAGCAGGTTCCGCAATCCCGCGCCACGCATCGCGTCCAACAACGCCATTATCACATATTGGTCCTTTGGCATCTTCATCAGCCATTTGCCGCGGCTGGTGAGTTTCAGCTCCTTGGTGCTGTCGTTATAGGAATAATAGACTTTGCCCATTCTGGCGATCAAGTCTATCGCATCGGACAAGGATGCGGCCTTTATTTCCCCGCTGATAAGACCCGGCATGTTTTCATCCGTCACGACCCTGATCTTGGTGCCCTGCAATAATTTCTTCAGCGTTTCCGGCACAGTTTTTTTGGTAAATGAATAATTCTCCACATCAAAACCGGGCAGGGGGTCGCCGGTATTCAAACGCACAATTTCAACGGGCGTTTCAGGCAGAACCGAAAGTATGCTCTGATTGTCCCAATCGACGGTGCAGCGCTTTGGCAGGTCCAGCGCGAACCTCTGCGCCGTGTCGGTGGTCAGGGCCGCCTTTTTCGGGAAAATCGGCACGGAACGCTCGTCCACCACGATGTTTTCAATGACCTGCACGGTGTCGAACACGGGCCCGCGCGGCCGGGGCGGCTGGCAAGCCGCCACAAAGAGCAAAGAGCAAAGAGCAAAGAGCAAAAAACTTTTCTTCATTTTATTTCCTCTCTCAGATATTCATAACCCGTTCGAATTCTTCCAACGTCATTTCGTATATCGGCTTGTTCGACGGAGTCGCCAAATCTTTCGCGGTTTGGTATTCCTCGTGATATTTTTTTACTGCGGCTTTCAGCTTGGCGTCGGCCGTGGTTAGTTTTTCCCCGTAAGCGTTCAGCATTTCCAAAATATCCGCCGCGAAAAAGCGCCCCACATAGTTTTCCGGCGCTATGCCGCCTTTTTGCGTGCGGATTGCGGCGGACAAAGTTTTCAGCGCCTCGTAAAAGCCGGCAATTCGCTGGTATCTCTCTTCCGCTGTCATGTCTAAACTCCTTCATCGTCGCATTATAGACTTAAATTCGCCCTCTCAGCAACTAAAAAAGCAAGAAAGAATAAAGAATAAAGAATCCGAGTTGGCAATTTATTGCCTTTACGAGGATGCGCGCAGACGCGAAGCGGCGAGCGAAAAATAGGTTTGCTATTATTTACGCCTTTAAAGTATAATAAGAACAATTATGAAGAAATTTATTCTTTATTCTTTGTTCTTTATTCTTTGTGCCTGTTCGTCGGCGAACACCGGCTCTATCGACAACGCCACGGTTTTGAATTGGGAAAATGATGCCGTCACTACCGAGCAATTTATCCGCGATCACAACGGCTGCTTGGGGGTGACTCGCCCCGCGCACGTGCCGCGCTCGCGCATCGCGAAGCTGATAAGCCCCAACCAGTCCGCCCAGATGCCGGATTGGGACGGCCTGTGGGTGACCTTTCAATCCAATGAGCATCCGGACATCGGCCAGCGCGCGCTTATGTCGGTTCCGCCCAACTCTTCGTCAAAATCCGTCGGCGCGTATCGCAGATGCATGATGCGGCGGGGGTATTTGTTAAGGGCAAGCTAATTATCAATTAGCAATTAAACTCCCCGATAATTGCTAATCGCTAATTGCTAATTTTTATGCTATAATCCGCTTTGTATGAAACATAAACTCTTCTTTTGGCTTAACTTCGGCCTTGCCGTGATGCTTGCGATTTACGGGGCTGTTCGGATATCTATGGTTCTGATGGGCGGGGCAGGACAACTGTCCGCGGTTCGAAAAGCCTCGGTAAGTGTAATCAATGGCAGCGGAGATGCCGGAGGGATAGCGCAGCGGTTGAATATCGCTCCCGGCTTGCGGGCCGCGCAGTTCGATTTGGACGAGGCGCTGGAACGCGTTGTCGCTGATCCCGACATCGCGCTGGCGGGCGTTCGCCGCACCGCGAACGGAGAAATTATTGTCCGCGCACAGATGCGCGTCATAGTCGCGGCCTGGACGGACGGAGAAAAATACTATCCTTTGGATGCAAACGGCTCGCCCATAAACCGCCCGCTGGACGCCCGTCCCGACAATATGCTGGTTTTTTCAGGAACTGTCCCCGGCGATATATCCAACATTTCCGCTGCTTTGAAACGCGCGCCCGGTTTGCTTTCCCGCGCGGCAAGGATAGAATTCGTGGAAGGCAGGCGGTGGGATATTTTTCTGCATAGCGGCGCTCGCGTCATGCTGCCCGAAGGGGACCCGGAAGGCGCAATCTTAAAACTAGAAAAAACTCACCGGCAGAACGCGATTCTGGACCGCAAAATCAAAATCTTGGATATGAGGGATGTGGCAAGACCACTTGTGAAGTTATAAAGGATAAGTTATAAGTTATAATAGTTCGGCGTTGCGCGGAATATTATAACTTATCCTTTATAACTTATAACTTGCGAGCGAAGCGAACAATGAATCTAACCGATGGATCTTTTCTTTGTCTGGACGTTGGCAGCGCCGGCGTGCATGCCATGGGGTGTCATGTCAGTTTCGGGCGGATAAAATCTTCGGCGACGGTATTTTTTGAATCCCAGGACGGCGCCTATGCGGTGAAATCTGCCGTAGACGCGCTGGAAGAGAAGATCGGCGCGCGCTTTGATTCCGCATTCGTTACGGGAAATTTCGGCGCCTTGCGCTCGGAGATTTTCATCCGCAAGACCGCCTGGGGAGGCGAGCATAAAATTATTCCTCAAGATATTCTGGAGCAGGCGATTGCATCCGGTAATGACGGTTTTTCTCCGCTGCACATCATCCCGCTGCGCTATGATCTCGGCGAATTCCAGAATGTATCAAGCGCGGTGGGCTTGACAGACCGCGCGCTGCATACCGTATTTCATTCAATTTCATATTCGGCGTCAGGAATGGCGCGAATAAAGTCCGCTTTGCATGCCGCGCACTTAGAATCCGAAGACTTTTTCGACCCGATGTGGGTTTTGGGACAGGCCCGTCCGGACGCCAAGGAAATCGCCGTATTCATAGATTTCGGCGCGGAATATACAAGCGTTTCCCTGATGTCCGCGCGCGGCCCTATGATTCTGGAAAAAATACCGATTGGCGGCGCGGATATAACGACAAGGATAGCGGATGCTTTCCGTATTCCGCGCGCGCAGGCGGAAAGGCTGAAGACAAGCAATATGACGCTGAATACCACCGATATGGACAGGTTCACTCCTGCTGATACCAAGCATGACATTACCAAGTTCGATTTAAACGATGTTGCGGGCGCGGTTTTTTCCCAAATTCTGGAATCGATTAGCAATATATTGCGGCCGGGAATTGAAAAATACAATCCTGTTAAAATCTATGTCAGCGGAGGCGGCAGCGGCATTCCGGGATTGACGGACTTGCTGGAGAGAACGTTCAGTATTAGGTGCGAGAATCTTGGGCCCTTTGCGATAGTGGGTGCTATGGCCCAGTTCGTTTGGAATCGCGAGACCGTGCGCATAGCCGGGTATCTGGCGCGCCGCAAAAAGTGGGAAAAATTTTGGAATGCGATTACATCGCCGCTGCGCTGGCGCGTTCGAACGCGGCGAAAAAAGCTTATTCCGATTATGCCGGCTACTCTTGTCTGGAATATGCGAGACGCAGCGACTTACGCGAAATTCGCATCAGCAAATATCAGCATAATTCACGTCGATATCATGGACGGGTTTTATGTAGAGCGCATTGTCAGCGGAATTGACGAGCTTCGATTCATCCGCGCGCATACGACGGCTCACCTGCATGTTCATCTGATGACCGAGAATCCGGCCCAGTGGGCAGCCGAGGCAATTGCTGCCGGCGCCGATACGATTATAGTATCATCAGGTACGAACGGGGTAGTGCGTGCTTTGCGTGAAATCAAAGCCGCGGGAAAGCGTTGCGGCATCGCGCTGCATCCTTCAACACCGCTTGATATAATTGCGCCGGTTCTGCGCGATTTGGATGAAGTTATGGTCTTGGCCATTATACCCGGCGCGGCGGGTCAGCCTTTTATAGAAAGCGCCATCCCTCGCATATCGGCGCTGAACAACACTCGGAAAAAGCACAATTTGAAATTCAAGATAAGCGTCGACGGCGGTATTAATCCAGAAACTGCGAAAAAGTGCTGGGCCGCGGGCGCGGATCTTTTGGCCGTGGGAAGCTTTTTGTCCAAGGCCCCCGATTTTGCAGAAGCGGTGCAGGAACTAATTAGCAATTAGCGATTAAACTCCCTGATAATTGCTAATCGCTAATTGCTAATTTTTGTTTGTTATGCATTTGCTTTTGTGATAAAATAGTTAATAAAACAATGGGAAGAGAGACATGAAAAAAGCCATAATCGTAGGTTTAATGCTGCCCTTGGTGTCCGAGGTTTGTATGACGCCGGCGCAAGCTGTCAGCATGGTCGCGCCAGGCAGGGCGGCCCCGACAACATCGGCGCGGCCGGCGATGGCGCGCATGCCGAGTCTAAGCGTCAATACAGGCGCCATCGTAATCGGCGGCGTGGTGACCAATCCCAATGCCGGGTTGATCGCAACTTGCGATAGCGGCGGCCTGCCCGAGCGTTTGACCAGCCAGCGCTGCATCACCAGATACGATTCATGCCTGCGTCAGGAAAATGTCTGCGGCGAGCATTTCGAGCTGTGCTATAGCTTAAGGCAATTCAACAAAAGCCGCATAATGTGCCAGGATTATCTGGCGCAATGTCCGGCGGACGCGATAAAGGCAATATTCGGAAATTCGGTTACGACCTCTGACGACTTTGCGTCAGCGAACCGCACGATGTGCGATGGAGAATCCATTCTAACCAATCGGACTTTCTCGCCCGCGCTGCAAGATATCGCGGTGGCGGCGGACAGCCGCATCGACCTGAGCATCAAGGAAGGCAACAGCTGGGCCGCTTCGAATTCCGTGAAGACTTGCAACAAGGCCGCGGACGCCTGCATCGAGAATGCATGCAAGAACGCTCCGCACAAGTGCATTTCCATGAACGGCTTTTCGGACATAGATGTAAACGAGATGGTCAGCATCGCTACATCTGGCGAGACCACGTTGCGCCTGAATGCCAGAATGCTTTCGACTTGGATTAATAATATGGGCTGGGATGACAGCAATGTGAAGAATTATATCAAAGAGCAGTGCCGCGACATGGTTGGCGGCAACCAATGGTGCTTTTTGGTGACGAACGGCAAGCCGGCGAAAGAGGCGGACTTGGTCGATATATTCAATATCCAGGAAGTCTATCAGGATATAATGTTCAACGGCGTCGGCGCTCGCTGGAAAATGCAACAGAGCAATATAAAGGAATGGGCGGCCAAGGCGGCGATGGGATCGCTGGAAGAATGCAAGACCGCGATGGTCGACTGCGCGATAAACTCTTGCGGGGAAGGCTCGCGCGCGCGTTGCTATGGCTTGTCCAAGATGCCGAACGGATCGATTGATATAAAGCAGAAGTCCGGAATTGCCGGCGCCTGCGAAAGCGTCATAAACAACAACCAATATTGCGCCGATATATTCGTCGATAAAGAGCGCGGCGCGGCCGGCGACGCATGGGCCGCGATGTGGACAAGGGACGAATCCA
Source organism: Alphaproteobacteria bacterium (assembly GCA_009783145.1). Lineage (GTDB taxonomy): Bacteria > Pseudomonadota > Alphaproteobacteria > Rs-D84 > Rs-D84 > WRCA01. Next base: position 10,468 of record WRHR01000003.1, on the reverse strand, counting down.
ACGCTATTGCGATGCTGAATACGGACCTGTCGAAAGCGTTTAACGAGCAGGCTGTGGCGAACTTGCGCAAGAGCTGTCAGAACCAGGCGGAACAATGCATCCGCAGCGAGTGCGGCAATGATTTCACCAGCTGCTTTATCAGCTCCGCCAATACCGACAATATCTCGAACAAGACCGTCGGCGGCGACGGCAACTTAAGCGGGACCGCGCACAGCGGCGGGTTTGACGGTGACATGGCGAAGGGATTGTGCCTGTTGCAGGTCAAGAAGTTTGAAGACTGCGGAGAATACTTCGACGTGCAGTACGCCAAAATGTCCTCTGGCGCCAGCGCGGATACTTGGGGTATGGCCAACAGCAACCGCAATGCATGGATGGCCCAAAGCACGGCCAAGACCGGAACCACCGTATTTGAAGCGGGATGCTTTCCTTCGAATACCTATGCCAATATAGAAGATCCGACTCCAATGCAAAAGGCTTGCGCGACGCAGGAGCAGAATATATTCGAAGGCCTGGTCGCAGATATCGCCAGATACGCGCAGGACCAGCTGCATAAATCGGCGAATATGATCAAGAACGAGTGCGAAAAGCGCAATCCGGCCGGGATAAAGAACTTCATCTGGGGCAAGATGACGGACCTGACGAACAGGAACCAGCCCACATATACCACTTCGGTCAGCGCTACGGCGGATGTGTTCGGCGGATTCTGCCAAGGCACGATGACAATCAACTTTATCGACACGTTCACGGAATACGAAGGCAAGAGAATCAACATATCCATGGCCAATCTGACGAAGTGCGATACCAAATTCTTCGCGCCGGTCGGAACCGAGCTGTTGTGCGGCGAGGATATCACGAAGGAATGCTTTGACGAGATAGACAAGAGGATCGAGGATGCGTCGAAAGTATGCACCAAGCGCGGGGAAACGGGCTGCTTGGACGTGCTGAACTGGGGCCAGCGTAATCCTGGGGTCGCCGGATTGCTGTCCGGGATCGGCATCGGGGCCGCAGGCGGAGTAGGCGGATGGTTCGCAGGCGACGCGATCGGCAAAAAGGTTGCATCAAACGCCGTCGGCAAAGATACCGACGTTAGGAATATAGATAACTGCATAGCCCAGGCGAATAGTGCCCTGAATAGCTTGAATGCTTGCGCAACCAACTATAGCACTGGGAATACAGTTGCCAAGTCGAGTACTCCTGCATGTTCTATAGATGCAAACAGCGCCAAAGGCATACCGCAGATTGATGTGTATAGCTATACCTGCGCAGCGGATTACAGCAGGGTTGGAATTACAGAAGTTCTCGCGCAAACAAGCTCGGCATTAACCATTGGCTTAAACGAGTGCATAGAAAAGGCAAAACAAGTACAGAATACTTTGAATTTGTGTAAATCTCAAGTTGGGGGCAAACCAAGAAGGGTGAATACAGAGGCATCAGTTTGCACGGCTGGTGGCGTAGCTGTACCCAATTGGAGTTGTGAAATTTCAGACTCTAAAAACGATGAAGAAGGAACAATTGGAAAGGCAGAAAGTCAACTAAATATAGTTGTTAGCTCTCTGACCTCGGCGCTTGCGCAAGAAAATCTTAGACTTGGGCAAATCACTCCTGTCGCTGGCACTGCAGAATACAAAGCCCGTAATTCAGCCTTGCAGGAGGTTATGGAGGTTCAGAATGTGATAGCTCAGTTGAATGCCGCGAAGACTCGCGCTACGCAGAATGCTCAAACCGCTAATGAGAAAAAGCGGACCGCATGGGCCATTACCGGCGCATCGGTTCTTGGGACCATCGGCGCGGTTGGCGGAGGTGTCGGAGTGTCCGAGGCCCTTAAAGAACGCGCGGCCACCTTGCGCAGAGGCGCTGGGGACGCTGCGGCGAATGCTTGGTTCGACAGCAAGAACCAGGTTATAAAATGCTATAGCGGCGGCCAGACATACGGCTTTGGCGATCCGATGGTTGTGAAGTAAAAATTCCCCTCCTGTGGAGGGGTGGCAATCGCCGTTGGCGATTGACGGGGAGGGTTGCAAGGGCGCGGTTTCCGCGCCCTTTATAATTGCGCGCTATCGCACAACTAACCCCCCTCGCCGCCGCCGGTGCGTCGGCACCCCCCCGATGGGGGGGAATAATACTTCTTTAACTCCCCATACGCTGTGGAAATGCGGGCGAATTCCGCCGCCGCGGACTTTTTGTTTTTGGCGGTGTCGGGGTGGAATTTTTTCGCCAGCGCGCGGTAGCGAGTTTGTACCTCGCGCCACGATGCCGTCGGAGGCAGGTCAAACGTCTGCAATGCCGATGATACCGCTTGCGACGCGCCGGATTGCCTGCGCGCGCGCGATCCGGCGCTGCGGTCGAAATTATCGCGTCCGGTCAGAAAATTCTGCAGAAACGCCACATAATCCGCATTGGCTTTTTCCTTGGCTTTGCGCTCGTTATCACTGATTCCAAAGGTTTCCTTTTCCCAGTCTTCCTCTATTTCATCCGTTGTCATGCCTGCATAATAATTCCAATTTTTATTATATTCCGCCGCGTGTTCCTTGCAAAACCAGTAATATTCTTTCAGGTCGCGCGCCTTGGGCGCCCGACAGGTTCCGGCCTTGGAGCAGTTTGGAAAATCACATTTTTTTATCATTTTTTCGCCAGCGGGTGGTGTTGTTTTACTGCATCCACCAATTTATCCGGCATTACATGCGTATAAATCTGCGTGGTGGATATATCTTCATGCCCCAGCATCATTTGTATTGCGCGCAAGTTTGCCCCGCCCGCCAGCAAATGCGACGCAAACGAATGCCGCAGCACATGAGGACTGACCCGTTCGGGCGAAATCCCCGCCAAGACCGCGCATTTTTTTATTATCTTAAAGAACCCATCGCGCGTTATATGCCCGGATGCGCCGGAACCGGGAAAGACAAAACGTGACGCGTGACGCGTGATGCGTGACGCGTATTCTTCATTATCATCCGCGTTTCGCGTTTCGCGTTTCGCATCACGCAGTTCCAGCCACTTCTCCAACGCCTCTTGCGCGCCCGGATGCATCGGCACCATTCTTTCTTTTGCGCCCTTGCCGTGTATCAGCAGCTTGTCCCCCAGCACTGCGGTCAGCGGCAATTCGCACAATTCCGACACTCGCAATCCGGACGCGTAAAGCAGTTCCAGCATCGCCCGCAGCCGTGTCGAGTTCTTTATATCCCCCGCGCTGGAAATCAGCAATTCGATCTCTTCCATCGTCAAAAACTTAGGCAATGATTTCGTTCTCTTGGGTAGTTCCAGCCCGATTGCGGGATTTTCCTTTATAATTTTCTCGAGGGCCAGGAACTTGTAAAATTGCCGCAACGCGGATGTTTTTCGCGCGATGCTGGCGGGCTTTTCATTCAATCCCGACAAGTATTTCTGCAGTTGCTGCGTCGTCGCGGCGGCAAGGTCGCCCACCACGGATTCCGCCATACGCAGGTCGCGCCCGTATGCTTCCAGCGTCATTTTCCCGCGGCCTTTTTCAGCGCTTAGCATCTCTAAAAAAATATCGGTGTAGTTCATTGCAAAATTATTTCGGTAACATGCCTCACGGGCGAGAAAGAAATTATCATCAAAACCACCAACACCGCGGCCAGCCCTATCCACACCCATTTCATAAATTTGTTTTTCTGATATTTCTGTCTCATCATATTGCCTCGAAAGATACTATCCAGGTTGCCGCGAATGCCGTTATTATCAGCGGCGGCAGCAAGACCGAGAGTATCGTCGGCAATGCCCCGCTGGTCCCCAGCGCGCCGAACACATTCATTGTGAAATACAGCGCGAAGCATACCACTATTCCTATGCTGAACTTTCCCCCGAACGAGAAATTACGACGCTCGCGCGTCTGAGAAAAAGCCGTCCCCAGCGTCGTCATCGCAATCAGCGTCAAAGGCAGGAACAGCAAGGTCCACAGTTGTATCAGATGTCCGCGGATTGGCATGCCCATCTTCGCCATATTCATTATCATTTTCGGCAGCCGCCAGAACGAGACCTGATCCGGCTTTAAGTTCCTTTCCAGAAAGTTCGCGGGGTTGGTCTGGGCCGCGCGATGCCAATCCTTGATATCATGCGGCAGGCCGGCCGCCCCGTACGCGTGCGCCGATTTTATGAAGAAACCTTCGTTCGTAAGCATCAGTTCTTTCGCCTCTATCCGTTGCTGGAACGTGGAATTCTTGTCCTGGATAAATACCGAAACGCCCGTGAATGACAGCCCGCCTCCCTTCGTTTGCGATATGCCCCCGGCGCGCATTATGAACGAGCCGTCTTTATCCGCCTCGCGCAGCCAGATCGCGTTGTCGGCCAGCTCGAAGCTTTCGATTCCTATATTATTCGCGCCCTTGCTGACCGCATACGGATTTATTACGGTTATGGTAAAAACCCCTATCAAAAACGCCGTGATCACGAAAGGCTTCATTTTCTGCCATGGCGACAGGCCCGCGCCCGAAATTATCACCGATTCGGAAGACCGGATTAAATTATACGACGTCAAAAGAGTCCCCATAAACACCGCCAGAGGCAGAAAAATCGGAATATAAGCCAGCAGGCTGATATAGGCTGTATTTGCCGCGCTGATCGCTGAATCGTACGCGGGGAGCCTTTCGACAAAGGTTATAGCAAAGATTATGCCAGATATTATCAACAGCACCAGGCCCAGCCCCGACAGAAATCTCCGCGCCAGGAAAATGGTCAAAATTTTTGGCTTTAAATTCAGCATTTATCTATTATAATCCGAGAAACAAGGAAAATCTATGGAAAAAAAGCCCATATCCCGCCAGGGGTTCGACGCGCTGAATGCAGAGCTGAAACAGCTGCGCGAAGTCGATCGCCCGGATATTATAAAGACCGTACAATGGGCGCGTTCTTTGGGCGACCTTTCCGAAAACGCCGATTATTCCGCCGCGAAAGAAAAGCAGCGCATCATAGACAGGCGCATCAAGTTCCTGGAAGATTATATAAAAGACGCGTTGGTCGTGGATGTTGATTCGCTTTCAGGGAGCCGCGTGACATTCGGAGCATCCGTTACGGCCAAAGACCAAGACGGCAACCGCATGCAATGCCGGATTCTGTCGGATGTAGAAGCAGACGGGAAAACCGTAATCGCCTGTACCAGTCCCGTCGGGCGCGCAATGATCGGCAAGTGCGTCGGCGATACTTGCTTTGTCCGCACTCCGGCCGGCGAAAAAGAGTATGAAATAATTGAGGTTAAATTCAAATAATTTACGATTTACGAATTACGATTTGTCGGGAGTAAAATCGTAAATCGCAAATCGTAAATCGTAAATGAACATGACAATAAGAATACTACCCGATTCTTTAATAGACCAGATCGCCGCAGGCGAGGTGGTAGAGCGTCCCGCCAGCGTGGTAAAGGAACTGATCGAAAACTCCCTTGACGGAGGCGCCGATCAGATTGTGGTCGATATTGCAGACGGCGGACGCACCTTGATTTCCGTCATGGATAACGGCAGAGGGATGAACCGCGACGACCTTGATAATTGCATAAAGCGTCATGCTACTAGCAAGCTGCCGGACCATGACTTGCTGAACATAAGCTTTATGGGTTTTCGCGGCGAAGCTTTGCCATCCATTGCGAGTGTAAGCGATATGACGATTGATACAAATTTACGAATTACGAATTACGATTTACAATTTAGGGAGTCAAATCGCAAATCGCAAATCGCAAATCGTAAATCAAATGGTTGGCAATTAAACTGCGATACTGGAGAAATTAAACCGTCGGCATGGGAGTCGGGAACGCGAGTTCGAGTTGAAAATTTATTTGCGAAAACTCCCGCCCGCTTGAAATTCCTGCGCAGCGACCGGGCGGAGATGATGTCCATCGTTGAAGTCGTAAAGCGTCTGGCGATGGCGCGTCCGGATGTGGGCTTTATATTGAGCAATAAATGGCGGTTTCCGAAAGACCAGCCTTTGATTGACCGCATCGCCTCCGTTATGGGCGAAGAAGTCGTCGGGCGGATGATAGAGGTAGGAGGTAGGAGGTTTGAGGTAGGAGGTAAAGATAATCTGACCTCAAACCTCCAACCTCCAACCTCCAACCTGAAACTTACTGGCTTTGTGTCCGAGCCCACCCTTCGCCGCGCGTCTTCCATCGACCAATATTTGTTCGTAAATGGGCGGCCCGTTAAGGATAAGGTTCTGGTCGGCGCGCTGCGCGCCGCTTATATGGACGTCATGCAGAGCCGCGAGTTTCCTCTTGCAGCGCTGTATCTGGAGCTGTCCGGTCGCGAGGTTGACGTCAATGTCTCGCCGGCAAAGACCGAGGTTCATTTTCTGGAACCGTCGCGGGTCCGCGGATTTATTATAAAAACTCTTCGCGATGCGCTGGCCGCGCCGCTTGCTGCCGCTGCGCGGCAAGTAGGAAGTAGAAGGGAGGAAGTAGGAATTATAGGACTTTCAAATAATTTTGATAAAAATTTTTGGGAAGTACGAGAAAGAGCGAAAGAAGTATTGCCTGGCAATGTAAGAGCAACTGAAATTTCGCCCCAGGAAGAAGATGTAATTAAAAGGGTAGATTTGCAACCTCTGGGGCGAGTCATAGGCCAAATCGACAACAAATATATCCTGGCCCAGAATGCAGAAGGCCTTGTGATCGTTGACCAGCATGCCGCGCACGAGCGTATCGTCTATGAAAAACTGCGCAAGCACGAGGTAAAACGCCAGTCCCTGTTGCTGCCGATTATCGTCAAGATGAAGCCAGAAGCGGTTCTGGCCGTCCTTGAAATTGCGGAAGAATTGAAAAATTGCGGAATTATTGCGGAACAATTCGGCGATGATGCCGTTGCGATTCAGGAAAAGCCCGCTGATTGGGACCTGGATTGGGGCGCTTTGATGAACGGAATTGCAGAGGAGGTTTTGGAGCATGGACACTCGTCGCAAATGCATGAAAAGCTGCATTTAAAGCTTGCGAACTATGCCTGCCATCATTCGGTGAGGGCGGGGCAGGGGCTGGATGCTTCGCAAATGGACGCTCTGCTCCGCGAGATTGAAAATACCGAACGCGGCGGCGAATGCAACCATGGCAGGCCGGTTTATCGCATCATTCCATTGACGGAATTAGATGCGTGGTTCGAGAGGTGACCTCCTTTGACAAGGGAGACATTTTTCTCTGGCATTATTTACGAAAATTTAATATACTATAGCGAGTAGGAAAATAATGCACTGTCCGAAAGGTTTTGTTATAAAGCGCATCCGTTCGCGGGGCTTTGGCATGTTAAAGTGCGCAGTTGGCGCGCTGTGCCTGCTTTTGCCGGCCAATCTTTATGCGGCCGATATCGATCTTAGTAAAATAGTCGCCTCTCTAAGCCGTTTTGAAGGGAATACCGATACCACGGGCAAAGTCGCGGTTGTGGAGGTGGACGCGCAAGGCATGCCAACAGTTTCTAATAAAAATCTCTCGGCGATTCTTCCGGATATTCTTCCCACTGTTGAAACCGACCCGCTGTATAACACGCTTGATACTCTGGGCGGAACATCCCCGACATTTACGGTTGCGAAGACCGGATTTACACTGGCGACAGGAAAGAAGGTTAATTTAACCTTCCCGGCGGACGTGACCGTGGCGTCTACTTTGAACGTGAACACTACCGGCGCGGCAAGCCTGTTCGTTAACGGCGCGGCAATCAGTGCGACCAACCAGTTGCTTGCCGGGACGTATATCGTCGTATGGGACGGAACCCAGTGGCAAGTTACCGGACGCATCCCGAATACAACAAGCGTCCCGATGTATGAGCAGGATCCGACATATAATCATGTAGCGGTGGCGGCGGGAACTACTTCCGCTTATACTGCGGCGAAGACCGGATTCGCTCTGGCGTCCGGGAACAAGGTGGCGGTGACGTTCGGCGCGTCTCCCGGCGCGAACGCCGCGGGCGCCACTCTCAGCGTGAACGGCACTACTGCGACAAAGATATACTATGACGGCGCGGAAATCGTTGCCGGCATGATCAAGGCAAACAGAACTTACGAGTTCGTATATGACTCCGCCGCTCCCGCCAAATGGGTTCTGATTGGAGAGTTGAATGTCGATGCAAATATTGCCGGCGGTTTTACCACTGGGACCGGCTCCGCCTACGAATTGGCCGCCGCGGGATTCAAGCTTGTCAAGGGCGCGCAAGTTACGGCGATAGTAAATGTTGCGAACGAAGCTAGTCCTACTCTTGATGTAAATGGCACGGGCGCCAAGGCAATATACCTTGCGGGGTCGTTTTCAGCTATACCGGCCGAGTGGATGAAGGCGCTGCAGCTGTATACCTTCTTATATGACGGCACGCGTTGGCAGGTCAGCTATAGCACTCCGTTTTATAAGATAACCGGCACCGGCAATGCGGTCACCGATGTCATCGATTTGGCGACAGGCATGTTGGAAGTAAAAAAAGACGAAACCTTTTTGACCAGCGCGACTCTTCCGGATGCGCTGGAGGATGCCCAGATACAATCCGATTGGGGGCAGGATAATGATACCAAGGCTGATTATATCAAGAACAAACCTACGATACCGACCATGCCTGATATACTAGGTAGCCTAACGGTTGAGAAGGAAGGCACCGGCAATGCGGTTGCCGATATCGAGTATGACGACGAGGGAATCATAACCGCGACCATGGGCACGTTCCTGACGAGCGTGACTCTTCCCGAGATTCTTCCCGATGCCGAAACCGACCCGCTGTATAACACGCTTGATACTCTGGGCGGAACATCCCCGACATTCACGGTTGCGAAGACTGGATTTACCAGGACGACCGGGAAGAAGGTTACAGTAAAGTTCCCAGCGGCAGTGACTGCAGCGTCTACTTTGAATGTTAATACTACCGGCGCAGGCAATATATTTATCAATGGAGCAGCGGTAAGCTCAACCAATCCGATTCGTGCCAATGCGGTTCATACTTTGGTATGGGATGGAGCCCAATGGCAGATTATAGGGCAGGATACGGATACGGTTACAATTATCAATTCAATCGGCGCGTTAGACGTTACCGATGTATTAACTAATGAGACTGATGATAAATTAGTAAGCGGGGAAACATTTAACACCGCGATGGGTGCGTATGTTACAACCGCCGCAGACGGCGGCCCCAATAGTTATAGAATTACTGTCCCGGGGTTCGTACTGAAAACCGGCGCACGGCTGATAGTTAAAGCCCATTCGACCAATAATGGCCCTGTTGCGTTGAGAATAAATAGTCTTGCGACCGTGCCAGTCATTTATAAGCACGCGCCATTGGAAGATAGCATGTTCAAAATGGACAATGTATATATGTTGCTTTATGATGAAGATTTTACTGGCGGGGGTTATACTAATGCTTCAGTGTTCCATGTAATTTCCGCGCCAAATGATATTCTCTTTAATGATCCGACCGCTATAATGTACGTCCCCGAAATTTTAACTGGAACGAATACGGAAGGCAAAGTGGTCAGCGCACAGACGTTCGGCGCGGCAATAGGGAAGTATGTCGAGATAGGCGGAGGTAGTAATAATGCATATCAGGCGACCATTCCGGGATTCGTGTTGGAGACCGGCGCGCGTGTGATTGGCAGGGTTAACGTAACCAGTGTCGATTACATCAGCGGCGCAACTTTGAATGTAAATGGACTGGGCGCAAAAAGCATTTATTATGGCAGCAGGCCGATAGCCGAAGGAACGTTGCAAGCGGATAGCGTATATGCCTTTGTTTATGACTCCAATGCCGCCGCATTCAACGTTGTGATGTCTCCGATAGACCCGACTGTGGTCGCACCTGAAATTGCGGACGAGATCGGCGCGTTGAAAGTTTCCGATATTTTAACAGGGACGGATACCGATGACAAGTTGGTCAGCGCACAGACGTTCAATATCGCGATGGGCTCATATGTTACGACATACAATTTCAGCGGCAACTATGGGGCGCTTGTTCCCGGATTTCAGCTCCAAAGTGGGGCCCGCGTAGTCGCCAAAGTACATAGTTCTAATGCGGCGAATGCGGAACTGAATGTGAGTCTCCTCGGGTCAAAGCCGCTATATTATAATGGCGCAAAGGTAACGGCGGATATATTAAAAGCGGATAATGTGTATACTTTCGTTTATGATGAGGCTCTGAATAGCGGCGCCGGCGGATTCAACGTGGTGGCGGCACCCGGCGGATTCAATGTGCCCGATGTTCCGGATTCTTCGTTGCCAGCGATGCCGGATGTATGCGGCGGGGGAAGTGCGACCAAGGATTGCGCCCTTGTTTACGGCGACCGCACCAAGGGGTATGTCGGCAACTCGCCCGGCAGCGGCCGCGGATTTTATTGGGAAATCGTTACAAGATAATATAGGCGAAAAAACTCTGCCGCCGCTATGGGCGGCTTTTTTTGACCCTCTCCAAGGGTTGCTAATCGGCACCCACCCGCCGAAATTTGCAATTTCGGCGGGGCCCGGGGGCGCCGATAAGCCAACCCTTTCCTCCCCCCATTCTTGGGGGGG
>WRHR01000002.1 GCA_009783145.1 Alphaproteobacteria bacterium | reverse complement strand
AGGAAGTAGGAAGTAGGAAGTAGGAAGTAGGAAGTAGGAAGTAGGAAGTAGGAAGTAGGAAGTAGGAAGTAGGAAGTAGGAAGTAGGAAGTAGGAAGTAGGAAGTATCAAACAAATTATTATATGCTATGGTGCAAGGTTAAAATATGAAAAAAAGAATTTTATCTTTATTAAAACTTCCTACTTCCTACTTCCTACTTCCTACTTTGTTGTTGTTCGCTTGCTCGAAGCCTGATCCGATTTTGCCGGGGCTTCGCACGCCCGTATTTGACGGCGGCGCGGTCATGCAAGAAAAGGGCCCGATTCCGGAAGATATTCTGTCCGACGGCTTCGCAAGGATAAAAATTACAGAACCGCAAACCGGATTCGAGCAAAACCTGAACAACGAAATCTTCGAAGTATCGGACAGCGGCGAGAAAAGAAAGATTTTCGCCGGCTTTCCGACTACGGAAAAAATAAACGTGCCCCGCACGCCCGTCTTTTATAAGAATTTCGTATATGCGGGTCTGACGACGGGCGAACTGGTGAAAGTGAATCCTAAAACGCGCGAGCTCGCTTGGATTGCGGATATATTTTTCGAGTCCGATATGCTTGGCGGCGGATCGGTCCTGGACATAGTCGCGCCGGTAGTGATCGACGAGGACAGGCTGTTCGCGGGCGGCATGGGCGGCGAATTCTGCAGATTGAATATGGCGAACGGACATAAGATATGGTGCGCGCATATCAATGTAGCGACGCCGTTCGTGATTGCCGGAGACCTGGCGTTCGTAATGGGCGCAAACAGCGTGCTTTATGCGCTGGATGCGCGGAACGGGACGATTTACTGGACTGCAAAGACCCGGCGCGCATATACGCCTAAACCGGAATCCGCGGACGGAAAATATTTCGTAAGGGTAGGGAAAGAGAGATTTTACGCCGCAACAGGAAAATTAGCGGGCAAATAAAAATCCCCCTCGCCCGAGGGGGATTTATTTAAGCGGATATTTTAATTGTTAGTGACATTCGCGCATTCTATGCTCACATCTCCTGCCAGCAGCATCCAATTTTCGCCCTTGTTCCAAAGACCGATATTTTCAACCCAGTACTTCGCGCCGCTTGCGGCTTCAACCTGTGGCAGGGAAATAACCTCGTCGCCGAATTTTGCGTCGATGCGGTCTTTATAGACCTTGACCGCGATGCCGAATTCTTCGCACTTCAACTGCACTTCGGCCAAAGGCGCATCCTTCTTTTCGCATGCTGCCAATGCAAGAACGCACAGCCCGGTTAGTAATATTTTTTTCATGTTTTCTCCTTTCTTGTTTTTGGTTGTTAGTTATCAAAACACTCCGCCGACTTCCGCAGATTGCTGATAGCTGTCGGCCGACTGCTGATTGATTATTGCCGATTGCTGATTCGGCTTTTGTCCGCGTTTGAACGCTTCCAAAATCACGGGCCCTTCGCCTCCGCTGGTCGCGATTGTTCCGGTTTGGCGGTTGACGCGGCGAAATTCGATCCCGCCCGGAACGGAAAAAGGCTGGTCCTTTACATCCGCCAACGCGACCCTCATAAAGTCCGAAAAGACCCTTGCCGACATATGGCTTCCGGCTCCCGCGCCCATCGGTTTGGGCGTGTCGTATCCCATCCATACGCCCGCGACCAGATCCTTGGAAAAGCCGACGAACCAGACGTCCTTCACATCGTTTGTCGTGCCTGTCTTTCCGGCGACGGTATGTCCCGGAACGTGGGCCTGGCGGCCGGTTCCGCGCTCCACCACGCCTTGCAATATGGAAACGATCTGATACAAGCTTTGCGGGTCGGACAAAGGCTCTGTTTTTTCTTTTTGCATAGGTGGTAATGAATCGTTATGCCACTCTGCCATATCGCCTGCGCCTGCGCCTATCACCCTTCCGTATCTATCCTCTATATAGTCCACCAGCTTAGAGTCCAAGCGCCGCCCCCCGTTTATGAATGCCGCGAACCCCAGCGTCAGTTTCTCCAGCGTAGTCTCCCCGGACCCCAGCGCCAAAGACAGGTTCATATGGCGCAGATTCTCGGGGTAAACGCCGAACCGCTGCGCCGCGGATACCGCGCGCATGACGCCTATCTGTTCCACCAGCCGCACGGTCGGCACGTTGCGCGATTGCTCCAAGCACAGGCGCAGCGGTATTAATCCCAGGAATTTCTTGTCATAGTTTTCAGGCTTCCACAGGCTGTCGTCTTCTTTCCATCCGACGATCGGCGCGTCCAGAATCAATGTGGTCGGGTTCCAGTTCTCAAAGTCTTCCAACGCCGCAAGATAAACGAACGGCTTTATCGTTGAACCGATTTGCCGCAGTCCTTGCGTAGCGCGGTTAAAGCTGCTTTGCGCGAACGAATGCCCGCCCGACATGGCCAGCACGCGCCCCGTATGCGGATTAATCGCAATCAGCGCTCCTTGCAATTTCTCGGCGCCGCCGCGTCCGTTGTTATAAGCGTCCAACGCGGTTTTAAGCGCCTTGGTTGCCGCGCGCTGCAAATCTGGGTCGATGGTCGTCTTTATATAAAGCCCTTCGTTGTATAAGGTTTCGCGGCCGAGTTTATTCAGCAATTCGCGGCGGACTTCTTCGGCGAAATACTGAAAGTCGTCCGATTGCTGCGCCATGAATTCGCTGTTTATCTCCAGCGGCTGTTCCTGTGCCGCTGCCATGTCCACTTTTGTAATAAATCTTTCTTCCATCATCCTGCGCAGGACATAGTTTCTCCGCTGGGTCGCGGCCGCGCGGTCGTTGGGAGCTTTCGGCAATGATGCCAGGAACGCCGCTTCGGATAGGCTAAGCTCCTTTACCGGCTTGTTGAAGTACATGAGCGATGCACTGCCAACACCGTATGCGCGCGCGCCCAGAAATATCTGGTTCATATAAAGCGTCATAATGTGTTCTTTGGAAAACGCGCGCTCCAGCCTCAAGGCCAGGATTCCTTCGCGGATTTTACGCGAGATCGTGCGCTCGTTGGTAAGAAAGAAGTTTTTCGCGACCTGCTGCGTGATCGTGGACGCGCCGGTAAACCGCGCGCCTCCGCCCAGCATACGAATCATATTGTTCGTGCCCGCGCGCGCGATTCCGAAAACGTCGATTCCGGGATGATGCCAGAAGTTTTTGTCTTCGGCGGCGATGAACGCATTTACCAATAAGGGGGGCATATCGGCGTAGTCTATGAATACGCGGCGCTCTTCCGCGTACTCTATTAACAGCGAGCCGTCGGCGGCATAAAGCCTTGTTGCGACCGGGGGCGCGTATGTCGCCAGCTTTTTATAATCGGGCAGGTCCGCTCCGTATCGCAAAATGACCAAGGTCAGCGCGATGATTCCGGCGAGAACAATCCAAAACAAAGCGCGCAAGGACACCCAGGCCGCCTTTTTTAAGAATGGTTTGATTTTTTTCATAGAGCGATTATACATAGAAAAAATCAATAATCAATCGTGAATGTGCAGGTGCAGGTGAAAGCGATAAAGCCACTTGCACTTTTCACTTGCACATTCACGATTATTCCTTGACTTGATTGGTAATTTTTTCTAAATTGCAGTCAGTGGAGTTCCTGAGGGAGGGAAATATGCCAAAAAAATCAATGAAAAAATCAACGCGTCGCGTTGTGAAGAAACCGGCCGCGCCGAAAAAGATTGCCGCCACGGCTGCCGTAAAGCAGATTGCGAAACCCGTCGCGATGCCGATCGCAGGCGCCAAGCCCGCTCACCGCGCAAGATTCACGCTTTATGTCTATTGGGTGATAATACTGTTTTTCGTATCCGCCACCTTTTACATTCTGGGGCGCGGGCATAACATCCTTGTAAAGCACGAATCGCGAGGCGCGGAAATCGAGATGGTGCAGCAGGCGCAGTCGGCCAGTGCCGAGCTGCTGGAAATGGGCAAAAATAAACTGCTGGGCGGCGATTTCCCAGGCGCGGTTATCGATATGACCGCGGCGATAGAAGTCGACTCGAACAACGCTTTGGCATACAACTATCGCGGCGAAGCATATATGGCCGAGGCTAACTACGCGGCCGCATCCTCCGATCTGGATTATGCGATTGTGCTGGACCCGGAAAGCTCGCTTGCGTTTTATGACCGCGCGCTGCTGAATATTCAGCTTGGAAATCTGGACGCGGCGATGTTCGACCTGAACAGCGCGCTGGAAGTTTTCGGCAGGCGCCCGGTTGAAGTCCTGGCCGCGCGCGATATTTACTCCAAGCGCGCGCAGTTGAATCTGTGGCTGAAGAATTGGGAGCAGGCGATATCCGATTACAGCGTGGCGCTGAACCAGTCGGGCAGCGATCCGTCGGACGAAGATTTCGCGGGCCGCGCGGACGCCTATACGGCCCTTGGGATGTATAACGAAGCGATAAACGATTACATGTCGGCGATAACGACGATATCGAACACTATCAAGAACAATGAAGACGCGGCAACGAGAATAAACATGTCAAGGCGCGCGATGTCTTACTTTGAAAAGAACGCGGCGCTGCATGTGCAGATCGGCGACCTGGTATCGGCAAGGGCCGACCTGGAAGCGGCGAATACCCTGGCGGCGGCTTTGAACGACGAAGACACGCAATTGCGGATACAAGGATTGCTGGAAAGCATGTTTTAAAAATCCCGCGAAAGCGGGATTTTTTATTACCCCACCGGAACACCTGTGCGTGGAGAAAGGGGGCTCATGTACGTCTTTGTACACTACGCCCCCTTTCTCCACGCGCATTTGATACACTGAATCTGAATGATTTGGTTTTTTATTTTGCGTTTTAAAAAATATCGGATATAATTCTTGCGCATCGGGTGATTCCCGTTGTGAGGTTTAATAGCCTTTATCGTAGTTTCTTTTTTAAGTGTAAAACTCCTGACTTTTGGTTGGGAGGTGCAAAATAAGGCCTCGGCCGAATATGCACACTATTCTACGAGTAGCTATTAACTCCCAACCGCCCTTCATCAAGGCGGTATTTTTTATAAAAACAAGGAGTAATAAATGACCGTCATCTCGAAAAACGAACCGGTTAAGATATTCATAGAAGCAAAATATATCGGCCGCTGTCTGCATCGCGCACGAATACAAAACAAAATATCGCGAAAAGACCTAGCAAAGAAATTGAAATTAACAGACCGCCAGTTATTATACATTGAATGTGGACGCGTGGTTATAGCAAAAGATGCTTTAACCAAATTGATGCAGGAAGGGATGAAGCATTATTGATTAGCGATTGTTTTCATAAATTCGTTGTGCGCGGCGACTTCTTCAGCACTGGGTTCAAAAACTCGCCGTGGAAAGTTTGCGCCTATTTTCGGATGCTTTTGCATGGCTTCGCGTTGTTCGGCGATAATGTCGCCGATGTTGCGCGCAGGCGCCGCGCTTTCCAGTTCCAGGTAAACCTTTGCCAGAATCTCGGCGTCAATCAGCGCGCCATGCGCGTCCGCGCGCGCCGTCAAAGATACCCCGAACCATTTCGCCAGGCCATCCAAGGTATATTCCTTGGGCCCGAAGACTTTATGCCGCGCTATTACGATCGAGTCAAGCTGCTGCTCGCGCGGGATGGGGCTCATGCCGATTTGAGCCAGCTCGTAATTAATGAACGGAAAGTCGAAATCAAAGCCGTTGTGCGCAACAACCGGAGTATCGCCGATAAATTCCAAAAGCTTTGGCGCGACCGCGGCGAACTTCGGCTTGTCCGACAGGAATTCATTGGACAGCTTGTGGACGTTATAAGAGCTGGGCGGGATGATTTTTCCGTCGGGGTTTATATAGGCGTGAAATTTATTGTCGGTGATTTTGCCGTCCAGTATCTCGACGGCACCTATTTCTATGACTCGGTCGCCGCGCGCATAGTCGAATCCCGTAGTTTCGGTATCAAAGCAAATTATTCTGGTCATTAGTCGCTAGTCTATAGTCGTTAGTGGAGTTATAACAAATTATTGTTGGAAATACTATCATTTTTTTATACACTAGCCGCTGGCGACTAATGACTAGCGACTATTTATCTTCATTAAATCCGGAACAACTTAACGCCGTTGAAACTACTGATGGCGCGGTGCTGGTGCTATCGGGCGCGGGCACGGGCAAGACAAGCGTTCTGATCGCGCGCATTGCATACATCTTGGCGCAGGGCTTGGCGCAGCCATGGCAGATACTTGCGCTGACTTTTACAAACAAGGCCGCAAACGAGATGAAAGAGAGGCTAAGAGGCGGCAATAAAAATCCAAAGTTCAAAATACCAGAAAACATAAATCCATCTGATATTTGGTGCGGTACTTTTCATTCCATATCCCTGCGGATTCTGCGGCGCAATGCCGCCTCCGCGGGCTTGCGGCCCGATTTCCTGATATACGGCGAGCCCGAGCAGGAAAGAATCGTAAAAACTGTTCTTGCGAATCTGGGCCTGGATGCAAAAGACTATCCGCCCGCAGAGTGGATTGAAAAAATAAGCGCGCAAAAAGACAAGGGGCTGACAGTTGTCGAAGATAGAAAAACAAAATCCACATTTGATAGAATATATTCAGCATACAATGACGAGCTTGCGCGCATAGGCGCCGTGGATTTCGGAGACTTGATACTTAAAACCTTGGAATTGTTTGCGAACAATCCCGAAATCCTGCAAAAATATCAGGGCCAATTTAAATATGTTATGGTTGACGAGTATCAGGATACAAATGCGGCGCAATACCAACTGGTGCGGATGCTGGCGGGCGGCTATGGCAATATCTGCTGCGTCGGCGACGACGATCAATCTATTTATTCTTGGCGCGGCGCGGAAATTAAAAACATTCTGAATTTTAACAAGGAATATCCGGATGCGGAAATAATTCGCCTGGAAACCAATTACCGCAGCACGGGGGCGATACTTTATGCCGCAAACTCGCTGATAAAACATAACTCTGGGCGATTGGGCAAGGACTTGCGTCCGGCGGACGGCGCGGGACTGGGCGAGAAAGTTCGCGTATTGACCCTGCCCACGGATTTGAGTGAAGTAAAAATAATCGCCGATGCGGTCGCCGATGCGAATGGCAAATTTTCCGATGTCGCCATCCTTATCCGCGCGGGATCGCTATCGCGCTTGTACGAAGAAGAATTCGCTGCTCGCGGGATTCCGTATCGCTTGGTCGGCGCGATGAAGTTCTATGACCGGATGGAAATCCGCGACGCGATCGCTTATATACGCCTTCTTGCGTATCCGTTCGACGACTTATCATTCCTGCGGATTATATCAAAGCCGCGGCGCGGATTCGGAGACAAAAAGATTGCGGATTTGCGGAATGCCGGCGGAAGTCTGATGCCCGCGCTGCGCGACGCGCCTTTGCGCGCAAAGCAAGGAGAATCGCGCGATGAATTTCTGCGCGCGTTTGATTTTAACTGGGAGAGTATGGCGCCCAAAGATGCCGCTTTGCAGCTTTTGGAAAATTCCGGATATTTGAAGATGTGGCGAGAATCCAAAGAGCCCGAAGCGCAGGATCGTCTGGGCAATATAAACGACTTGCTGGGAAATGTGATTTCAAAATATGATTCTGTGCAGGAGTTTTTGGAGCATGCGTCACTTATGATGACGGAAGATGAACAAACACCCAACGGCGATGCGGTCAATATAATGACGATTCATGCCGCAAAGGGGCTGGAATTCGACACGGTGTTTATGCCCGCATGGGAGGAAGGGATTTTCCCAAACGAAATGGCAATCGGGGACGGAGGCTTAGAAGAAGAGCGCCGTTTGGCTTATGTGGCGTTAACTCGCGCCCGCCGGCATGCGGTGATTACAAATGCTATGTCCAGAATGGTGTTCGGAAAAAGAGAATACAATCTGCCGTCGCGGTTTATTGGCGAGATTGACCCAAAGTTTATCGAGACGCGAAACGCGAAATGCGAAACGCGGGATTCTCCAACCCCGCGCGTCACGCGTCACGCGTTTCGCGTTTCGTCCATGGTCGGAAAACTTGTGCGGCACAAAGAACTGGGCCAGGGCGTCGTCATCGAGGAAAACGACGATATCCTGACCGTCGCGTTCGCCAATAAAGGCATTAAAAAAATTGCGAAGCAATTTTTATTAATTAGCGATTAGCAATGAGCAATTAGCAATTTGTTGCAACAGTGTGAAATGTCCAATATATTGGACAATGTCATAACAGAGCGACACGAGCATGCTAATCGCTAATTGCTAATTGCTAATTGGTAATTGGTAATTAAAATCGCGCCATCGGCGCGATTTTTTACTTGCCCCCGATTCGCCATTTGTTCTATCATGTGCACAAGGAAGGATTTCATGCGCGCGACTATTTCAGTTTTGCCGGCGTTTTTGTTTGTTTTGATGACAGCTGGGCTGGCCAGCTTGTCCGCCGTAGCCTCGGCGGAGGCGGGCGCCGCCTTGCCGCGCGTGGATGTCGCGCGCAGCGTGTCGGCCCGCGCGATGTATGGCGAAGCTCCCGTTGCGGCGCAGCCGCAACAAACAGCAAATAGCAAACAGCAAATAGCAAATAATGAAGTTGTTACGCGCGCCGCGACCAATCCTGCGCCGGTCAGCCAGGATGTTCTGACACCGCGCCGCCCCAGCGAGAACTTGTGGGCGCAGCCGAAAGACGCGCCGCTGCGCATGCCGCTGGCATCCGAAATCGCGGTTATGAACAATAATGCTTATCTGCCCGAAGAAAGCTTGGATGCGTCATCGTTTGCAAGGGCCTTGAATCCTGTCCCCGCTCCAGTCGCGCAAGCGCAAAAGGTTGCGCTGCGGCCCGCTCCGCCCCCGCAGAGAATAGTTGAAACAGTCGTTGAAAGGGTCATAGACGAGGAAGCCATGGCAAGGGCTTACGAGGCGGGGCGAATCGCGGAATTACAACGCATAGCGGACAAGGCCTTGGTCGATCGCGCCACGGGCGCGAAAACGCGCCAGATGGTTGTGCCTATGGACGACAGATCGCAGCCCAGCGTGGCTTCGGTGCGCTCGGTCAAAATGTCGCCCGTAAGAGAGGAGACGGTCGCCTATAGAAGCGCGGACGACACGTCCCTGACGAAATTGTCACCGATGCAATTGAAGCGCGCGTTTAAGAAAACTTATGTTTCCGAAAACAAGCACTTGTCGGCATACAAAGCAGAAGACAGATTCGATTCGATCGCCGATGAGGATGTCGCGTATGACATACAAGGGTTCGATTCGATCGCCGACATGTCGGAGCGCGGCGATATCCGCCCGCTGGAAATCAAGCTGAGCTTCCGCGGCAATGACGCGGCGCTGTCGCGCGATAACTATATGTTGCTTTCGGAATACGCCGGGATAGTGGTCGGCAATCCAAAGCGCGCGGTCCAGATTGCGATTCCGGAACGTGCGGTGCGCAGCTTTGAAGGCAAGCGGTTGGCGGCAAAGCGGCTGGCGATAATAGAGCAGGTCTTGCGCGACACGGGCGTGTCGGATTACCGCATAGTTCCGGTCTTGGCGGACCGAAATGACGACGCGCTGGTTCTGCGGGTGATTTCCAACGAGATGTTCCAATCGCTTACGCAAAAGCGCGGCAAGGAATCCGTAACCTCACGCAGTCTGTCGTGGTAAACTAGCCAGTTATACATGCATAAAAATAACGACCCTTTTTTCTGGGCGTTTTTTTATTGTTGTTTTTCCTACGATTCTCTCTCCCCCAACTGTCTACTTTTAATGGTCGTTTTTCTTAGCAAAAGGAGAAAAAATGTCAAAATATTCAACCGGGATAGATAAAGTAAATTTTCGACTGACCAAGAATAATGGCTGGTATAATAATATTTCTATAAAATTATCAAGCGCCCGCAGCGATATCAAATTTAAGTTACAGGCTACGACCAGTCCCGCGGACAAGATTTTAATAGAGGCTTATGATAAAGCTATAGAAAAACAGATGGACGAGCTTAGAAGATATAAGGACTATCCGGACTTGAAAAAGGAAGAAGTATTGTATGTTATAGGCCAATCGGAAAGCTTGTTGGAAACGGTAGAGCCTTTATTAAAACATCTGGATTATCACAAAAATGCCATGGCGGAAAAGGAAGATAAGGAAAAAGCAAAAGCGTTGCACATGCAAAAACTTAGAAACGCAAAAGCCGCGACATTGTAAAAAATCCGCCATTTGGCGGATTTTTATTTGCATCGAGGCGTAGGTTAAAATAATTTTTGTCACTCCTGCGTAGGCAGGAGTGACAATTTTCTTTCAGAAAATTGTATTAAAATACACTTTCTTTATATTTAAGCATTCGTTTATAATAAAACTCATGTCCTTTATATCCCGAATGTTTTGTGAAGTTTTGGATTTTATCTTTCCGCCGAGTTGCCCGGTTTGCAATGCCTCTGTATCCGAGCAGGGAACGCTCTGCAGTGATTGTTGGGCAAAGTTCAATTGGATTTCAGACCCCAAATGTTGCGTCTGCGGCTATCCTTTTCCTGCGAACCTGGATTTGGGTTCGCATCCCTTATGCCCCGTATGCGCGAGCGGCAAGAATGAGCTGGACTGGCTCCGCGCGGCATGTGTTTATGACGAGTTTTCGCGCAACATCATGCTGCCGTTCAAGCATGCCGGACAAATTCGCTATAACAAAATAATGTCCCGCGCAATGATTATGGCCCTTCGTGAGGTAGAAGGTTGGAGGTTTGAGGTAGGAGGTAACGGCCAACAACCTCCAACCTCCTACTTCCTACCTCCAGCCTTAATTATCCCAGTGCCGCTGGCATATCGGCGCCTTTGGAAGCGCGGTTATAATCAGGCGGCCTTACTTTCGCGCCCGATATCCCGGCACCTCAATCTTCCGATTGATGTCGGTTCCGTGCGTAGGAAATATCGTCCCGATATGGGGCACAAAAACGCAAAGCAACGCGCGGAAAATATTCGCGGAGTATTCGAAGTCGTTCGCCCGGACGCCATCAAAGGCAAAACGATTTTATTGGTTGATGACGTTATGACAACTGGCGCGACTTTTGCCGAATTGCGCCGCGTATTAAAGCGCGCCGGAGCCAAAGCGGTTTATGGCGTAGTATTTTGCAGGGTCGTCCGGGCGATATAAATTAGCAATTATCGATTATCAATTAGCGATTTGATTTTTATGAAAATTATTGTACGATTTCCTAGTCCGATATAAAAACTCAAAGGAAATTATCATGAAAAAACAGTTATTAGCTGTTAGCTGTTCGTTATTAGTTGGCGCAAGCGCAAGCGCTGCGCCTTTAACCGGCTTTTATCAAACCATCGATGACGAGACGAAAAACCCCAAGTCCATCGTCGCGCTGTATGAATGCGAAGGAAAGCTTTGCGGGCGAATCGTCGCGCTGTATGATTCGGGTGGCGCGGAAATTTCCGAGACCCTGAATAATCCCGTTCGCGTTGCGGAAAAGGTAACGGGCAGCCCGAAAATGGCCGGCCTGGATATCATCTGGAATATGAAATGGGACGAAAAAGACGCGGAATACTCCGACGGGAAAATCATGGATCCGAAAAAAGGCAGCGTTTATTCTTCCGTAATCTGGCAGGATAAGAAAGACGCGTCGAAACTGAATGTGCGCGGCAAAATCGGCCCGTTCGGGCGGACCCAGGTTTGGAATGTTATGGAAGTAAAAGAACTTCCGGCGGACTTGCAAAAGCTGGACACCGGCAAGTGGGAAGTGAATATTATCAAATAGCGCAAGCACAGAAAAGGCGCTAGCATGCTAGCGCCTTTTTAAATGGATTCTTATGAAAAAGCTTTTTCTGTTTTTATCGTTCTCTCTTTTTCTGTGCGCGTCGGCGCATGCGCTGCCCTTGCTGGGCTTTTACAAGACCGTTGACGACCGCACCGGAAACGCCAAGGCGGTTGTAAAATTATATGAATGCGCGGGGCTGATGTGCGGGCGCATCGTCGCTTTGTTTGACAAGACGGGCTCGTATATAGAAGAAACCATCAGCAATCCCGTGCGCGTCGCGGAAAAGCTTGCGGAAAAACCCCATCTGGACGGGCTTGATATACTCTGGCACATGGAATGGAGCGAGCGCAGCCAAGAGTTTTCCGGCGGGCGAATCATGGACCCGATGGACGGCAGAACTTATCGCGCGCGTATCTGGCAAGACAGAAACGACCCCGGCCTGCTTAATGTGCGCGGAATGATCGGCCCGTTCGGCAGAACTCAGGTTTGGCAAAATATGGAAATTTCCGCATTGCCCGAAGACTTGCAGAACCTTGATATCAGCGATTGGGAAGTGGTAATCAGAAATTAATTTGACTTTTTTGTTTTATGACGTATTATTCACGCGTGCAAAATTCAAATAAGAATTTGGTTGTAGTTAAATAGCGGAACACGCGTTTTGCGTGTTCCGCTTATGTCGCCCAAACAAGGCGGCATTTTTATTTGATTTAAGGGAACGGGCGGAGTAAAATACCGACCTAAAGGAAAAAATATGAATATCGAACTTGGGAAAAATATCGCGCAGCGCGAAATCGAGGCCAGAATACAAAAATTCTGGGATGAAAATTCATTCTGGGAAAATGACGTCGCGTCCGACAAGCCCGCATTCTGCACTATGATGCCCCCACCTAATGTTACCGGCAATCTGCATATGGGGCATGCTTTGGAGAATGTTCAGACTGATATTATCTCTCGCTATAAAAGAATGAATGGGTTTGATGTCTTGTGGCAGCCGAGTACCGACCATGCTTCAATTGCCACGCAATTATTGGTAGAACGCGACTTATCAAAGCGGGGCATAAATCCATGCTCTCTTACCAAAGATGAATTATTGGCGCATGCCTGGACTTGGAAGAACGATAAGGGCGGTCAGATTTGGAATCAGTTTCATGTGCTGGGCGTAACTCCAGCTTGGTCGCGCGAGCGTTTTACAATGGACGAAGGCCTTTCCTGTGCGGTCATAAAACTGTTTGTGAAAATGTACGGCGAAGGTTTGATTTACAAAGCGCGCCGCTTGGTGAATTGGTGCCCAAAACAGCAGACAACGATTTCGGATTTGGAAATAGAAGTGCGCGAGGAAAAAGGAAAATTTTATTATTTCAAGTATCCGTTGGCCAATGGTGGGGCAATAGAGATCGCAACCACCCGGCCGGAAACTTTATTCGGGGACAGGGCGCTGGCGATTCATCCCGACAACGAAAAGCTGAAACATTTAATTGGGAGTACGGCAATCATCCCGCTTACAAATATAGAAATTCCGGTTATTGCGGACGAGCATGCGGACCCTGAAAAAGGCACGGGCGCGGTTAAAATTACTCCGGCGCATGACATGGACGACTGGGAGGTGGCTAAGCGCCATGGGCTGGAGCCGGTCTGCATTTTAACTGATGACGCGCATATTGCGGACGTTCTATCAGTTCCGGAAAAATACCGTGGTCTGGACAGATACAAAGCGCGCGCTGAAATTGTTGCGGATTTAGAGGCCTCTGGCCTGGTTACAAAAATAGAGGACAAAACAATTCCGATGCCTTATTCTCAACGCGGCGGCTGCGTTATAGAATATATGCTGCGCGACGAATGGTTTGTTGATGCAAAAAAACTGTCGATTCGGGCAATGGAGGCTGCAGAACGCGGCGATGTGAAATTCCTGCCCGAACACAGGTACAATCTTTATATGGCATGGATGAAGGATATCCATGAGTGGTCTATTTCCCGGCAGTTGTGGTGGGGTCACCAGATTCCGGCTTGGTATGACCCCCTAGGCAATGTCTATGTTGCCCAAAGTGAGGAAGAAGCAATTAAGCAATCGGGCGGGGAAAAATTGACTCGCGATGAATCAGTTTTAGATACTTGGTTTTCGTCCGCATTGTTGCCGTTTTCGACGCTTGGCTGGCCGGATGATGTCCCTGAATTAAAAAAGTATTATCCGACGGATTATCTTAACACTGGCGTTGATATAATATTTTTCTGGGTTGCGCGAATGATGATGATGGGTCTTTATGTCATGGATGGCGTGCCTTTCCGCACTGTGAATTTCCATGGGATAGTGCGCGACAAGCAGGGGCAGAAGATGTCCAAGACCAAAGGCAACGGCGTTGACCCGCTGGACGCGGTTGAAAAATACGGCGCGGATGCATTGCGTTATTGGGTTTCCACGGCGCCGACAGGCACGGATATTAGATACTCGGAGGAAGAAATAAAACGCGGAAGCAAATTGCTTACAAAGCTTTGGAATGCGGCGAAATATACTCTTGGGAATTTGCAGGATTTCGATCCAAACCGGTCCCCAGTCCCCAGTCCCCAGTCTCGTTTCATAGAAGACCGCTGGGTTTTGGCGGAATTAAACAAGACCATTGCCGAGGTTCGCAAACACATGGACAAGTATGATACTTTCAATGCCCGCGCGGCGATTGATGCGTTCTTTTACGATATCTTCTGCGACCAGTATTTGGAGTTTATCAAAGACCGGTTCTGGACTCCGGAAAATTACTCTGCTGGATCGAAGCCGGCGGCGCAATGGACTCTGTGGGAGGTCCTGCGCGAAATCATCGGCCTATACGCGCCGTTCGTGCCGTTTATCACGGAAGAGCTTTATCAGAAAATATATGCGGACGAGTCAAAGACCTTGCATCTGACCGAATACCCGCGCGTTATGCCACAACGAAACACGGATGTTTCCGAAATGCAAATCGCGCTGGATATTTTGAAACGGGTCAGGGGTCTACGCACGGATTACAAAATCGGCAACGGCGCGAAGCTTGAAAAAGTCATTCTGGACCGCGATATTCCGGCCGCGCTGCACGGGGTCATAAAATCCGGCGCGCGCAGCGACGCGATAGAATTCGGCGACAGGTTCGATATTATTGTAAAGGCGGCTTAATGCAGAAATATTCCGAAAAGAAAATCTTGAAGACTTATCAATGCGACCGCCACGGGGTTATTCGCCCCGTTATGCTGATGAACGAGCTGCAGGCCATCGCCGATACCCATGCGGAGATTCTGGGGGCGGGGCGGACTTTTTGCCTTAGCAATAATATTGCCTGGGTCGTGACGCATTATCTGATAGACATTGCAGAGCTTCCGCGCGACGGGGAAGAGTTGGAATTCGTCACCTGGCCGTCCAGGCATGATTCTTTGAAAGCGGTACGTGATTTTGAAATCCGGGGGTCGGATGGACGCGTCATGGTTCGCGCGACAAGCCAATGGGTAATGATCGACCTGGATCGGCGCATGCCGGTTCGTCTGTCCGATAGATTGCCGCAGGGCTGGACGGTTATTGAAGAGCGCGCGCTGGATTTGCCTTTTGAAAAATTTCCGGATTTTGAGACCGGGTCCTGTACGGAGTTCCAAACGCGCTATGATGATGTGGATGTGAACCAACATGTGAATAATGCGGTCTATGCGTCTTGGGCGACGGAGAGCGTGGGATTCGATTTCCGCGATTCGCATTTGCTGCGCAAGATTTTCATAAACTTCAAAAAAGAAATATCGTCAGGCGTGCCAGAAATAATCGTGGAATCGAAACTGGAAGGCGCCATATCCCGCCATATGATTAAATCCGGCGAGACCGAGCATGCAAATATCGTGTGCGAGTGGGCGCCGGCTTCGCCGGCGATACTCTGATTTTTCGGCAAAGCCGAAAAATCTTAACTCTGCAAAATAAAAACCGCACTTTGCGCGGTTTTTATTTTGCTGCGGATACTGCCACGCGCTTGCGGCCCACGCTGCGGCGGCGGTTCAGGACATCGCGTCCTCCCTTGGTCGCCATTTTCGAACGGAACCCATGCGTCTTGACGCGGCGAGTGGTTGACGGTTGATAAGTTCTCTTGGTTGCCATGACTTAATCTCTTTCATTTGTTGTTCCGGCTTCGAAAAGTCGGGGAGTAAAAACTAGAATGCGGCGGCGCTGCGCCGCTTGCCCCGGCATTTAACCATAGGTTTTCACGCAAATCAAGTTTTTTATCGGTGTTGCAGGGTTTTCAGAAAAGATGGGAGTAAAAAACTATAATGCAGCGGCGACGGCCCACCCCGCGCAATCTTTGCTTGCGCCGGGACCCGGGGCGCCGCTCAAGTTTTTTCGTGATTATTTGCTTTTTTGCGGGATGATGCCAAGCCATTTCAGGAACTCGGTGAAAAGACACCATACAAATATGATGGCGGCAATGGTTCCGATCGGTCCCAAAAGAATAGAAGCGTCCATAACGAATCCTTTGTATATAAAATAGCACATCAGGGGCGTTTGTCAAGCTCTTATTGACGAGAATTATGATAGATTTTTGGGCGTTTTTTCCTTCTTTATTTCTTGACCCAAACCGCCATAATTTGCTATGCTTTTCTAGCAAAAACGCATATAAAAACAAGGTAAGAATTTATGTCTGAAATAAATGAAGTTTCCGCTGAAATCAAAGTCCCCACCAGCGCGCTGGAACATGAAATGCGCAGCAGTTTTCTGGACTATGCGATGTCGGTCATTATGGACCGCGCGCTGCCCGACGTGCGCGACGGATGCAAGCCCGTGCACCGCAGAATTCTGTATGTGATGAACGATGTCGCGCCCAGCACAAAGGCTACAGTGAAATGCGCACGCATTGTCGGCGAAGTTATGGGTAAATACCACCCACATGGAGACAGCAGTATTTACGAGGCTATGGTCCGCCTGGGTCAAGATTTTTCCATGGGGGCATGCTTGGTCCAGGGGCAGGGCAACTTCGGCTCTATGGACGGGGACAAGGCGGCCGCTATGCGCTATACCGAAGCGCGCTTGTCCAAGCTGGGCGCGTCATTGATGGACGATATGGACAAGGACACTATCGAATGGATGCTTAATTTCGACGGAAGCTTGGAAGAGCCGACAGTTCTCCCCGCAAAGTTCCCGAACTTTCTTGTAAACGGAGGCAGCGGGATTGCGGTCGGAATGGCGACTAATGTCCCGACTTATAACTTGGGCGAGGTTTGCAACGGAGTATTGGCCGTATTGGGTAACGGCATGATTTCGGACGAGGAATTGTTCGGGATTATACCGGGACCGGACTTTCCGACGGGCGGGATTATGATGGGCCGCGCCGGCGCTTACAAGGCTCATACAGGTGGCCGAGGCAGCGTGATTGTGCGTGCGAAGACTCATATAGAGGATTTGAAAGATCGCCAGGCGATAATCGTCGACGAAATTCCTTATCAGGTTAACAAAGCGCAGCTGATAATAAAAATAGCCGAATTGGCAAAGGAAAAACGCGTCGAAGGAATCGGAGAAATTCGGGACGAGACCAGCAAGGAAGGCGTGCGGATCGTGATAGAGCTGAAGCGCGACGCGATCGCCGACGTAGTGCTGAACCAGTTGTTCCAATATACCGAGCTGCAAAGCAGTTTCCCCGTAAATATGATGGCGCTGAATCAGGTGCGGCCTCAATTGTTCAATGTTCGCGGAGTGCTTGATGCTTTCATAGATTTCCGTATAGATGTTATACGCAGGCGTACTATCTTTGAATTGAACAAGGCGCGGAATCAAGCGCATACTTTATTGGGCCTATCGGTTGCGGTCGGAAATCTGGATGAAATCATAATGCTGATAAAGGGAAGCGAATCGCCCGAAGCGGCTCGCGAGGCGCTGATGTCGCGCGGTTGGAAAGCGTCGGATATCGAGGCTTATATCAGATTGATCGACGACCCGAACACTGAATATGAAAACGGAATGTTCCATATGTCCGAAGAACAGGCGAAGGCTATTTTGGAATTGCGCCTGCATAGGCTTACGGGGTTGGAGCGCGAAAAAATCCACGCCGATCTGGTGGAGCTGGGCGATATCATAAAGGGCTTGTTGGAAATACTGGGCAGCCATGAAAAGATAGTGCAGATTATACGCGACGAAACCGCGGCCGTGCGCGATAGTTGGGCGGTGCCGCGCCGGACGGTTATCTCCGACGCCGAAGTCGATATGGATATGGAAGACCTTATCGCGCGCGAAGACATGGTGGTGACCGTAAGCAATACTGGATATATAAAGCGCGTTGCGCTGGATACTTACCGCGCGCAAAAGCGCGGCGGCAAAGGGCGCAATGCGATGACGACCAAGGAAGACGATTACGTGTCGCAGTTGTTTGTCGCGAATACTCATACTCCGCTGATGTTCTTTAGTTCCAAGGGTATGTGCTATCGGTTAAAGACTTATAAATTGCCCGAAGCTTCGGCAAATGCAAAGGGGCGCCCGCTGGTGAACTTGCTGCCGCTGGGCGCCGGTGAAACGATTACGGCGATTCTGCCGGTGCCGGAAGTGGAAGCGGGCACGTTCTTGATGTTTGCAACCAGCATGGGAACGATTCGACGCAATGACTTTTCTGATTTTGAATCGATCCGCGCGAATGGAAAGATTGCGATGAAGCTGGAAGAGGGCGAGTCCCTGGTCAGCGTCACGCTTTGCAACGAGAATCAGGATGTGTTCCTGTCGACTTATCACGGGCGCTGCATAAGGTTCCCAGTTAATGAAATTCGCGTGTTTGTCAGCCGCAACAGTACGGGAGTGCGTGCGATTAAGCTTGGCAAGGACGATAAAATAATCGGCATGGCAATGCTGAATCATTCGGACGCGGATGCTGAAACCAGGGCGGCATATATAAAGCAAAGCCGCGCGCTGCGGCGCGCTGCGGGCGCAGAAGAAGACGCCGGAGATGAAGAGGAAGCAACAAATGTCGTGCTTGGCGAATCGGTTATGGCGGATATGGCGTTAGCTGAGCAGTTTATCCTTACAATCAGCGAGAACGGATTCGGAAAGCGGACGAGTTCTTATGAGTATCGTTTAACGCATCGCGGCGGCTCTGGCATTACCGCAATAAAGCTGGGCGGCAAGAATACCGCGGTCGCGGGGAGTTTCCCGATTGATAACGATCATGACATTATGATGGTTACGGACGGCGGGAAGATTATCAGAACTCCTGCCGACGCAGTGCGCATCGCGGGTCGCAGCACGGCCGGGGTCACTCTGTTTAAAACCGCCGCCGGAGAACGCGTAATATCCGCAACTGCGATTGAGAAAGAAGAGGAGCCCGATGGCGAAGAGAATCCTGAGCAATAATAAACGGCCTTTTAAAAAACTCCCAAAAGGGAGTTTTTTATCGATTTAGGTCTTTAAGCGATTCCAGCATTGTAACAATGCCACTCATTTCCTCTGCAATTTTATCGTCTCCATTGGGTGCCATAATATTTAATTCGCGCAGAGTTTGTATCCCATTATACATTTCTGTCTGGGCTTGTATCATCTGTGCGGCTAAGTCGATTCCTTTGCGAAATGCGCCGGACTTGTTTGTGGAGTTTGAAAGCTGCTTCAATTGCTGTGTATAGGTTTCAAGCGCAACTAGTCTTGGTTTCAATCTTTGTGTAAAAATATCTGGTGTTTTATCGTCTGTCATTTTAAATCCCTTTCTGCTTTCTCTCCCCTTGTTGTACAAATATTATTATATCAATTAATCCTACACTTGAAAAGCTTTATATGTTTGGCTATAATTTGGTTATGACCGAGCCATTTCTTTCCATTAACGAAGCATCAAAGCGCTTGGACGTGCCGGCGCATACTCTGAGGTATTGGGAAAAGCAATTTCCGGCCGCGATAAAGCCCGCCACGGGCGCGGGCGGGAGGCGGTACTATCGTCCGGAAACAATCGCCGCGCTGGAACGAATCAAATCGCTGCTTTACGACTGCGGCATGACCATCGCCGGTGTGAAGAAGGTTTTGAGGGGTGAGGTGTTCCCCTCCTGTGGAGGGGTGGCCGCGCCGGGCCCCGCCGAAATCGTAGATTTCGGTGGGTGGCAAAGCCGGGGTGGTTCTTGTAATGCGCGAGATTTAAACGAACCACCCCGTCTTCGCGCTTCGCGCGAATCCACCCCTCCACAGGAGGGGAATACCACGCCCGATATCTCCCGTGCGATTGAATTGTTGGAACTCGCCAAGGCAGAATTGGCGTAAGAAATCTATCGATTTGCTCCCGGCATTTTGTCCTATGTTTTCGAAACAGGGCTTCTGTTAGAATCAATGCAGGCTATGAAAGCCCGAAAGGAGTTCAAAATGTGCGATATGATGAAATCATCTGCCAAGAAAACGGCGCCAAAGAAAGCGCCCGCCGCTAAAAAAATGACTGCTTCTAAAAAAGCCTGGTAATTTCCCGCCAAACCCGGGTCCCAATGCGAACTTGTTCGCGTTGGGTGGAACGGCGGGTTAATTTTTTGGCACCGCAAAGTTGCAAATTGAGATTTGATTCTATATAATGCCCCGAACGCTCCCATCGTCTAGCGGTTAGGACATCAGATTCTCATTCTGGAAACACGGGTTCGATTCCCGTTGGGAGTGCCAAAATTCAAGACCGAACGCGGCAAATATAGCCTTGAAACTGTCGATTTGATTTTTGATCTTTATCGTAAGTAATAGATGACATTAGAATTTCAAATCCCGCAGATTCTAATAATTCCACGAATTTAGAAATCGTATAATTCGTGCGAAAGCGTTGGACAGATTTTCCATTTAACATTGTGCTGCCTAGCATAGTTTTTGTAAATACGCCGGCTTCAGTGTTTTCTTCGACCGAAGTGCTGGCATAGATATATCCGGTGTCAAACTTTATCCATTGCTTTACGCGCGCCAATAAATTCTGCGCGTCGGACGTTGGCAACTGGCACAGCATCGACATCATTGTGATGGCGTCAAAGCATCTATCAATCATTGGAAAGTCAAATATATCGCCGCACAGTATTTCGGATTTTGGGCTGACGCGTTTTGCAATCCGGCACATTTTTTGGGAAATATCCACACCAACCGTTTTATAACCACCGTCCGCAAAATAACTTAATGTGTTACCCGCGCCGGTTCCTATATCCAACATTCGCAGTGGCGAAAGGCCGCCTTTTCTGACGAGAAAATCAACAAAAGCCATTCCGAAATTATACTGGGTGGAATCTATGAAAAAGAACTGCATCTGCCGACCGTCGTCCAGCGTTATTGGCATCAGAACAGGATAACGGCCCGTTGTTATGGTGCGTTCTTTATACAGCGGGGCAAGCTTGTCATAGGCGTCTATATTAATAATGTTGATTTCAGAGCGATCCAAAGTAATAAATCCAGTTTAACTTGTATCTCTCTGATCGGCATTATAATGACAAAATTTCGGATTGCATTAAAAAAGTGAGATTTTCCACAAATTGGTAGATATTGGCTTTTATGCAATGGGCCCCGGCCATCCCCACCCCGCGAAATCTGCGATTTCGCCGGGACCTGGGTCGCCGGGGCACTCAATTTTCTTAAAATTCACGCGGGCTTTGCCCGCGTTCATTAACGAAAATTGGTGGTTGGGGCGCAGGGACTCGAACCCCGATAAACAGAACCAAAATCTGTTGTCCTACCATTAGACGACACCCCAAGAAGCCTTGCGATTATAACTTGTTACGGGTGGAAATCAATAAAATTTTAGGCGATTGTTAATTTAGTAAACCATAGGCCCAAATTCATGCAGGCACAAATGCTGGAATATTAAATTTCTATTTTCTACAATATAATCCAAAAAGCCCTTTTCCGATTCTTTCGGAATTTCCGACCCCTTGCAGTTTTGATTAAACAATTCCATCGCGTTATCCCGAGCGTTTCTGATATCCGCGAATATAGTCGCGGATGAATTGGCGACATACGATATGCCCATAGCGTATTTCATGGCTTTCCGCTGATGAGATTTTGTATGGGTTCCCGCGTAAAAATTATTAGCAAGGGCATCCAATTCCTTTGCGCTGGCTTGCATAATTGCGATTTCATCGTAAATATCCGGAGTTATCAGTTTCTGCACCTCGGGATTGTCGCAGAGTCCTATGATATAAAATCTGTTGTGCAGATTATATGCGGCCCTCGCGGTCCAGAAATAGGCCCGGGCGGCTTTAGCTATGCGCTCGGGCGACAAATTTTTGTAGTACATCAAATCGGTGTTGATCTTATGCGCCTTTGAAATTCTCTTATCAAGCGCGATGGAATATGTTGCCAGTAATTTTGAAAGCTCTTGTTTGTAACCGGGAACTGTTTGATTATCGGCATTCGAGCGATTTGACAAATCCGTGTCTATTAATTTAGAGCCGGAACCAGCCCGACCGCTTTTCTTATTAAAACACATTGAATAGCCTTTTGGGTTATTCTCTCTGCCACTTGTTATTTGATGCCACCAGCTCGACGCTCTGCGAGACCATCCCTCCGGCCTCGGCCACCAGCAATTCGCCCGCGCAGATTTCCGCGTAATCCAACGGTATGCTGATAAACCCGTCGAACTTTCCCGCCGCAACCCATGCCAGATCCAGCGCTGGACAGCCCGTTATTCGTGAGGCGTGAGGCGTGAAGCGTGAAGCGACCCCATAATAACCAATCATTACATCTTTCTCGTCGCTTATATTCGAAACTTTTATGCGTGACGAATGGAATGATTGGAAAGCGAACGCTCCGTCCGACAATTCGGCATAATACAATCTTTCATCGATCGGGGAGTATACCAGCGCGATTTTCGTTTCGTCGCCCGTGCGCAGCGCCAATGAAATCGCAAAGTGCGGATTGCCGCGAACGAAATTCTCGGCCCCCGACAGCGCCAGCACGAATTCGTCCCTGCCGTCGCCCGCGCGCGAGTAATTCGGCGTCAGGATTCCCGCCGCCGGGCGCACCAAGGTCAGGTCTTGCAGTATGGATTCCTCTATCCTTTGCGCCGCCTTTTTCACGAAGTCGCGCGCGCCCGTAAGGGATTGCTGCAAGTTCTCGACTTCTCCGAAATCGCGGCGCAGTCCCGCCCCCGTCCGCGTTAGGGCCGCGAACATCTTGTTTAATTCCGAAGAGCCTTTTATCAAATGTTCCATAATATTCTGCCTGGATCCCCGGGTATTTGCTGGATGGGGCTACGCCCCACTGCGCAAATTCCGGGGATGACAATTAATGAATCTTTGACTATTAAAATTTAAACCCGCCGAACTTTTTCTTAAAGTCCGCCGCGCGCTGGCCCTTGTCAACTGCTGCGCGCTGGCCCGTCCAGGCGGAATGGTTCAGGTTATCTACGGACAGCACCAAGTCCTTTTTCACGGACGAGTACATTTTGACGGTCTTGCCGTCGGTCCGGGTAACGTTGATTTCGTGATATTCCGGATGAATTTTCTTTTTCATAATCAAATCCTTTTTAGCCCGTGGATTATACACAGGATTTTTGAGAAATCAAGGAAAAGAGTAAAGATTTTGCTTCGCAAAATCAGAGTAGCGCCGGCTTCGCCGGCAGAGTAAGAGAGTATAAGAGTTATAGATACTCTCTTAATCTTCTACTCTGCGCACGAAGCGCGCATTACTCTATTAAAAATGCCGCAAATGTGGCGTTTTTAATAACCTCCGACGCAGCCAAGGTAAAAGTTGCCCGTGGATTCTATGAAATTTTGGAATTTGCTTTGATTTTTGCTGGAGAAAAGAGCCAAAGCAGTGCCGGATTCTGTCGCCAGCATATCGGATATGGTTGCCCCGACCGATGCGAGTTTCTTGAAAAATCCGGGGGTTGGAAAAATCTCGGCCGCGAACAGGAGGTTCTGATTTTTGGGCGCTGGCCTGTCCGCCGTAGCCTTGGCGAAGGGGGACTCTTGGGTGCCCGTTATCGCCATCAGCCTGCATTCCGGCGATATCTTCAACTGGTCGCATACGCGCGCCCCGCCGCCCAGCAGCTCTCCCCACCAGCCGACCGAATTCGCAAACACTGGATAGTAAAGAATCGTGTCCGGGCCGGCCTTGAAGAACTCCGCCATATCGAGGTCATTGGATGCCACCCTTGGCATTTCGCCATGTTTATCCGAAATAACGCGCCTTGCCGCTTGATAGACGTCCGAATCGCGGCATCGGCTTTTGGGCCAGAATAAAGTCGGAGAATTCAGCGGTTCACAATTCATCAAAGAAAATTATATCAGATTCGGAAGCCAAAAAAAATCCCGCCCGAAAAAATAAAAAACTTGACTTTCTGGCGAATCGTGCAGGTGCAAGTGCAGGTGAAAGGGTTAGTTAGTTGTTTTGTTTGCATTTCCACTTTCACTTGCACCTGCACTTTCACCTTTATTTGCCTTGCTGACTTTTTTCCACCAGTCAGTCACATTTCCGCTGATTTTTTTCAGGTCGTCGCGGGCTTTCTTATAGTAATCTTCCGGGATTTTGACCTCGCCGAACAATGCTTGGGTCAGCGCCGGTATGGAGTTCATAAACATAGCCAGGAATATTCCCAGCATCAGTATCGTGATCAGGCTTCCGTTATTCATCATCAGGCCGTCTATAAGATAATGCGAATCGTTTGTCTCCAATGCGGTCTGCAATACGCTCGCGCCCCCCCATTTGCCGAACGCCGCATTCAGGAACAATACCGAAAAGGCCGTAAATATCCCGACCATCGCGATGCCCAGAGAATCCTGAACCACCTGGTCGATGATAATTTTGGGCTTGTTGCCTTGGGGAAATATTTGCCATCCTTCGAAAAGCCACCCCAACAGCATCAGCGGAAGCATCACCAGGTTCATCGACAGTCTTATGAAAGTCAGCAGAAAGTAAAGCGGCACGGGAATCAGCGCAAAGAAAAACAATACCGTAACCAGCATTCCCGCCAAGAACATCGCCACGTTCGGGAATATCGGGATGATCAGCTTGTGCATATATTCGCCGTTGAACGCCATGTTCATAATGGTCCAGCCTGCGGTCAGGCCCAGCCCCGTCATCTGATGGACCTGGCCCAGTTGGCATGTCATGTTATGGCGCAGCTTTGGTGAAAAAGCGCCCCCCTTCGCCAAGGCTTCGGGGGACAGGCCCCCTTTTGCTGCGAGCTCTGCGCTGGACGGGTCCATCACTGCGGTCGCGACCAGGCAGGACTCGAACGAATGCTCGCTGGCGGTACCCTTGGCGAACTTGCCGTCAACCGCATGCCCAAGGGATAGGCCGACGTTGAATATGGGCTCTATCGCGACGTTCGTTATGAAGCGCGGCAAAGGGAACAGAAAAAGCGCGACGACGAGTGCCAGTTTTACCAAGTGCGTGCCGAATTGGCCCGAAATGCTCCATGCATCGGGCTGCTTTCCCACGCCGATATAGCCCTTTAAGATTTCCCAGCCGAAGTAAACGGCCGTAAGCGCGAATGCCATAGGCACGCAGAACTCGCCGATTGCGGAATAGATTTTCGGCAAAATATCGGACATGGCCAGCATTATGTCGTTGAATATGCCGCATGACCAGCAACTGGAAAAGAACGAGAGCGCGTCCTGCATATTAACGGGCGACATAGACCGGTAAATTGAAAAACCTGCGATTGAAATCCCGCCGGCAATCAGCCCGATTACCAACGGAGCAACCGCCCCCGCGCCGAAGGGGAGGAAAGAAAGAAAAATTATCCAAAATTTGCGCCAGCGGGTCATGTTTTTATCAATTATATCATAATTTGATTGGGCTTTTTATGCTATAATCAGGATTGGATGAAATTCTCGAGAAAACTCTTTTATCTATGCTCTTTGCTCTTTGCTCTATGCTCTGCGCCCCTTGGGGCGCATGCCGCTTGGGGGCTGGTGGACGGCCTGGACTTGTCCCCGTTTGTTCCCATAGTTTTGGACTCGTTCATGTCCATCGCTATGGCGGGGTACGAGTTCTTTGTCGGCAAGGGCGACGGGATTATTTACTTGTTCGTTTGGGGATGGCTGGGCTTTTTTATCGGAATGTATCTGGTCAAGATGTATCTGCCGCCAAGCTGGCTGTCCTTTTTCGGAATGAAAGGCGGACAGATGTGGGAAGGCAAAGCGTCCGCGCTGAAAATTTCCGAGGACCTGGTAAAGCCCGCCTTGCGCGGAATCATCGCCGCCGGATTGCTTTTGCAGGTAAAGCCCCAATATGTCACGCAAGTCGTGGTCGATCCTTTCCTGCGCTTTGGCGCGCTTTATACGCACAGCATTTCCGAAATCATAAATAAAAATAATGAGTTCGCCGGCGCGCGGCAGATTGAATGCCCGGAAAACATCATAAAAAAAGAGTATATCTCAAAAGAAAGTTGCCAATTCCTGGTCCAACCCGTCGCCGATATAACCCATGTCAATAATCAGATAATAAAGCGCGGGCTGACATTCATAACATCCGGCTTGACTGGAATGGCCAATCTTGTCCCGAACGGCGGGCGGGATTTATTGAATCTGATTACGGGGATTTTCCTGGTATTTGCTTTTGTGTCCAGCAACTTCTTTATGGCATTGTTGATAATCCAGGGCATCTTCGAGTTCGGAATGGCCTTGATGCTGTACCCGTTCAAAGTCCTGATGTTTGTTGCGAAAGACTCGGATAAATGGATTGATCCGTGGCCCGCATTCGGGGGTATAATAGACAGCTTGAAGAAGCTGGTTATAACTATGATTGCATGCGTGTTTATATTGGCGATCAATATCGCGGCGGTGCGCGCCTTGTTTAACTTTAACGGTCCCGCATTCTCGGGGAACGGGGACGGGGCGATGGGATTCGGAGGGCATTCCATCGTCTGGCTGTCCGCGCTGCTTACGTTCTTTTTGATGTTCAAAATCTTTGACGAGACGAAAGAGCAACTGATGAAATATACGGGCGCCGATAAGGATAAGAGTATGACCAAGCTGTACGATAACGCGAAAGCGGACACCAAAACAGCATACAAGAACGTGAACGAATGGGGCAAGAAGGCGGGGAAAGCGCTGGGGTGGGTAAAAGGAAAATAATTTAATATTTACGAATTACGATTTGCGATTTGACTCCTTAAATCGTAAATCGTAAATCGTAAATCGTAAATCGTAAATGAACACATTAATAGACACTTTTGTTGGTAAAACCGTGCAGTGCTGGAGCTGCCCAATATTCGACCGCCTGTTCCAGGTAATCAGCGCCGCGGCTGCCGCGATTTATGACAAGATGGCGTTGCTGGCGGCCGTATTGCTGTCCGTGTTTGTCGCCTTTTACGTCTTGTATGCGGTCCTGCAGAATCTGAAATCCGACGATATTGACCCGACGTATCAGAAATATTTCAAACCGGTTATGATAAACTCGCTTGTCGTTATCGCCATCCTTGGGCTGGGCGTTATGGTGCCGCGGTTTATCACTACTATAACTTTCGAGCCCGTTGCCGATATGACCCTGGTATATACTCATTCCATGCTGAATACCGAAGAAGGAAAGGTCTCGGAAAAAGTAGTATACAGAACCGAACAGATGCCGGACAACGGGTTTTACCGGCCCGAGCTCCGCGACCGCATAGTCCTTTTGATGAAGACCAGCATTACTCAGTTCCAGGCGATGATGAAGATGGGAATGGTGATTGTGGACCATTCGCTCACTTGGAAAGCCCTTTGGCCGGTCAGCAATCTTATAAAGCATATAATGCTGTTCTTTATGGGGCTTTTTATTGTCTGGTCGTTTTTCAGGCTGTTCATAAAATTCTGCTTTTACTTTGTGGACGTGATCATAGACCTTACATTCTTCGCGTTCTTCTTTCCGATAATGCTGGTCTTTTTCGTAATACAAAACGCCCAATTCGGCGAGTCCGCCAAGTGGGTGAAAAGCATCGGGACCGCCATAGTCGGCGAAAAAGGATACTTCCGAAATGTGATAAACTCCATAGTGTCCTTGGCAACGGTCGTGATAACCTATGTCGTGATAATGACGATTGTCGCGAAGTTCTTTTCCAGCCCCGGAGCGGACAGCGCCGCTCTCGCCAAAGGCATAATGGATGGCAGCGTTTTCGCGGGCGATCTGGAGGGCGACAATCTGGCGATGGTAACGCTGGGCGGGGTCATAGTCCTGATCTATGTCGTGCAATACCTGGCCGACCATATCGGGGATGTGGCGAAAGAGATACATAAAACGTTCAATATAGAAGAAAGGCACCCCATTGGCGACAAGCTGGGCGAAGACGCATTAAAAATCGGACAGAATACTTTTGATTTCGCGAAGAAAACGGGAACAATCCTGTGGAACGCGGCAACGGGAAAAGAGCCGGAGAAAAAAGCCGAAGACGGAGACAAGAAAGAAGCAAAATCGGGAACAGAGGAGAAAAAATAATTTACGATTTGCGAATTACGATTTGACTCCCTAAATCGTAAATCGTAAATCGTAAATCGTAAATCATGTTGAAGTCGAAACTCATCTTGATGGCGGTAGAGGCGATTATGTGGATAATCGCGCTGGGCGTCGGCATCTGGTACTTGTCGTCCAGCATTAACGGCGATTCTATCAGTTATGTCAGCCTGGACAGCTTTCTGCACGCCACTGGGGCTTGCGATGCAAATGGCGTTTGCGACATATCCGCAAGCCGCGGATGCTTTTTATGCCCGTACGTCCAGCAGTTGTTCAATATAATAGGGACGGCGACGAAAGATTTCTGGGAAGCGCTGGTCGGCAACCTATGGATACTGTTGGCGCTGGGGTTCGTGATTTTCCTGTTTATGCATACGGTGAAGACTCTGCGGGAAGCGAACAAACAAAACATTGAAATGAAAGAGGACGAAAGAAAACTTGACTTTCAAAAGTGGTTCGACGGGGTATGGAAGCAGGGCGCGCGCGTGCTGGCGGTGGGCGCTTTCCTGGGCGCGCTGTCGCTTGGCGGGACCGGGATTTTAAAGGCGGTATCCGATATTACTATCAGGCCTGTTATGTATGTGGGCTCGGAACTGGCTATGGCCGCGACCGGTGCGGTCAGCGCGGCAAGCTGTCCGGCTCTGTCCAGCGCCGGAGAAAGCAACGTCATAGGGCCGGCGTTAAAACCGTTTATGTGCGTTATTGGTAATGCCAGCACGGTGATACTTGCCGGCGCGTCAGGGGGCTTTTCGCTGATGAATTTTTCCTGGATGGGGATGGGCGGGGGATTGTTCACTTGGATGGCGGGCCTGGGTTTGGTCATCATGTTCTTAATCATCGGGTTCAGCCTGTTCTTCGATATCTTAAATGTAGTTTTCCGCCTTGTATTTATAATAATCTTCTTGCCCGTTATTATCGCCAGTTATGCATATGAGAACGTTTGGAATATATTAAAGGGCGCAGTGGGGAAATCCGTCGAAATGCTGGTGAATTGCGCTGTGCGGGTGGTCGCGATTACCTTGAAAGTCCTGATAATCTATGCGGTGGTGACCTATGCCGCGGACGAATATTTCCCGGGACCTCTGGACGGATACTCCGCGATTTTCCCGCCTGGTCTTGCCGGAATGCAGACGGCCGAGAACTCGCGAAACGTCGTTGTGGCGCAAGTATTTGCCGAATGCGAAAGCATATCGCTGGTCGACGGCGTAATGGACAAGAATTTATTTAAAGAATGCTTTAGCCGCGAAAAGGCCATCGTGGAGGCCCAGCATCCGGGCGCGTTCGACTTTATGAAGGACGGCTGGCAGTTCTTTATGCTGATGCTGGGGATATTCCTGGTCTATTTCTATGTTGTGCAGGATAAGATCGACAAGATTCTGGTAGGAGACACGCAAGGCGGCAAGGACGGCATATTAAATATCGGCAGCACGTTCAAGGAGTTCGGGAAAAAGCTGTGGGATATCCCGTCCGGCATAACGAAAAAAGTCACGGGCGCGTTTGGGAAGAAGAGTTGATAGAATGAAAAAATTTATTCTTTATTCTTTATTCTTTATTCTTTGCATCGGCAATGCCTTTGCCGATGATGTTCTGTCTCCTGTGATTAATAATGAAGCCATAGCCGGCGAAATCGTCGCTGGTGGGAATACCGGCTCTTGGCTCGACGAACAAAAACAGAAACTTCTTATGAGCAATCTGTCGCTGGACATAGATTCGTTCCAGGGCAATTTTCAGAAAGCGCTGGTAAAAGATTACGTTCCTATAGAAGCGCGCGTGGGAAAGGCCTTTATCGGCGCCCTGTCCCGCATCAGCGACGCTCTGCAGCGTTCTCTGTTCGAGTTCGTGCAAACCCTGCTGGTGGCCCTGTTCGCGTTCTGGATAATGTTCGAGGCTTATAATCTCATAAAAGGCCAGGGTGATGTTAAAAAGTTGGGCGTAGAGGTCGCAAAGAAAGCGCTGTTGATTTCCGTCTGGCTGTGGGTGCTGTCCAACAATCCGGGCCAGATTTTTATGACGATCTTCGGGCCAATAATAAGCGCCGGCGCGTATATGTCGAACCTGATACTGGATTCCGTCGCGGGCGCGGCGGGGACAAAGCTGCCCGATACTTGCGATGCGATCCGCC
Source organism: Alphaproteobacteria bacterium (assembly GCA_009783145.1). Classification (GTDB taxonomy): domain Bacteria; phylum Pseudomonadota; class Alphaproteobacteria; order Rs-D84; family Rs-D84; genus WRCA01. The sequence goes on along the minus strand of WRHR01000002.1, from coordinate 92,022 downwards.
AGTTTGTGGGTAATAGCGGCGGGATAGTATCATCGCGTTACACGGCGGATTTATTATGCCTGCCGACGCGTCTATCGGGATTCTTTTATACCTGCGTCGCGGCGGGCTTCAAGTGGATGTGGTTTGGGATCGGCCACAGCGCGCTGACTTTCGTCGCGGGCGCTGTCTTTGTCGTGATTTTCACGATAAATATCTGGAAGTTCGCCTTGCTGGCGCTGGGCGTGATAGTGGACTTGTTCATGGCGATAATGCTGCTTCCGTTTACCGCTATTACGGAATGCTTCGGCGGCAAGAAGGCCACAAACTTGGAAGGCATCCCGGCCACCATATTTACGGCCTTTGCGGGAATTTTCAAATATACCTCGCTGCCCGACCAGATAAAAAGGTTCATCCAGGCGGTGATTTACTTCATTATACTCGCGGTCGTTGCGGCCATAGGCGCGGCATTGCTGGGCGGAGTGGTTACAACTGATTTGGGAGACAAGGTTCCGACAGTGCAATCCGAAGGCTTTATGCCGGTCCTGATAGTCGGCTGCCTGGTCGCATATCTGGCGGATAAAGCGACCAAGATTGCGGAAGACATGGGCGGAAAGATAGACGAGTCGTTCGGCAAGCAAGTCAGCGGCGACCTGAAAAAGATTTGGGATAATACGAAAAAGCAAGTTTCCGACTGGCGAAAAATCTTTGCGGAGGGAAAGAAGAAATGAAAATGAAAACGCTCGTAATAAATTTGGACCGCGCACCCGAGCGCATGGAACAAACCGAAAAAAACCTGAAAGCTGTCGGCTTGGATTTTGTCCGCGTTTCGGGCACCGACGGCAAGATACGGACATTTACAAGCAGGGAGGTCAATCGCGGCCTTCATACTTTCGTCCACGGCAGAATCGTGATGAACAATGAAATCGGGTGCTATATCTCGCATTACGAGGCATTGGAGAAATTCGTCGAAACGGGCGCCGACATCGGCCTGATACTGGAAGACGATATGGAGTTCGCTGTGGATTTCAAGCAGGTCTTGGACGACATAATATCAAAGGACGATTGGGATATCGTGAAGCTATACGGCACACATGGAGGCGGAAAAATCCGTATGCGCAAGTTGCTTGGCGGAAAATATCATCTGGTAAGGAACGCGTTTCATCAGAACAAATCCGGGGCTTATCTGATAAAGCGCGATGCGGCGAAAAGATATGTCGCCAAAATGCTGCCTATGTTCGTCCCGCATGACCACGAGTACATAAAATATTGGAAGTACCGCGTCCGCGGCCGGTCGGTATTCCCTAACATCGCTTGGGAACGCAAGGGCGTGGCCAGCAGCATCAATTATGCCGAAAAGAAAAAATATCTGGTGGCGCGGTGGAAGAGGGTCGGCGAATTGCTGTATAAATCGTATATCGACGCGCGGAGATTGCTTTGGACGATTTTGGGGATATAATGGAAAAAATAATTTACGATTTGCGATTTACGATTTGTCGGGAGTAAAATCGCAAATCTTAAATCGTAAATAAAAAAAGGAACAAACTATGTTACCACAACTCTTGAACATTGAACTTGGCGGCGGGGCGCTTTTCGCTTGCGGGTTTGCTGCAGCTTTTCTGATTATGGTTATTTTCGGGCGGGGCTACATAAACGCCATGCGCCGCTGGCAGAAAAAAGGACAGCCCATTAACGAAAACTTGCCGCAGTCGCATTTGATCAAGTCGGGAACGCCGACTATGGGCGGGCTGCTGATGGTCTTGGCAATTGTTGTTGGCGGCGTTTTGTTTATGGACTGGGGCCAGGATGCGCCTTGGATCTCAATCGCGGCCTTGTTATGGTTCGGCGCCATAGGATTTGCCGACGACTTTAAAAAAGTCCGCTCTCAGAGCAAGAAAGCCGACAACGGCCTGTCGCCCAAAATGCGCCTGGGGCTGGAAGGGCTGGGCGTTTTGGGGCTGGCTTATTTCATCAATCAGACGATGCCTTTCTATCTGCCGGAATATTCGCTTTGGTTTCCGGGCGGGTATCTTTTGCCGCTGGGGATTTTATATTTCGTCCTGGCGTATTTCGTAATCGCTGGCACGGCCAATGCCGCGAATATTACGGACGGGCTGGACGGCATGCTGTCGAAAATTTATATTCCGATTTTGGTCGTGGCGTTGATCGCCTTGTTCGGAGTGACGCGCCTTGGCTTTATCCCGAACGCGGTTATGTTGCCCGAAGCGGCAAGCCTGTTTCCGATAATCGGAGCGGCGCTGGGCGCGCTGGTCGGATTCCTGTGGTTCAATTCCGCGCCCGCAAGTATCTTTATGGGCGATACGGGCAGCCTTGCTCTTGGCGGATTTGTCGGAACCGTATCGATGCTGCTTAAGGCCGAGATAGTAATCGGCGTTGCGTCCCTGATGCTGGTCGCCATATTGCTGTCCAGCTTTATTCAGACTTTCGTGTATAAGCTGACCAAGAAAAACGGAGTCGGCAAGAGAGTCTTCAAGCGCGCGCCGCTGCATCATCATTTCGAAGAACTGGGCCTGCCCGAATCAAAAATCGTGGAAAGGTTTTTCATAATGTCGATTCTGTTTTCAGGAATCGCGTTGTTATTGTTGAGGTTGTAAAATGCTGCGCCGAAGCGAAGAGAGCAAATTAACAAGCTGGTATTTTGAAATAGACCGCCGTCTGTTCTGGTGCGTTATCGCGCTTATATTCGTCGGCATGTGGGCGATGGTGTCCGCCGGCTCTGTGGCGGCCGAGCGTATGAATCCGCCCCAGCCGTGGCATTTCTTTCTGCTGAAAGCGATACCCTTTTACATACTGGGGCTGATAACGCTGCTTGTGTCGTCATTCTTAAGCAAAAGGCAAGTTTTCGCCGTCGCGTTCGTGAACGTGGTCATATGCGGGCTGCTGCTGATTGCGACCTTGGTCATGCCCGCAGCGGTCAAAGGATCCGCGCGCTGGGTCAATCTGGGCTTTGCGTCCGTTATGCCCAGCGACTTGTTGAAACCGGGCTTCATAATTTTAACCGCATGGTTCTTGACGCGCATTGAAAAGCTGGCGCCGGGCGATATATTCTTTGCAAAGCGAGCATGGAAATGGGACGGCTGGCCGGCATATCTGGCATTATTTCTGCCCGCGATTTTGATTATATTGACTCATCCGGATTTCGGCTCGTTCGTTCTTTATTTAATCGTGTTCGCTTCTATGATTTTTCTGGCGGGCTTGCCGATGTATTTTCTTCCGATTTTTGCGGGCGTCGGTGCGTCGGGTGGAGTGTTCGCATTCTTCACCATGTCGCACGTACGAATGAGGGTGCTGGGGTTCTTGGGTCTTGCCGGCGGCGGCGATAACTATCAGATTAAAAAATCGGTAGAGGCGGTAAAGCACGGCGGATTATTCGGCCGCGGCGAAGACAGCTTTATAAAGCAATCGCTGCCCGACGCGCATACGGACTTTGTTTTTTCCGCGATAGCGGAAGATTCCGGCGCCATAATAGCCTGCGTCCTTTTGCTGGGATTTTTATACGTGATGAAACGCCTGGCTACAGACGCGACGCGAGCCAAGGACAAGTTTGTTTTTTATGCATGCGGCGGATTGTTCGCCTTGTTCGGCACTCAAGTTTGCATAAACGTGATGTCGGCGCTGGGGCTGTTTCCGCCAAAGGGAATGACTTTGCCGTTCATATCTTACGGCGGCTCGTCTTTTGTTGCATTCTGCCTGATGTTTGGTATGATATTGGCATTGGTGCGAGAGGACAAGTGGAAGTAGAAAGTAGGAAGTAGGAAGTAGGAGGTAGGAGGTAGGAGGTAGGAAATAAGAGAGTAAGAGCTTTTATTTCGAGATATAAATTCTTAATCACCAACTTCCTACTTCCTACCTCCTACTTTATAGAAACCGGAGGTTTTTTTATGAAGATATGGATTGCGACCGGGGGAACCGGCGGGCATGTTTTTCCAGCGCTGGTCGTTGCCGAAGAATTGGTGCGGCGCCATAATCGCGTGATAATCTCGACCGATTCGCGCGTTATGGATATGGTGAAAAAGAATAAGCCTCCGCGCGCGGGAATCGCTTGGGTTTGGGCGTCCGGCGTCGGCGCCAAGGGAAAGTTGCAGCAAGTCTTCGCATTGATGAAGATCGGCTTTTCGGCGGTTGCTCTGACGCTGCGCTTTATGGTTTTCCGACCGGACAGAGTTGTGGCATTCGGCGGCTATGCGTCCGTTCCTGCAATTTTGGCGGCGCGCGTTTGGAAAATCCCGACATTATTGCACGAGCAGAACGCGGCAATTGGTCGCGCGAATAAATTCGCCCTGCGCTGGGTAAATACTTTGATGACAAGTTTTCCAAAGGTGGAGGGAATGGATGATGGAAGACGGATGACGGATGATGGAAAGTTGAAAGTTGTTTATACAGGATTACCTGTTCGTAAAGAATTTATGTCATCCATCATCCATCATCCATCATCCATCATCCGTCTTCTTGTCACCGGTGGTTCGTTAGGGGCGCAGATTTTGGACGACGTGGTTCCGTCGTCCATCATCCTTCTTCCGTCATCCATCGTAAAGAAGCTGTTCATAGTGCATCAGACCCGGCCGGAAAACGTCGCGCGCTTGCAAAGGTTCTATGCCGGCAACAGCGTGAAGGCGAACGTGCTGTCGTTCATTCATGATATGGCATCGGAAGTGGCGGCGGCGGACTTGGTGATAGGGCGCAGCGGCGCAAGCACGGTCGCGGAATTGCAGACCGTTGGCCGTCCGGCGATTCTGGTCCCGTTGGGGATAAACCCCGACCAGGCGGCGAATGCGGAAGTTTTTGCTTCGCAAGGCGGCGGCATTGCAATCCCGCAGAGCAAATTTACTTCAAGGTGGCTATCCGCAACGCTGGAGGAATTGTTTAGCAATGGGGCGCGCCTGAAAAAGATGGCGGCAAAGGCGAAGATTGAAAACAATGCCGTTGCTAACATCGCTGAAGAAATCCTGAAGCAATCGTAAGCCATGAATCGTTAATCGTAAGTCGAATGCAACAATGGACAATGTTCATTATAATGGACATTTGGTTTTATGTTTGCTATTCTAGTATACTAGAATAGCAAATATTATCGCCAAGCCATCCGTTAACGGCTTACGATTCGCGGCTTATGAAAATTTTCCTTGCAAATTATTTTATTGTCTGTAATAATTATTATTATCTATAATAATTATAGAGGACAATAAATCATGAAGAAAAGATTTGTAGAACTTATCGAAAGCAATATGCGGGCCATAGACAGGATGTCGGACAGGTTGAAAGCCGGCGCGGACTTCTTTGGATATTCGCGCGCACAACTTCAGATGATTGTTCGCCTGCGCCTGTCGGGGCGCGCGAAGCTGAAAGATATCGCGCGGCGCGAAATGACGCCAGCGTCGAATTTATGCGCGCTTTTCAGAAATCTTGAAAAGGACGGGCTGATCAGCCGCGAAATCGACGAATCCGACCGGCGCAACACTTGGTATTCCGTAAGCGCCAAGGGTGCCAAATTGGCCGATCGCGCGATGGACCTGCTGCGGACGCGGGTCGAAGAATTCTTTTCCGGAATCAGTCGCCAGGACGAGGAAAAGCTTACCGATGCTTTGGAAACCATAAATAAACTTCTGAACAAAATGGAACAATAAAATGAATCCGAGCGTAAAAGCACACAAAAATTTTCGTTATTAGAAAATTTTTGATGTGCGCATCGTGAGGATACGCCGATGGCGTTGCAAAATGTGAAAACAAGGAGAAATGCAGGTGAATAAATTACTTTACGCCGTATTGGCGAGTGCGTTTGTGTTGCCCGGCGCGTATGCGCGCGATCTTTCTTTCGAGGACGCCGTCAAGATGATAGAAGCCGAATCGCACGACGCGAAAAAAGCCGACGCGAATTTAAGAAAGGCCCAAGCCGGGCTTAGTGCCGCGAATGCCAACCGCTGGTTTCATGTAGAGGGCACCGCAACATATATGAACCTTATTAACGTTCGCAAACCCTTCAGCTCCGAAGGCGTGGATCTGCCGCCGGAATTCGGCGGGCTGCTTGCTCAGATTAACAACGGAAATCAAAATATTTCCATTCCCGATAATTTTCTGATAGCCGGCGTGACAATCACTCAGCCGATTTATACCTTTGGGAAAATAGGATATGCGGTCGATGGCCTGCGTAGCGCGATAAAGATGTCCGAATCCGGCAAGGAGCTGACCCGCCGCGAAGTGCGCTATGCGGCGGCCCAATTGTATTGGACGGCAAAAATGGCGGACGGTGCGGTTACGATTTCCGAAAAATCTTTGAATGACGCATATGCCGCGAGGAAAAAGCTGACCAGCGCCGGCCGCGCGTCCCGCGCCAACCTTGTGAAGATAGAAGCCGACATCGCCGCCAAGGAAATAAACCTGTCCGATGCTCAGTTTAACCGCGACACTGCGCAAAGGATGCTGAAAATCATGGCTGGCATCGACGCGGACGAGCAGTTGGTCCTGCTCGACGATTTCCCGTCCTCCTTTGGCATGCTGGAAGCGGGCAAGATGGAAAACAATCCGGAATGGGACTTGCTGTCCCAGCAGGTGAGGATGCATGAGAGGAATGCTTCGTCGAAGCGCGCCGGATATTTGCCCACCTTGGCGGCGATGGCGTCTTATAACTACGTCGCTATGAAAGACGACTATCAGCTGTGGAATGGAAGCAAGGCGCAAAACGCTTATTGGGGCCTCAGCTTGACCGTGCCGATTTTCGACGGAGGCCTGAACCGCGCCAATGCCACGGTCGCCGCAATGGATGCCGAAGCGGCGCGCCAGGACTTGGACAAGTCCAAAAAGCTCAAGTCCGAGGAGTATAATACCGCGGTGAAAAGGTACGACCACCTGCGGGGGAACTTAGCGGGTCTTGAAAACGCGCGCAATTTGGCCGAGAAAGCGTACGGATATTCCCGCGACAGGTTTGCGGCCGGGCAAACCAGCGCGGTGGAGCTGTCCGACGTATCGGCTGCATTGTCTCAGATGGATATGGCGGTCTTGAACGCGAAATATAATTTGCTGATGTCCGCGGAACAAATTAAGAAACTTAATGGCGAAAAATCATAAATAAAACGGGGTGGTTATGAAAAAGACAATATATATTTTATTAGGCGTTATAATGGCGGGCTGGATCGGATTCCGCGTCCATTCGATTTATTCGGAAAGCAAACGCGAAGTATTCAACGCCGCGCGCGCCTCGCACGTGCCCGTTCAAACCATTACCGCGCAGGAAGAAATGGGCGTATTGCGCGAGCCCTTGTTCATCCATAATAACCGCTCGTTCGTGTCCGGAGCCCGCATTGGAAAGTTCGGCGTGGGTCAGCGCGTCGGCGCGGGGCGCATAGTTTCCGTCGCTTCCAGACTGGACCTGGATACCGGAATGTATATGATAAAAACGCAGGGGGCCGAAGATGGCGAGCAATTCGCCGAAGCGAGATATACTGGTATTATGGTTCCGATTTACGCGGTGAATAACAGTGCCGTGATGGCCCTGGAAAACGGAATCGCGGTGCGCCGCGAAGTGAAAGTGCTGGGCGCAGATTCAGAAAACGCCATAATCCAGCGCGGATTGAATGACGGCGATGTGATTATTCTTTCCAGGGTGGAAGAAGGGACAAAAGTAGAAAGTAGGAAGTAGGAGGTAGGAAGTTGGTGATTAAGAATTTATTCTATAAATTAAAAGAAAAAACTTTTACTCTCTTACCTCCTACCTCCAACTTCCTACCTCCTACCTAATAAAACCAAAGGTTTTTAAAATGATAAAATTTTTCGTGCAGCGGCCGGTTACTACGATTATGTTCGTACTTTTGTGGGTGGTGCTGGGGATTGTCGCGTTCCCGAAAATGAATGTGGAGCGCATACCCCCCATAGACCTGCCCATGGTTACGGCGACGCTTGTCTATCCCGGCGCGTCTCCTGCGGAAATAGAAACCCAGGTCGTTCAAAAAGCGGAAGATGCCATGTCCGAAGTTGCGGGAATAAAGCGCATACAATCCCAAGCCTTTGAAAACGGCGGCTTCGTCATGGCGGAATTCAACATCGGCGTGAATGTCAATGACAAGGCGGCCGAAGTGAAGGCAAAGCTGGACGCGATTTCGAACGAATTCCCCGAAGGATTAAAACAGCCGGTTGTGGAAAAGCTGAACCCTCTGCAGCAATCGGTTGTGGATATAGTTCTGACCGGGACCAACCCGCGCGACTTGGAATTCTATGTCAACGACGCGCTTGCGAATAAAATTACGGCTGTGAAGGGCGTTGCCTCCGTTTCTCTGTTCGGCGGGGAAAGCCGCGCTGTTCGCATATTTATGAATCCAGAGCTGATGGCCGCGCGCGGCGTTGCCGTTATGGATATAGTGGGGGCGCTGGCCGCCCATAACCTGAACGTGCCGGGCGGAAAGATAGAGGCGGGGCAGGACTCCAACAACATACGCTTTATTGGAGAATTCCAATCTGTCGACGATATCAAGGGCCTGCATATCACTACGGCCGAAGGCCAGAACTTTGCCTTGCGCGACATCGCGGATGTCAAAGATGCCGCGCGCGATATCGAGACCGGCGCGCGTTATGACGGCAAGCCGGTCGTGATTTTATCCGTGGTAAAAGCCACTGACGGAAATGCCATAAAGATTGCCAACCAATTGCATAAGCAATTGCCCGCACTGGAAAAAGACATGCAGACGCGCTATCCGGATGCGCGGATGGAAATAATATCCGATTCTTCTGTTGCTGTTTCAAAGGAAACAAACAACACGATTCTTGGGATAGTTTTGGGGTTGGCCCTTACTGTTTTGACGCTTTTATTTTTTACGCGCAACTGGCGGTCCACGGTAATAGCCGGCATTGTGATACCGGCATCTTTGGTTGCGGGATTCCTGTTTATGGACGCGGCGGGATTTACGATTAACGCGATGACTTTGCTGGCGTGCTCGTCGGCTTTGGGGACTTTGATCTCCAACGCGATAGTTCTGATAGAGGCGGCGCTGAAAGAATTAGATGTCGGGAAAACGCCGGAACAAGCGGCGGTCGACGGCACCAAAAAAGTCGTGGTTCCGATCCTGGCGGCGACGGGCACGAATATAGTCGTGTTTCTGCCAATCGCGTTCATGGGCGGGATTGCGGGTCAGTTTATGGCTCAGTTTGGATTGACCGTCGTGTTTTTGACGATATTGTCTTTGATGTTCAGCTTTACCCTGACGCCGATGATGATCGCGAAGATTTTAAGAAAGAATAAAGAAAAAAGAATAAAGAATAAAGAAAAGAAAAATGACAATTCTCTTTCTTGGTTCAAACCGATTTATGATTGGCAGTTGAAAAAACCATGGCAAGCGGTCGGTATTGCCGCGGCTGTTTTGGTGCTCAGCTTGATTCCGATGCGTTGGGTCGGGAACGAGTTCAGGCCTGATATAGACGCAAGTCAAATCACGGTCACGGCGCGGGCGCCGGCGGGAAGCTCTTATGCGAAGGCCGAAAAGATCGCGCTGCAGATCGAGGAAAAGCTGCGCGAATTTACGGAAGTAAAATCCACTTCGGTAAAAATCGGGGAGCGCGGCGTTCAGAATGTAACCGTAAAGGTAGAGCTGGTGCCGTATGGGAAAAGAAAACTTTCGGACAAGCGCTTGGCCCAAGTTATGCTGCCCGCATTGTCTCAGATTCCGGACGCGGAAATTCAGATTCGCGCGGGCGAAGCTATGGGCGGCGATTACTCGTCCGACATGATTTTGGACATAAATGGTGAAGACGATACAAAGCGCGAAGCATACGCGGATCAGGTCATAGAGCTGCTGAACCGAATTCCGGAAATCCAAAGCGCGGTTCGCGCGCAGCAAGCCCCCGGCATGGAAATCACGTTTGTTCCGGACGCCGACGCGATGAGTTTCTGGGGAATAAAAAATGCGTACGCCGGCACCGCCTTGCGAACCGCATTGTTTGGAAATGACTCTTACAAATACAAGGAAGCGGGCAAGGAATACCCGATAGTCTTGGAATTCGCGAAGCCGTTCAAAAATCGCGAGATGTTCGACAGCGTGTTCGTCGCGTCGCAAAAGGGCCTGGTGCCGATGTCGGAATTGGGCGAGATAAAATTCGCGCAAGCAACGCCGGATATCCGCCGCCTGGATAAAAACCGCATTACTGAAATAAATATCAATCTGGGTAAAAGCACCATAGGTCCCGTGCAGAGCAGGATAGAATCGGCGCTGAAAACCATCGACTGGGCGCCCGGTTATTACGCGCAGTTCGGCGGGATGAGCGAAATCCAGTCCGAGACGACCGGGGAAATCGGGCAGGCGTTTCTGCTGGCGACGATTTTGACTTTTATGCTGCTGGCGGCGATGATGAATACCTGGGTGCATCCGTTTACGATTGCGACGGGAATACTCACCAGCTTTTCCGGAGTGTTCATATTGATGTTCCTGTCGGGGGCCACCATCAATGTGGCCGCGATGCTGGCCATAGTCATGCTGGTGGGCTTGGTCGTGAACAACAATATTCTGCTGTTGGAGCCGACGATTGCCAGGATAAACCAGGGGGAATCGCGGACAAGCGCGCTGTGGGCGGAGTTTAACGACAAAAAACGTATGATTCTGATGGCCACGATTGCGGTTGCGGCCGGAATGGTGCCGCAGCTTTGGTCCGTGGACGGGATGAAAAGCAGCATGGCCGCGGTTATTTGCGGCGGAATCCTGGCATCATTGTTCTGGACTTTCATGGTCACACCGGCTATATTCACTCTGATGGAACGCGTGCGTAATCGTAATAAATAAAAACCACTACCCCGGCGGCTTCGCCGCCACCCCTTCGCCAGCGAAGGGGAATTTGCTTCGGCATGGCTCGGTCTAAATTCCCATTCGCTGGCGAAGGGGTGCCCACGAAGTGGGCGGGGTAGTGGAATGATAAAAAAACAAAACATTGTTGTTTTTGATTTTGACGGGACGCTGTCGGCTGGTGATGCGAATACCGGATTTGTATTATATTGCTTTATGCATTCGCCGCGTCCTTGGTTTTTTCTGCCGCTTATTCTGCTTGGCGGAATATTGAAGCTGTTCGACCGGCCGCGCGTGCCGGGGCGCATAACGTCGCTTTCATTTTTGTGGCGCCGGGTAATGCGCCGGTGCTTATCGGCGGATATGGTGGCGCGGCTTGCGCCGGAATTTATCCGAGGATTTAAAAAGAAACGTTTCGCGTGGGCGAAAAAAACGGTGGCCGCAGAAAAAGCTGCCGGAAATATAGCGCTGTGCCTTTCCGCGTCGCCAAGTTATTTGATAAAGCCGCTGGTGGAGGACTTGGGCTTTGACGGTGTTATCTGTTCGGAGATGGATCGCGCGCAGCCTTGGAAGTACAAGTCGTTTAAGTCGTTCAACTGGGGCGAGAACAAGGTCGTTGCTTTGGACGGATGGGCGCGGCGTAAAAAAATAATGCCGAATGTAGTCCGGGCTTATTCGGATAATAAATCCGACATGCCGATGATGTCATTGGCGAAAGAGCAAATCTGGATAAATCCGAAAACCGGTCAGCGCGTTTCGGGATAAGATTACTCGTCGCCGAATTCTAATTCTCTCAGCTTTTCCGCGCGCGGGGTGATTTTGCGGATTGAGGTTTGCAAGTCTTCCAAATCCGTCGCTGTTGCGCGGAAGTGAGAGTCAAGTTTTCCTGCGCGCTCGTTCAGGCGCCCCAAGTCCGTCAGCAGCATATCCAATTCTTTTTTTATCTGTCCCGCAACGCGCTTGATTTTTATGTCAGACAGCACTGCGCGGATTGTATTCAATGTCGCCCACAATGTCGCTGGCGACACTATAAAGACTTTCTTGCGCGCGGCGTAATCTATGATACCCGGAAACTCGCGATGCAGGGTTTCGAAAATCGATTCCGACGCGATGAACATCATTGCGCTTTCAGCCGTCTTGCCCGGAATAATATATTTCGATGCGATCGAATCTATATGAGTGCGCACGGAAAGCTCAAAAATCTTCCTTGTCCCGTCGTCTGGCGTTTCGGTGTATTTCGCGTATCCCTCCAGCGGGAACTTGCTGTCTATAATCATATCTCCTGGCGGATAGGGAAGGCGGATTATGCAATCCGGGCGAACTCCGTTTTCCATAGTTGTCTGGAAAGCATAAGTTTCCGGAGGCATTATATCGGCGACCAGATCTTCCAATTGGCGTTCGCCAAAACTTCCGCGCGCTTGTTTCGAGCCCATAAGGATATTCTTGAAATTCGCGATATCGCCGCTGATGTTCTTCAGGTCCGCAGCGTTCTGTGCCAAGGCGCCCAAGCGCTCGGCCAGTTTTTCCCGCATACGGACGTTATCCTCGCGCAGACTGGATAAGTCCACGGTTTGGCGCCGGACCAGCAAAATCACCAGTAGAATTATAATTACGCCCAAAAGTGCGAAAATGATTGCCATTTCAATTTCCTTTGTTATGATTATAACCAGCTATGAGCAAATTACAAATGAAACTTTGCGGGGACCTTGTGCTGCGTGAAAAGTGCGCGCCGGTGGGGAATATTACTCCCCAAGTTCGCGACCAATTAGCCCAAATGGCCGAAATGATGGACGAGCAGAACGGCGTCGGCCTGGCCGCGCCCCAGGTCGGAGTCCTTTTGCGCTTTATCGTGATGAGGGAAGTGAAAAATCGCAAAGACCCCGGCATACTGCATAAAATGATAAACCCGCGGATTATATCGAAGTCCGAAAAGATTTGCATAAAGGAAGAAGGCTGCTTGTCCATTCTGGGGCCGGACGATTTGCCGATATATGCGGATGTGGAGCGTCCCGAATCAGTAATCGCCGAATGGACGGACGAGCTTGGGGCGCGCCAGACGCGAGAGTTGACCGGGTTTTCCGGGCGGATTTTCCAGCATGAAATAGACCACCTGGACGGAATCTTGTTTATAGACCATTTGTCGCCCGTAAAGCGCGAGATGATGATGAGGAAAGTTAGGAAGAGAAAATGAAGCTGATTTTAATGGGCACATCTTCTTGGGTAATACCGGTATTTGACCGCGTGGCGGCGGAGCATGATATCGTTGCCGTATTTACTCGCGCGCCAAAACCGGCGGGCCGCAAAAAAGAGCTGAAGAAATCCGCGGTTCACGAATGGGCCGAATCGCATGGAATTCCAGTGCATACCAGCATTAAGGAATTTCAAGGAAACGGTGCCGATTATATCCTTGTTGCATCTTATGGCGTTATATTGAAAGACGACGTGTTGAATGCCGCGCCGACGCTTAATATTCATCCCAGTGATTTGCCAAAGTATCGCGGGCCGTCGCCTATGACTACTGCCATTTACAACGGCGACGCGGACAGCGCGGTCTGCCTGATGCAAGTAGCAAAGGAAGTCGACGCGGGCGATGTGCTGATGCGGCAGGCATTTGCTATTGGCGAAAACGATGCCTTGGCCGATGTCGAGGCGCGCGTTGGCGAAATCGCCACGCCGATGATTTTGGAATATCTGCGTTCGCCGGAGAAGTATCCCCCACGGCCGCAAGTTGGAACGCCGACATTCACGCGCAAATGGACGGGAGATGACGAACTGATTGATTGGTCGCAAAGCCCGCGCGAAATTCATAATCAAGTTCGCAGCATTGGCGCCCGCACGGTTATCAACGGGATTGATGTAAAGATTTTGGAAACAAAGATAGTGGATGGAAAATTAGAAATCCTGCGCGTGCAGCCCGCCGGAAAGAAGCCTATGGCGTGGAAAGATTTTGTAAACGGCCAGCGCGGGAAGATAGAATTTGGAAAATGACTCGCTATAAACTCACTCTTGAATACGACGGGACGGATTTGATCGGCTGGCAGGAAAATGCTCAGGGGCCATCCGTGCAGTCTTTGCTGCAGGATGCTGTGTTCAAGTTCTGCCAGCAATACGTGGAAGTCTTTGCAGCTGGCCGCACGGACGCCGGCGTGCATGCTCTTGGCATGGCTTGCCATTTTGATTTATCTGATTCAGATCATGATGCGGAAACGGTTATGCGCGCGCTTAATTTTTATCTGAACGATGCGCCGGTTTGCGTTCTGAATTGCGAAATTGTTCCCGATGATTTTCATGCTCGATTTTCTTGCCTGCGGCGAAATTATCGCTATGTGATTTTGAATAGGCGCGCGCCGGCCGTATTGGATAAAAATAAGGTCTGGTGGATTCCGCGATCGCTGGATATCGACGCTATGCGCGCTGCGGCTGAGAAACTGCATGGCAATCATGACTTCACGAGTTTTCGCGCTTCGGAATGCCAGGCTAAATCGCCCGTAAAAACTCTTGATGAAATACGAATAACAAGTAACGGGGAACTGATAACGATTGATTTTTCCGCGCGGTCATTCCTGCATCACCAAGTCCGCAATATGGTCGGGACCTTGGTTGAAATCGGGCTGGGAAAACCGTACGACATAGATGAAATCTTTGCGGCGAAAAATCGCAGCGCCGCGGGGCCTACTGCTCCGCCGTCCGGTCTGTATTTTGTTTCGGCCGAATATGCCAGTAACGGTTAGCGGTTACGTATTCCACCTTGCCGCTTTTGTAAATCACGAATCCCCCGCGCAGGATTTCGGCCCTGCAGTTCGGCGCTTCTATTTTCAAATACGAAACTATGAAGTCATTTTCCGCGCATAACTTTTCCATATTGTTCAACAGCGGAATGAACTTTTGAGTATACGCCAGATTCCATTTTTCGGTATTGATTTCGCATAGTCCTTTTTCGCACTTTATGCGCAGGTTTATTGTGCCTGCCTGCTCGAAGTTTGACAGCTTCCACGAATCGAACGCGAAGTTATTTCCGCTGGCTTTATTTCTGTTGAAATGCAATTTTCCGTCTTTGACCAGTCCTATGAGCTCGTGGTCCGCGCTTGCGTAGAATACCGGCCTGGGGCTTGCCGTAATCCAAATCGCGGATAACAGAAAACAGGATGCCGTCGCAATAATTTGCATTCTTTTATTCTTAACCATTATCAGGCACAGCAGTCCGACGACCATCAAGGTCAAGGCTGGTCCCGAAACCCTTGGGATTTGCAACAGCGCGGCCGGCAGAGTTTCAATCCATCGCGCGATATCCAGCGCGAAGCCGTAAACCGTCCCCGCCCATTCCACGCGTCCAAGCAATACCAGCGGCATAATCAGAAAAGAGAAAATCGGCAGGCAAAGCAGATTGCCGATCAGGCTGTAAATCTGAACCATATTGAAATGATACGCGATGAACGGCCCGGTGAAGAGCGTCGCGACCATCGTCGTCATAACCATGGCCTTTATGCCGCGCTTTACTTTCTGCCAGCGCGAAAGCTTTGCATACTTTGCGCCGCTGAAATACCATATCAGTCCGAAGATCGCGCTGAATGAAAGCTGGAATCCCGCCTGCAGCAAATAATGCGGGCATGCAAGCAGCAATGCGACAAAGACTATGCATGCGTTGCGCATCGAGAAGACGCTGCGCCCGAACATGAATGCCGCGAATACGAAACTGGTCATCAGGAACGCCCTTTGCGTCGCGACATTGGCGCCCGACAGGAACAGATAAAACAGCAGTCCGAACCAAGCGCAGATCATTGCCGGATACCTTGCGGAAGACCTCCGCGTCACTGCCGGCATGGCGCGGAACAGAAAATAGAATATCGCGAACAGCCATCCTCCGACCAGAGTCATATGAAATCCGCTGATGGCGAATACATGCGCGACGCCGGCTGCTTTCCAAGCGTTGTTTTCTTCCGCGGTCATAGTGCGCTTGTATCCCAGCACAAGCGAATCGAACAGCGGCGAGCGGAACTGATGATGCATATAATCGCGCAAAGTCGCGATATCCGATTTCGGCTTCGGATTCGTTACGGACATTTCTTTTATTACGCCGGTCGCGGAAATTCCAGCGAAGTAAGCCCATTCGGCGCTGTCGAATCCCCCAATACTGTCCGCAGCCCTTGGCGGGAACAAGGTTGCGGTTGCCGTGATTTCATCGCCTATGCCCGGCAGCTGGCTATCTGCCGCCATGGATAAACGCACGAGCATAGGCGTGGTTGTCGCGTCTTCGGGCCGGCCGTATGCTCCCGCGCCGATAAGCGATGTCTTTATGAATATCCGGATTCTATCCGGCGTGTAATCTATGCCTTTCACGATGCCGGAGATTTCTATATCGCGCTTTGGATATGTTATCCGCGGAATGTCTATCAGCCGGGTATAGAGGGCTGAATAGAAGAACCCGAACAGAAGCGCGAAAACGATCGCGGCGCGGTTTTTCCGCCAGACGAAAAAGTTCGCCGCGCATAAAGCCGCTATTAGCAAAGGATAGGCGACCGACGGCTCCAACGGCAATGTGAAATAAATCGCGATACCCGCGCAGAACGAGAAAAGAGCAAATGCCGAATTCATCTTGAATCAAATCCTAATAAATGCTATTATAGAAGTCCATAAGGAGTTTTCTTATGGAACAAAAATCCCCCAAATATATTTTCATAACCGGCGGCGTAGTATCGTCATTGGGCAAGGGCGTCGCGGCCGTAAGCTTGGGCGCGCTGCTGCAATCGCGCGGATATGCCGTTCATTCGCGCAAGTTCGACGGTTATCTGAATGTCGATCCCGGCACTATGTCGCCTCTGCAGCATGGGGAAGTTTACGTTACCGACGACGGGTTCGAGACTGATTTGGACCTGGGGTATTATGAAAGATTTCTGGATATAAAGTTGTCGCGGAACGATTCCGTATCTGGGGGCCGAGTTTATTGGGAAGTCCTGAATGCGGAAAGGCGCGGCGATTACTTGGGCGCGACGGTTCAGACAATTCCGCATATTACGGATAAGATAAAGGAATACATCGCCGCCCCTGCGGACAATGCCGATTTCATAATTTGCGAGCTTGGCGGAACCGTAGGCGATATGGAAGCCAATGTGCTTCTTGAATCAATCCGCCAGTTCGCGAACGATATCGGGCGGCGCAATGTGATGTTCGTACATTTGACCTTGGCGCCTTATCTGGAACAGAGCGGAGAATTGAAAACGAAGCCAACGCAGCAATCGACGCGCCTGCTGCTGGAAAGCGGAATCCAGGCGGATATGCTGATCGTGCGGAGCCCGCGCATGCTGGAGCAAAGCGAGCGTGAAAAAATCGGTCTGTTCTGCAATCTGCCGGAGCGCAGTGTGATTTCGGGGGTCAACGTTGATAATATTTACAAGATTCCGCTGGCGTACGAGGCCCAGGATATGTTCGCGCGCGCGGCGGAGCATTTCGGCCTGGAGAACAAAGCCGGCGATCTGTCGCGCTTTCATCGTATCGAAAAGTACTTGTCCGGCGATTTGCAAGAGGTTGAAATCGCGATGGTCGGAAAGTATTTTGACGTTCCCGATGCGTACAAATCGTTGAATGAAGCGTTATTCCATGCCGGAATTCAAAACAACGTCCGCGTGAAAATCAAAAAAGTCGATGCGGAGAAATTCGATCCGAAAGACTTGGCGGGCGTGTCCGCAATTCTGGTCCCCGGCGGATTCGGCGCGCGCGGGATAGACGGGAAGATAGCCGCCGCAGAATACGCGCGCGAAAACAAAATCCCTTATCTTGGAATTTGTCTGGGGATGCAGGTCGCGGTTATAGAATTCATGCGCAATGTCGCCGGAATAAAAAATGCGCACAGTACGGAGTTCTCGGACAAGTGCGAGCCGGTAATAGACATAATGCCGGGTCACGACAAGATCGATTTGGGCGGAACGTTGCGCCTGGGCGCGTATCCTTGCTTTATAAAACCGGGAACGCTGGCGGAAAAGATTTACGGCGCGCCCAAAATTTCGGAACGCCACCGGCATCGTTACGAATTAAATATAAAGTACGAAAATATTCTTAGCGCGCACGGGATGGTAATCAGTGGAAAGTCTCCGGACGGCCGCCTGCCCGAAATAATCGAAATTCCGGATCATCCGTTCTATATCGCGGGCCAGTTCCATCCGGAGTTTCAAAGCAGTCCCTATACTGGACATCCGCTTTTTACCGCATTCATAGCGGCTGCACTGAAATCTTGATTATTGCGCCCGTGTCGTCATTTTCGCTGGCGCGGCAGCGGGCAATCTTGCCGCATTTCTCGCATTTGTGAATTATTATGAATCCGTCGCTTGTGGTTTCGACTCCGATGGGACGCATCATTCCGCCGCATCTGGATGCGCGGTCGCCAGGAGTTATATCCACATCCCGCGACCAAAGGCAGCGTGGGCAATGGTTGGTATAGCCGTCACCTTTCACGCTCGCGCCGCAATGCGCGCAGGTAAAGTTTTCAATAGTGCGAGAGAATCTTTTCATAAGAGTAAGAGAGTAACGCTCGCTTCGCGCGCAGAGTAAAAGAGTTAGAGAGTATCTAATAATCTCCTACTCTTCTACTCTGCGCGCGAAGCGCGCGCTACTCTGCTCTCGGTTTATAAATCGCGAAAGCGATTTATAAACCGAGAGCGTTGCGGTACATCTTGGTCAGCTCGTCCGCTTCGTCGATTTCATCCGGATCCAGTTTGCGCAGGCGTATCATCTGGCGGATGTATTTCGGGTCGTATCCGGCCGATTTAGCCTCGGCGTATATCTCTTTGATATCGGCCGCGATTGCCTTGGTTTCTTCCTGCAGTTTTTCAACGCGCTCTATGATGGTCAGCAATTGTTTATTGTCTATGGAGCCGTGGTTTTCTTTTGCCATAAAAATCCCTCTTGTTTATTTGCGCAGGTATGGTATCATTGAAAAATGAAAAATCAATTAGAATTTACGGAGTAATTTCTTATGACCAAACTCACTAAAATAATCGCGTCCATCGGACCGAACAGCCAGGATTACAAGACTTTGAAGTCGATGGTTGATGCGGGCGTGAATGCCTGCCGCCTGAATTTTTCGCATGACACCGGCGATGTCCAGGGGCAAAAGATTGACTTGATACGACAGATATCCGAAGAACTGGGCCGTCCGATTGCGATCATCGCGGACTTGCAGGGGCCAAAGCACCGCATAGGCGACTTTAAAACCGAAAACCACTATCCTTTGAAAGTCGGTCAGGAATTCGTTCTGGACAATAATCCTGCTCGCGGCGATGAAACCCGCGTCTGCCTGCCGGATAACGATGTCTTGAAGTCCTTGAAAGTCGGCGACCGCGTTTTATTGAATGATGGAAAGATAGAGCTGGAAGTTCTGAATAACAATTGCACGGTTGAATCCAGGCTCTGCTCCGTGACGACAAAAGTAAAGCGCGGCGACGAAATCTGGTCGCGCCGCGGGTTCAATATTCCCGATACCGATATAGAAACTTCGGTGCTGACGCCAAAAGACCGTACGGATTTGGAATACGCGCTGACCAAGAACCCCGATTGGGTTGCGATTTCTTTCGTGCAGCGGCCCGAAGACGTGGCCGAGGCCCGCGATTTTATCACGGCTCGTTCCAGTCAGCCTATTAAAATCATTTCGAAAATAGAACGGCCCCAGGCGTTGGAACGGCTGGAAGAAATCATTCAGATTTCCGACGCTATTATGTTCGCGCGCGGGGATTTGGCCGTGGAAATACCTTTTGAAAAGCTTCCCGCGCTGCAGCGCGAAAGCATCCGCATGTGCCGCAAGATGAACAAGCCGATCATCGTCGCAACGCAGATGCTGGGCAGCATGGTTCACAGCGAGTTCCCCTTGCGCGCGGAAATTTCCGACGTCGCGCTGGCGTCTTATTTGCGCGCGGACTGCGTTATGACCAGCGAAGAAACGACCATTGGCGACAATCCCATAAACGTGATCGATACTATGTCGAAAATCGTGACCAACGCCGACGGGGACGTTTATGAGAACGGACAGGATTGGACGCGAATCGAGAACTTGCCCGAAAACGACTGGTCGCGCAGCGTCGCGTCGATGGCTCATTTGAACAAAGCCGCGGCGATCGTGGTGTTTGACGCGGGGACTGAAATTGCGACGGCTGTTTCCTGTCGGAAACCCGATATGCCGATAATCGCGGTCTGCAACGATGCGATAGATGCGAATCAGTTGTGCCTTTCGCGCGGGGTCTATCCGATTTTTAACGAGCAGATGTTCGGACAAAAGGACGCGTCCGAGGCGGCGCGTCGCTTTGGCGTCACGCGCGGAAAGCTGGTAATAGTCGAAGGGGATAAAATTTCGTTGAGAGATTTGGATTAAAGAATAAAGAATAGAGAATAAAGAATAAATTAGGGCCGCGTAATCTAGGTTGCGCGGTACTTTTATTAATTGACCTTTTATATGAAAATTTTGTACTCTTTCATGCTATGAAGAGATTCTTTATTCTTTATTCTTTATTCTTTATTCTTTCGGTATCGGCGTTTGCAGCCGACTATAACGCCGTGCTTGTCGCGGACTTGGATACGGGCAAAGTGCTTTATTCCGAGAACGCGAACGACCTGAATTATCCGGCATCTCTTACGAAAATCATGACGCTGTATCTGACATTCGACGCGTTGGAGCACAAGCGTCTTAATCTGGACGACCACTTAATCGTTTCGCAAAGCGCGGCGAATGCTTTGCCTGTAAAACTGGGCCTGGCCGCGGGGTCGAAGATAAGGGTTGAAGACGCGATAAAAGCCGTCGCGGTGCACAGCGCGAATGATGTCGCGCGGGTTTTGGCGGAAAACCTGAAGGGTGGAAAGGAGGGAAACTTCGCGTCATTGATGACACAGGTCGCGACGGAAATCGGGCTTTCCAAGACTAATTTCGAGAACTCGTCCGGATTGCCGGACGACGACCACCTGTCAAGCGCGCGCGATATCGCATTGCTGTCTATGGCGGTTTACAAGCATTTCCCGCAATATTGGAAATATTTCGGGATTCAAAGCTGGACTTATAACGGGCAGACTTATACCAACGGGAACCGGCTGCTGGCGTCGTATCCGGGATGCGACGGTATGAAGACAGGATATACGAACAAGTCCAAATATTCGCTGGTGGCAACAGCCAAACGCGACGGTCGGCGCGTGATGAGCGTTGTTCTGGGCGCGCAAACCAAGGATATTCGCGCCGCGGTTTCGACAAGGATGCTGGATAAAGGATTTACAATACTAGGAACTGGCGCGGCGCCGGTTGCGGTGCAGAATAATTATGCGCCGCCGCCCGTGGCCGTAACGAAGCCGTTAAGCAAGCCCGCGGCAATTGTTCCCGTGCAAAACGCGGGCGGGACTGGCGTTCAATTTGGTGCTTTCGGATCACGGGCGGCCGCAGAATCGCAAGTGACGCGCGTTCGTAATATTACAGGACTGTCAGCGGTGGTTGAGCCTTCCCCCAGCGGAATGTTCCGCGTGCGTGCGAACGGCCTGTCGGAAAGCGCGGCGCAGAGCGCATGCCAGGCGGCCAAAACGCAGCAGATAGATTGCTTTGTGTTTCATTGATTAAAATATTCTGAAATTCGTGTGGTGGTGTTCCCCTCCTGTGGAGGGGTGGCCCAAAGGGCCGTGGTGGTTTATGTAATGCACGAAATTATACACAACATACGAACATTACCCGAACCACCCCCGGCTTCGCCGACCCCTCCACAGGAGGGGAACACCACCCCGCTTTTATTATTTTTTTTGTTCGGTTTGCTCTTTTACAATCTTTTGCAAATTTGCGATTCTGCCGGTTTTCAAAGATGTTTTTGCAGAAGTATTTTCCACGGCTTCTTGAAGCTTAGCTAATTTCGATTGCGTGTTTTGGGAAGTGTTCTTTGCTTCCGACAGCTGGTTTTCTAGCCCGGTAATCTCTCCCTGCAATCGCGCGTTCATTTGCTCCAGTTCCGTTCTATATTTGGAATCGCGCTGTTGCTGTGCGGCGTTTTCCTCTTTTTCGCGATTCAGTTTTTCTATTTCCGCTTTCAGCTCTTCGTTTTTCAACAAGACGCTTTGGTCGTACTTGGCGATATATTCGGTGTCGCCCAGCAATTGGTTCACATCGAACTTTTTCGCGATTTCTTTCTCCAGATTTTGTTTTTCTTTGTAATCCTGCGCTGCCGGCAAATACTTGATAGCCGCATCCGAATTTCTTTCAAGGTCTTTGAAAACCTGCGTATCCGGAATGTCTTTGGCAAGTTCCGCGCGCAGTTCCTTGTCGGCAAGCGCAAGCAAATCATTCGCGACTTTGGCCGCGATTTCCCTTTGTTCCGCCGACCACTGCGCCAGGTCGTCTTTTCTGTCGTTATATTCGTAAATCACCCATAAAACATGCTGCAGGTCGTTCGTCGTTACAAACGGGCTTTGTGCAAGCATCAAATTTTTATCATAATTTATTTTTTTATCGTTGTGGTCGGATACTTGTTTCAGCACATTGTATTTCAGCTGCTCGTCGGTCAGGGATTTCACGTTTTTCAGAAAGACAATCATATTTTCCGGACTTTTGAAGTTATTATCCAGCACGGCGCCGATAAGATTCGCGCGCTGCAGAAAATCCCTCGCTTCGGCGGAGTTATCCGCGTCAGCATTGATAAACATTTCGAAAAATTCTTCATTGTCGTGCCAAACTCTCAGATGTTTGGCATCATCCAGTGTTTTCGGAAAGCCCTCGCTCCAAGGGGTTCCGATAAATTCCGCCTTGCCGGCGTTTGCCATGATGCGCCAGCCCCCCCAATCGCCAAATCTTCCTTTTTCCGGTTTCTTGTCCATCGCCATCTTCAAGACTTCTTCGAATGACTTCGGGTATTTTTGAGTGTCCGCCATTTTATATCCTTTCCTTGGTTATGGATATTATAACATAGATTAAAACTGATTTGTCAAAGTTTTTTGTGCTTTATTTATGTTGTTAGTTTAGGCTAATATTTTGTCGATGAATCAGAAAATCGAAAAGCTTATTAAACAATTCGCAAAGCTGCCCAGGGTCGGAGGGCGGGCGGCGCAGCGCATAGTCTTGGCCCTGTTGCAGGACAAAACAGGCAGGGCCGCTGCCCTGGCCGCAGCGCTGAATGATACTGCCGAATCTGTACGTCCTTGTCCCGTATGCGGGTGTTTGACCGATTGTGATAATTGCGAATTCTGCCGCGATCCCGCGCGCGCTAACGGCCAGTTATGTCTGGTCCGCGATTTGGGCGATGTTTGGACTTTGGAAAAATCCGGCGTGTTCAAGGGGCGCTATCATATCATCGGCGGCTTGCTGTCCGGCGCCGCGGGAACCACTCCCGAAGATTTGAATATCGCAAGTCTGCCCGCGCGTATCGATGATGAAAAAATAGTCGAAATCATTTTTGCCCTGCCCAATACGGTGGAAGGAAAAACAACCCAGCATTATGTCGCACAGGTTTGTAGGGGCGAATTATCATTCGCCCCTGGGGCGAAAAATATTTCGCCCCTACAATTTACAGAACTGGCATCCGGCGTGCCTTTGGGCGGCGACCTGGATTACATCGACGACGGAACGCTGAGCATTGCGTTCGGCGGCAGAAAGCAGATATGAATGAAAAATTATTAAATCTTCCCCCAGTTGCAGAAATGATGCGCGATGCGGGCCTGGAACCCAAAAAGCAGCTGGGCCAGAATTTCCTGTTCGATCTGAACCTCACGCGGAAAATAGCGCGCAGCGTGCCGGGCATACAGGGCGCTACGGTTGTCGAAGTCGGCCCAGGGCCGGGCGGCCTGACGCGCGCTTTGCTGGAGTGCGGCGCCGCGCGAGTTATCGCGATTGAAAAAGACCGTGCGACCGGGCTGATTTTGAAAAAAATTTCGAACGCCGCAGACGGCCGCCTGGAAGTTATTTATGGCGACGCATTGAAATATTTCAAGAGTGAAGAGTGGAGAGTGAAGAGTGCAGATGATTTAGCAATTTGTTCCAACCTTCCGTATAATATCGGAACTGAACTTTTAATTCAGTGGCTGCACCAACTACACTCTTCACTCTCCACTCTCCACTCTATGACCTTAATGTTCCAGCGCGAAGTGGCGGATAGAATCGTCGCGCGCGTCGGCGATAAGCAATACGGCCGGCTGAGCGTTCTTACCGCTTTGGTTGCGGACGCGAAGATTTTATTCAATATTCCGAATACCGCTTTTTTCCCCGCGCCGAAAGTCCAAAGCGCGGTTGTGCAGATAATCCCGAAAGATAAAAAAACAATTCAGCTGTCATCCGTTGAAAAGCTGACCGCGAAGCTTTTCGGCCAGCGGAGGAAAATGATACGCAGCATTATGCCCGGCGTCGATTGGTCGCAATTCGGATTAACCGGGCAAGAGCGCGCGGAAGAATTGCCTATGGAAAAGTTTGTTGAACTAGCGCGCGCTAATGTGCTATAAGTTTTGCGGGGACGGAGAGAAAAAATGAGCACTTCTATTTTCATATTCCTGGGCGTTGCGTTCGCGCTGGTGTTCTTGCTGCGCCTTTTCCGCGTCGGGACCTTGCTGGCGTTTCTGGCCGCGGGCGTTATTGCCGGGCCTTATGCGTTGAAGCTGTGGGAGATTTCGGAAATATGGACTTTCCTGGGGCAGATCGGAATCATATTCTTGTGGTTCGTCATAGGGTTGGAAATAAACATGCGGCGCCTTTGGGGACTGCGCCATAGCATTTTCGGGTTCGGCGCCGCGCAGGTTCTGATGGTTGCCGTGATGATATTCCCTATTCTTTTCGGGCTGACCAGTTGGACGATAATGGGGACGGTTATGGTGTCCTTGATGCTGGCTATGTCCAGCACTTCCGGCGACTTGCAAGTTCTGGCCGATCGAAACGAGCTGCAGTCGAACATGGGCCGCCAGACCTTTTCCATATTGCTGTTTCAAGACTTGCTGTCTATTCCTTTGCTGGCGATGCTGCCTATTTTGGCCGGCCGTTCGTTTAACCTTGGCGCCGAAGTCATCGATATTCTGGTTATGTCGACCGGTCTTGTTCTGGGCGTCGTCATCGTCGGCCGGTTCCTGTTGAATCCTTTGATGAGGGCCGTTGTAAAACTCAAATCCAAAGAAGCCTTCCTTTTGGCCATATTGCTGAACATAGTTTTGTGGGCGGTGGTGTTCGGGTATTTTGGGCTGCCCCCTGCGATGGGCGCGTTCCTTGCCGGAATGCTGCTGTCCGAGACCGTATACCGCCATCAGGTTCAGGCGGACATGCAACCTTATCAGATATTGTTCTTGTCATTCTTTTTCATCGCTTTGGGCATGGGGCTGGACTTGCCGCTGCTGGCCCAGAACTGGTGGGTTATCGCGCTGGGCGTTATCGCATTGGTCGTAATCAAGTTCTTTGCGATCTACATAGTTGCGCGCGTAAGAAATGTTTCCAGCCGCGAATCGTTCCTTATCGCATTGATTCTGGCCCAAGGCGGCGAATTCGGGCTGCTGATTCTGCAGACTATGAAAACCAATGATATCCAAGCCATACCGTTCGGACATGGCGAAGTCTTGACCGCAATCATAGTCGTGTCGATGATGGTGACGCCGATATTGCTGGCGGTTTATGACTTGCTGAATTCGCGCGGGAAATTATTCAATCCCGCTCAGGCCGAAAAGATAAATAACGAAAAGCTGCTGGAAATCAAGGCGGAAGTAATTATCTGCGGGTTCGGACGCGTGGGGCATACTATCGCGCAGATGCTGGAGGCGCAAAAAATTCCGTACCTTGCAATCGACGCGAATGTCGATGCGGTGGCTTTTGCGCGCGAGGCGGGCTTTAACGTATTTTACGGCGATACGACCAGCGAGGCTGTTCTGAAAAGACTGGGCCTTGCGCCACGGCGCACGCGCGCGGTAGTGGTGGCGCTGAATAATGCCGCGATAGCGAAGCGGACTATACGCGCGGCCAGGTTAGCATCGCCGCGGGTAAAAATCTTTGCGCGCGTGCGCAATATGCAGGAATCGGAAGAATTGCGGGCCGAGGGCGCATTGGTCGCATTGCCGGAAACGATAGAATCCAGCTTTGTGCTGGGCCAGGAAGTCTTGATCGCGCTGGGGATTCAGAAGAATAAGATAGACGGCCTTTTGACCGCCTTGCGGGATAGTAATTATAAAGCCTTGGCCGACGCAATTGAAAAGCATAATCATTAAAATTTGCGCCGTGGTGTTCCCCTCCTGTGGAGGGGTGTCGGCGTAGCCGACGGGGTGGTTCGTTTAATTTTCGCAGATTACAAGAACCACCCCGGCCTGCGGCCACCCCTCCACAGGAGGGGAACTGCGACCCCGCTTCTTCTGCCATATTTCATTTGTATTGCAGAAGTTTTCCGTTATAATGCCCCAATCAAAAGGTTGATATATGAAGAAATCTATTCTTTATTCTTTATTCTTTATTCTTTTGGTGGTCGTTCTCGACCAATTGACCAAGGGCTGGATTATGACAATGTCTCCGGTCGGATTTCATTGGTTCGGCGCCGCATGCGACTTGCACTCGCCATTTTGCAATGGAGGCATGGTCGTGCATGGCGCAGACTTGCTGAGTCTGCCTATGACATCCTGGTTCAAGTTCGTGTTCGTCTGGAATCCGGGAACCAGCTTTTCATTATTCCGTGCGCTGGGGAGCTCGGCGCCGTTTGTTATAATCGCGCTGACGGGCGCGATAATAGGCTTTCTGGCTTATCACCTGTTCGCTCGCGCAAAAGAAAAGTACGAGCGCATAGCATTGTCGCTGATAATCGGCGGGGCCTTGGGGAATCTGATAGACCGCATCCGCTTTGGCGCGGTGATCGACTTTTTAGATTTTCACGTGAGGGGATTTCACTGGCCGGCGTTCAATGTGGCGGACATTTGCATCAGCATCGGCGTTGCGGCGTATCTGTTGGGATGGTTAATAACAAGAAGTAGGAAGTAGGAGGTAGGAAGTAGGAAGTGATAGAGTAAGGTAATCGTTGTCCATTATAATGGACATCGTTTATTGTTGCTTTTTATTTCCTACTTCCTACCTCCTACTTCCTACTTAAAAACCGAAGGTTTTTTAATGGTAAAATATTTAGAGAATAATTCAGGGTTTTCCTCTTGGCTGGCGGCGAAAGACGCGAATTCGAAGAAATCGAAATTCACCGGAGTTTTATGGTGGATAGTCATATTCCTGCTGGCTTGGTGGATTTTCAGCGCTTGGCTGTCTCCGAAGCAGAGCCCTGCGCCCGCAGAGCAAAATACGGATGTCGCGGCGGCGCAGGTCGAAGATGTTTCAAATGCTGTTGTCGTTCCGCTCGGTCACGAGACCATGGGTTGGAAAATGGGCTTTAACGCCCAAGGGCTTCGCATCAGCGATATTCGCCTGCATAATTACAAAGCCGCAAAAAATAGCGAAGAAGCCGTTGGCATTTTGTCCGGGAAAAATGAATTCATAGAAGTCGGGTTGATTGCGAATGGAACTACCGCGCCGAACGTCGCTACGCACTGGAATCAAAAAAACGTAGGAACCGGATTCGAGAATATTGTTTGGAAAAACTCCGATGGGATAGAATTTTCGCGCGCCATAGAAATTTCTGATAAAGAAAATTACATAATTACAATCACCGACACTATCAGAAACAATTCCAAGCGCGATGTGTCGTTTGTTCCTTATGCGCGGATCGTGCGCGATGCAGGCGCCGACACGGCCGGAGTTTCAACCGGCGGGGTTGCTTTTGCAAACAGCAGTATTGAACGCGAATCCTGGAAATCCGTCGGTAAGAAATCTTATGCTTGGACAACGCCCGCAGGGTTTGTCGGATTCGAAGACCAATACTGGCAGGTCATAGCCAGCCTGGGTTCTGTGGACCAAACGATAAAAATAAAACCGCTGGGAGACGGGCGCTTGCAGGCCGAAGCAAGCGCGTCGGCTGTTTCTGTGCCGGCCGGCGGGATAACTACTTTCACAACAAGAATTTTTGCAGGGCCCAAAACGCCCGAAGTGCTGAAAGCCGCGGCCACCTCTATCCGCGGCATTGATCAGACGCTTGATTACGGCTGGTTCTGGTTCCTGTCGCGTCCGTTCCTTTGGGCGCTGAATGCGTTGTATTCGCTGGTGGCGAACTATGGCGTTGCGATTATTCTTCTGACGATAATTATCAGAATCCTGATGTGGCCGCTGACGCGCAAGTCTTTTGTCGGCATGGCCGCGATGCAGAAAATGCAGCCGGAAATGCAGCGCATTCAAAAGCTGTATGCAGACGACAAGGTACGCATGCAACAGGAGATGATGAAGCTGTATAAAGACAGCAAGACCAGTCCGATGTCTGGATGTTTGCCCATGCTTTTGCAGATTCCGATTTTCTTCGCGCTTTATAAAGCGCTGCTGATTGCGGCGCCGCTGCGTCATTCGCAGTTCTTGTGGATTTCGGATTTGGCGGTGATGGATCCTTACTTTATCCTGCCGATAGTAATGGGAGCGTCAATGTGGTGGCAGATGCATCTGCAATCCGCTGCAAACAAGGTTACGGGCAACGACCCGATGGCGCAGACTCAGAAAATGATGAAGTGGATGCCTGTAATATTTACCGCGATGTTTGCATGGATGCCGGCGGGACTGGTGCTGTATTGGACGGTTTCCAACCTGTTCGGAATCGGCCAGATGTGGTGGATAAAAAGAACGACAAAATAAACGCGGCATAGCCGCGTTTATTTTGTAATCATTAATCAATAATTTTCGCCAATGCGGCGATTGCAGCGGTTTCAGCGCGCAGGATTGTTTTTCCAAGGCTGATTCCTATTGCATCGGATGCGTCCAATGCCGAGAATTCCGCCGGGGAGAATCCTCCTTCGGGGCCAATGAGCACGGTGGTGGGGTCGCGGTTCCCCTCCTGTGGAGGGGTGCCCGCAGGGCGGGGTGGTTCGTTTAATTCTCGCATATTACAAGAACCACCCCGTCTGCTCACTTCGCTCGCATCCACCCCTCCACAGGAGGGGAACACCTCATGCGCGAACCGCTCGTCTGCGAAAATTAAATTGCCGGGCGAATTTTCATTCGCCCCTACGAATTCCGAAAATTTAATCGGCGGCAGGAGTTCGGGGACGGAATTGCGACCCGATTGTTCCGATGCTTCGATTATGATTTTTCTAATTCTTTCCCATTTTGGAAATCTCTCGGTGGTGCGCTCTGTGATAACCGGCTGTAACCTCGCCACGCCCATTTGAGTTGCCGCATTCAGCATTTCTTCCATTCTTGACTGCTTTATCGGTGCAAATGCAAAGATCAAATTATTGGACGGGTCAGGATGCTCGGTCAAATCCAGAACCGAAAGCTGCGAGCCGGCGACCTGCGCATTGAATTCTTTTCCGGCATTGAAAACCAGACATTTTTCCGTCCGCATTACTTTCTGCAGGTAGTGCAGCTGGTCTTTGGAAATCGGGATTTGCTTTCCGGATTCCAAAGGCTCGTTAATAAAAATCCTTGGCAAGTTTTGCATTATCAATTACCTATTTTTTTGGTATAATAAACCTAATGGCAGAAAAGTTCAACTTTTTATCGTTTTCGGGCAAAGGCAAGGGGCTGAAGATATTCGACTCGTCCGTGTACAAGGACCACGAAAGGACGCCCTTGGCGCGCTTGTTCTGGAATATGCGGTACAAGCTTATTATCTGGCTGT
Organism: Alphaproteobacteria bacterium; assembly: GCA_009783145.1. GTDB lineage: Bacteria > Pseudomonadota > Alphaproteobacteria > Rs-D84 > Rs-D84 > WRCA01. The sequence continues at coordinate 62,621 of WRHR01000002.1, read as the reverse complement.
CCTGCGCGCTGGCGTTTATTCTGGCGTTTCCGATCGAGCATATATGGCGCTATGGCTGGTCGCCGGCCGCCGCCAAGTGGATCAGCGTATATTTCGGAAACCTGCTGCGCAGCGGCGGCTTGTCCGTGCTGGCCGAAGTCCCGGATTGGCTTATGAGAGCCGTCACCCAGACCGATATTGCGACGCTTGCCCCGCTGCTTCCGCTGGCCGTGTTTTTCATCCTGGCGGACGATACCCTGCTTAAAGAGTTCAACCCACATGGCAAAGACACCCTGAAAGAAGAGTCCTCGCGCAAGGCCAATGACGAAGATGTCAAAAAAATGGGCCTGCTTGACGGTTTTATGATGGTTCTGGGCTATTGGAAGAAAAAGCCGCTGATGATGAAGGAGACTTTTTCCGCCCTATGTTTGGCTCCTCCAGGGACCGGTAAAACCCAAGGCGTCGTTTTGCCCACTATCTTTGATTGCACCGGCGTTTCGATGATTATCAACGACCCGAAGCCGGAATTAAAGCAGCAGTCGTCCGCGTATCGCGCGGAGAAAGTAGGCCCGGTGTTTATCATGAACTGGGCGGGCCAGGACGATCCGGCGGCGGGCATTTATTATCCGTCCTGGAACCCTTTATCGCCTTCGCATGTGCCGTTTCTGGCCGAAGAGCGCGACCTTTACATAGACTCCATATGCTCCACGCTTATTGCGGACAAGACAAGCTCTACCGCCGACCCCCATTGGACGATTTCCGGCCGCGCGGCGCTTTCGGGTCTTATCAACTTTATGGTTTCCAAGATAGACAAGGTCAAGGCGGACGAGTATTTTTACGCGCGCCTGCAATCTGGACAATTCGATTCCGAAGACGCCGCATTGCTGGGCGAGTATTATACCCTTATGAATGACCCGAATGCGGATGCCGCGCTGCATGCCTTGGCCAACGGGCAGTTGAATGCCATGAACTATGTCCATATCGGGACTTGGGCGAAGATTCCGGACGATTGGATCGGGAAAGAGGCGTCTTTGTCCATGATTCTGGACTGGCTGAACAAAAATCAGGTGCTGATCGCCGAGGAAATAGAAAACCGCCGCAAGCAAGGCGACCAGATGGTGATGATGGCCGATCCCATGAAGGACTTGTTCCTGAACGCGGTGAACGAAGCGCTGCAGTACGGATACAGCCATCGCGCGGTTTTGGAGCTTACGCAGATTGCGAATACCCCGGACAAGGAGCGCGGCTCCATCCTGTCCACGGTTCTGGCGGGGCTGGGGATTTTCCGAAACGCCGCCGTGCGAAATCGCACCAGCCACAGTGATTTTCATTTCGCGGATCTGCGCGGTATGATCGACCCGCGCGATGGAAAAATAAAGCCGGTTACGGTATACCTGTCCATCAATCAGGTCGATGCCGACGCCTTGAACCCGATAACGGCAATATTTATCGAGCTTATGTCTAAGTTTCTGATTGCGAACGCGCCCGGCGACGAGCATAAGGGTCAAAAAGTCGGGCCGTTCCCCGCCTTGTTCGTCTTGGACGAAATGCCCAAAATGCAAAAGATGCAGGCGATTATCCAAGGGCCCGATATCGGCCGAGGACAGAAAGTGTCTTATCTTATCATCGGCCAGGATATTCACCAGATTCAGGAAAAGTACGGCGCGGACGCGGCGGCAACCATAATTTCCACGACTGCGGCGAAAATCGTTTTCCGCCAGAATGACCCCGATACCGCCAAAAGATTTTCGGATATGATGGGCGAAAAAGTGGAGGAGAAAAAGACCAAGGGCGCGGACGGAAAAGACACTACGACGACGGAAAGAAAGCCGCTTTACAGCACTATGGATATTCTGAAGCTGGACGCGAAAAAGGAGCTGGTAATATTCCAAGGCTGGTACCACAGGCCGATCGAAGCGGATTATACTCCGGCGTATTCCGACCCGCGGCTGCAGGCGTTCAGGAGTATGGGCGAAAGCACGCCTCTGCCGGAATTTCTAATCCCCAGCCATCATTCTACGATGGGATATCGCGGCACCCCAAAGGTATACGACCCGAAGACGAAAACAGTAAAGGAATTAGCGATTAGCAATTAGCGATTAGCAATTGGGGAACTGGTAATAACATTGTCCAGTATATTGGACATTTCATATTGTTGCATTTTTAATCGCTAATTGATAATTGCTAATCGCTAATTAATGAAAACAAGAATCGCCAAATTTATCGCAGACTCTGGAATCGCGTCGCGCCGCGAGGCGGAAAAGCTTATCGTCGACGGCAAGGTTTTCGTGAATGGCGAGAAAATTCTTACGCCAGTATTTTTTATAAATGGCGACGAGAAAATTTTAGTTGATGGCAAATCATTAGCCGGCGAATCGCAGGCTCGAATTTTTGCTTTTAATAAACCGATAAATACTATGACGACCCGCAGCGATCCGCAAGCGCGCGCGACGATTTATGATTACTTGCCGGCAAAGCTGCATAATTTCAAATATGTTGGAAGATTGGATTATAAAACTACGGGCTTGCTGCTGCTGACGAACGATGGCGAACTGGCGCGGCGGCTGACTTTGCCCTCCAGCGGAATAAAACGAGTTTATGTCGCCGGGCTGCATCCCAAGAGTTTTGCGGAAATAAAGTCACCTGCGCGGGCAAAGGCTTTGCGCGGTTTTCTATCGCCCTTAAATTCCGATGATTTTATTTTTGATAATGCGCGAAATGGGATAAAAATCGACGGGGTGCAATATGCGCCGATGGAGATAGAGTTGCTGTCGCGATATCCCTTAACCGTTCGCCTGACATTGCAAGAAGGCAAAAAGAATGAGATTAGAATAGTTATGGACTATCTTGGATTTTTGGTGAAAAAACTTCATCGCGAATCTTACGGACCGACCCGGCTGGGTGATCTGGCGCCCGGCAAAGTTCGCGAATTGAATGCAAAAGAAATTAAACTTATTGAGTAAATCCCTATATAATTATATAAACGGCTTGTGAGAAAAATATTGCCGATTATTTTTGCGGTTGCATTTGCTATACCTGCTTTTGCAGAAGCGCCCGATCTGAAGCCTATAGATGAAGTTCTGAAAGACGGCAAATCCGCTCCGCAAAAGTCACCGTATGCGGGATGGCAGTTCGGAATCGGCGCTCCCTTGGCGCTTTGGCCTCTTTCTTCGGTGAACTGGTTCGTCGGATATGCGAATAAGGACGCGCCGGGCTTTTGGGGAAAGCGATTCGGATTCCGCGCCGATTTGGCCACCGGCACGAATAAGATGATTTCGGCGCGCGTTTATGACGAGACCAGCATAGACTTCAATCTTAATGTTCTGGGGCTGAAATATAACTATAAATGGGAAGATGCCTTTGACCCGATAGCAATTCATGGCGCAGACGTGAATCTGGACGGAGTTAACGGCGTCTTTTCCGTAAATGATAACCGGTTCGGCGGGCTGATTGATTTTTATCCTTTTGGAGATACCGCCGTTGTGGGCGGATTTCGCCTATCCGGCGGTTATTATATCGGCAGATTGGACATCGATCTGCGGGCGAATGTGCCGAATGATACTCCGCCCGGCGGATTCATAATCGATGTTGGCGCCGCCGGCGAAATCAGGACCCGTTTGCAAGGCGGCGCGCAAGTCCGCGGAAAATTGAATTGGAAATACAACGGGCCTTACGGAGGGCTTGGCTGGGACATCGGCGTGTTTCGCGGCTTTAAGTTCTTTGTCGATGCGGGCGTGATATTTACCAATCCGCCCAAGCTGCATGACAGCGATATAGTTCTTCCCTATGATAAAATCCAAGCCTGTTACGTTATCGGCAACGGCTTCGAATGCGGTTGGACTAATATTGATAAGAACGATATACCGGGGACGACCGCGGGGCTTCTCGGCAGCATCCTGGATGAAATCCTGACCGCGCCGGGGGGAAACTTCAACGGGACTGACGTCAGCCTGTTCCAGAATATCTTGATTGCCGGCAATATAGATCCGACCGTCATTTTGAACGACATAACGTCATGGGTAATAGGAGGCGGCGCTCCGCCAATTTGGTACAGCGCGGGTATCGCCGCATGCGGCGGCAATTGCGACGCTATCAATAATATAGTGCAGGATGCGGTTGCGAACGCGCACAGCGCGCTGGATTCCGATGTGCAGGGCATAATAGACGAGTACCATCGCGGCCGCCATAATATAGTGCGCGATGCCAATAACATTCTGAAAGATTTTCAATTCTATCCGATAGTGCGCCTGGGGGTAATGTATAGATTTTGAATTTCATTGAGTCCTGACCCTAATCATAAGTCGTACGCGATAATGAACGTTGTCCGTTATAATGGACATTTTATTTTATACTTGCCGTTCTAGTATACTAGAACGACAAGTGATTCGTGATTAATGGTTATATGGTTATACGGTTAATGTAATATACGCTTGAAAACATTCCTTTTGATTGTTATAGTTAGGTCCAGGATTGGTTAAATTCCAGGTCAAGGTGCGAGATAAAATCGCACAGCGCGCGGAAAATCGGCGAAGGCGTATATAATACGACGAGCCGGTTTGACAAAGCGATGGGGGATTTTAGCCACATCCTTCGGGACGGCGTCAAATTAAACCAATAACTGCGGCTTTCCGCTCACAAGTATAATATACTTGTTTCGCGAAAGTCCTTGTTCTTGTTTTAATTTCCCTGCCGCCTTGACCTGGAATTTAACCAATTCTGGACCTATTTTGTACAAAAGGAGTTCCCCATATGATGAAAAAGATTTTGCCGGTTATTTTTGCAACGATGTTTGTCCTGCCCACGTTCGCGAACGAGAGCGCGCTTGAAGAAATAAAAGCCGATTTATCGGAAGTCAAGGCGCCGGTCGTGGCATCGAATCCCAAGACCGAGTTCCCGCAAGGAATGCAGTTGGGACTCGGCGTGTCCTTTACATCCGGCTTGAACGGATTTGTCGGATACGCGAATAAAAATTTCGATTCGTTCTGGTGGAAGCGTTTGGGGCTGCGCCTGGATTTCGCCACGACTTCTCCGATCAAATCCACGATAAATTCGGCGATTGATTCGGCGGTCGGCAATGACGGCTTTGAAATCGACGACAACATATCCCTAAAAGGCAATATCGATCTGAAAGCAAATCATATCGGCGCGATTGTTGATTTCTATCCGTTCGGGGATACTTGGTTCCTTGGGGGTGTGCGCATATCGGGGGGATATATGACCGGAAAAATCGGCGCCGGCGCGGGCATCAAGGGGACGCGCACAGATGACGATATGATAACGTTCGAGCTGAACGACACCCTTTACGGATACAGCGGCACCGAGCTGAAGGTCGGCGCGGATATGACTTGGAAATATTCCGGGCCGTATCTGGGAACCGGTTTCGATCTGGGGCTGTTGTGGGGCGTGAAGATATATATGGACGCGGGCGCAGTGTTTACCAGCCGGACTGCGAGACTGGGGCTGAATATACCGCTGGATAATTTATGGGTCAGCCATGACGATGGAGATAATTGGGATCCGGTTATCAAAGGCACGCCGGTAGAAACCGAGCTTAACACCAATAAAAAAGCAGCGTTGCGCATGGCCGATGACGAACTGGCGAAATTAAAATTATTCCCGATGATAAAACTGGGATTGATGTATAGGTTTTGAAAAATCCCGCTTTTGCGGGATTTTTTATAATCAAGTTTTGCTATGCAAAATTTTTTTAATAGCGAATTTGCGGGTAAAAAACGCAGTTTTGTATAAGATGATTTACAAAACGGGCATGTATAGACAGAAAAATGCATTTTTCGTTAGTTTCCCGCAGGGTGCCGCAGAAAATATTTTTAATTTTCCCCTTGACATTTTCATAAAAACACTTTATATTATGCGGGCTTTCAAGTTGGAACAAAAGCTTCAACCCCTGAAATTCTGCGGTTTTATGGAAACAACACGATTCGTTGTCCCAGGAAAAATCGCAACATTGTGAATAAAGCAGCTCATCAAGATTTATGATGGGTGTTTTGCGTTGCAAAATACAAATCATAAAAAGAAGGGATGTGCAGACAGTTGAATTTGGGAAAATCCAAACTTTGACAATTGTCATAGTGCATATCCTAGACAGGTAGTAGGTTACAAAATTTTGTGGCCTCGTTAAAATACTTGTCTTGCGAAATAGTAAAACGAACTAACATTCAATGTCAGTTTAGTTTAGTGCACGGACAAACAAACAAGTTTTCTAAAACTTGAGAGTTTGATCCTGGCTCAGAACGAACGCTGGCGGCGGGTCTTAGGCATGCAAGTCGAACGGGTTGCCAATCAATTTTTTGCATTGCAAAAAATTGATTGGAGAGTATCGCGCGCTTCGCGCGCAGAGTAAAAGAGTGTTGCAAACGCTTTGCGTTTGCAGAGTAAAAGATTTCGTTATCTCTTACTCTCCTACTCTTATACTCTCTTACTCTGCCATCAATTTTTCGTCAGAAAAATTGATTGGCAACCAGTGGCGCACGGGTGAGTAACGCGTGGGAATCTGCCCTTCGCTGGGGAATAACGTTTGGAAACGAACGCTAATACCGCATACGCCGACCAATCAATTGTTTGTAACAGAAAAATTGATTGGTCGGGAAAGATTTATCGGCGAAGGATGAGCCCGCGTTGGATTAGCTTGTTGGTGGGGTAACGGCCTACCAAGGCGATGATCCATAGCTGGTCTGAGAGGACGATCAGCCACACTGGAACTGAGACACGGTCCAGACTCCTACGGGAGGCAGCAGCTAAGAATATTGGACAATGGGGGAAACCCTGATCCAGCCACGCCGCGTGAGTGAAGAAGGCCTTCGGGTTGTAAAGCTCTTTTAGTCGTGACGATGATGACGGTAGCGACAGAAAAAGCACCGGCTAACTTCGTGCCAGCAGCCGCGGTAATACGAAGGGTGCAAGCGTTGTTCGGATTTACTGGGCGTAAAGCGTCCGTAGGTGGTCTGTTAAGTCAGTGGTGAAATCCCGGGGCCCAACCCCGGAACTGCCATAGATACTGACAGGCTGGAGCATGATAGAGGAAGATAGAATTTGTGGTGTAGGGGTGAAATCCGTAGATATCACAAGGAATACCAATGGCGAAGGCAGTCTTCTGGATCATTGCTGACACTGAGGGACGAAAGCGTGGGGAGCAAACAGAATTAGATACTCTGGTAGTCCACGCCCTAAACGATGCATGCTTGTTGTTGATTTCCTTCGGGGGACCAGTGACGAAGCTAACGCGTTAAGCATGCCGCCTGGGGAGTACGGTCGCAAGATTAAAACTTAAAGGAATTGACGGGGACCCGCACAAGCAGTGGAGTATGTTGTTTAATTCGATGCTACGCGAGAAACCTTACCGACCCTTGACATGTCACACGCGATTACCAGAGATGGTTTTCTTCAATTCGGTTGGTGTGAACACAGATGCTGCATGGCTGTCGTCAGCTCGTGTCGTGAGATGTTAGGTTAAGTCCTGCAACGAGCGCAACCCACGCCCTTTGTTGCCAGCGGGTAAAGCCGGGAACTCTGAGGGGACTGCCCGAGTTAATCGGGAGGAAGGTGTGGATGATGTCAAGTCATCATGGTTCTTACGGGTCGGGCTACAAACGTACTACAATGGCGATAACAGAGCGCAGCGAAGCCGCAAGGCCGAGCCAATCGTTAAAAATCGCCTCAGTTCAGATTGTCCTCTGCAACTCGAGGGCATGAAGTCGGAATTGCTAGTAATCGCGGATCAGAACGCCGCGGTGAATACGTTCCCGGGTCTTGTACACACCGCCTGTCAAACCATGAGAGTCGATTTCACCCGACAACGCTAGTCTAACCGCAAGGAGGACGGCGGCTACGGTGGGGTTGGTGATTGGGGTTAAGTCATAACAAGGTAGCAGTACCGGAAGGTGCGGCTGGATCACCTCCTTTATAGATAAAACACTTCTCACGAAGTGTCATTAATCCAAACGACTGTCTGAACATCCCTTTACAAGATGAAGAAACTTTGGTATCAGCAAAGCAAATTTTTAACCATTGTTGTCCCCAGAGTTTGTTTCGGGGTCATAGCTCAGCTGGTAGAGCGCCACGTTTGCAACGTGGATGTCGTCGGTTCGAGTCCGATTGGCTCCACCAAGTTTGGGTCAGTAGTTCAGTTGGTTAGAATGCCGCTCTGATACAGCGGAGGTCGAAGATTCGAGTTCTTCCTGACCCACCACCCTTCGCCTCTGCGAGGCTTCGGGTGGCAAGCCACCCAAGCCGAGCAGCGAAGGCGAAGGAGTGTCGCCCGAAGCGCAAAGCGCGAAGGGGGACTGTTCAAGTTTGGTATTATTTTTTGATGAGGTTGGAATCATTGGTAAATTGTTTGTCTTCGGACAAGCCCGTGTTCGCATCTCGGTGCGAACCCGGAATTTACCAATGATTCCATATGTTCGCATATGTGAATCTGCTTTATATTGTGAATCGGTTTTTGTGTTTGTTTAGTAGCTTCTAGCTACTAAATAGACATCGTAATAATCTCAAAATATCTTTCTGAAAATAGAAGTATCGTCGCGAATTCCCACCCAAAAAAATCTATGATTTTTTCAGGGCCCGGGTTGCGTCGCGATGAAATTCAATTCAAAGAACAAGAATCAACTTACAACTGCTGAAAATCGAGACGCGAAACGCGAGATGCGTGACGCGTGCGATTATAGCTCATTCAAGTTATTTTACCAAATTTGAAGCAGTTGGTTTTTTCGCGTTTCGTGTCTCGCGTCTCGCGTTACGACCTACTCTTCAAGCATTGGATAAAAAGTAACAAAGGGTGTTTAGTGGATGCCTTGGCAATCAGAGGCGATGAAGGACGTGAAAGACTGCGATAAGTTCCGGCGAGCCGTCAATATGCTTTGACCCGGAAATGTCCGAATGGGGAAACCCACGGCTTTATGCCGTACTGTGCACTGAATACATAGGTGTACAGAGCAAACGCGGAGAAGTGAAACATCTCAGTATCCGCAGGAAAAGAAATCAACCGAGATTCCCCTAGTAGTGGCGAGCGAACGGGGATCAGCCCAGTGGCCGAATTATAGGATAGCAAAACGCGATGGAAAGCGCGGCGATAATAGGTGATAGCCCCGTATGCGAAATCCTGTAGTCTGGTCCAAGAGTAGGGCGGGACACGTGAAATCCCGTCTGAATATGGGGGGACCTTCCTCCAAGGCTAAATACTCCTGATTGACCGATAGTGAACAAGTACCGTGAGGGAAAGGTGAAAAGAACCCCGAAGGGGGAGTGAAATAGACACTGAAACTGAATACCTACAAGCTGTCAGAGCACGGCAATTTAATTCGCGTAGCGAATTAAATTCAGTTATAAGTTATAAAGGATAAGTTATAATAGTTTGTGCATGCGCGAATTATTTTTATAACTTATAACTTATAACTTATCCGTGCAATTTAATTCGGCAAAGCCGAATTAAATTGCCGTGTGATGGCGTACCTTTTGTATAATGAGCCAACGAGTTACGATTGCATGCAAGCCTAAGCCGTTAGGCGTAAGCGTAGGGAAACCGAGTCTGAATAGGGCGAATTTAGTATGTAGTCGTAGACCCGAAGCGGGGTGATCTAGGTATGGGCAGGCTGAAGGTTGTGTAACAGCAACTGGAGGGCCGAACGCACCGATATGGCAACATCGGGCGATGACCTGTGTCTAGGGGTGAAAAGCCAATCGAACCCCGTTATAGCTGGTTCTCCGCGAAAACTATAGAGGTAGTGTCTCTGGTGTTCGTTGTTGGGGGTAAAGCACTGAAATGGCTAGGGGGAGTAAAATCTTACCAAACCATATCAAACTCTGAATACCAACAAATTATAGCCAGGGAAACAGTCCATCGGTGCTAAGGTCGGTGGACGAGAGGGCAACAGCCCAGACCGCCATCTAAGGTCCCCAAATAATGATTAAGTGGGAAAGTGAGTGTAGAGTCCAAAACAACCAGGAGGTTGGCTTGGAAGCAGCCATCCTTTAAAGAAAGCGTAATAGCTCACTGGTCTAATCAAGACTTTATGCAACGAAAATGTAACGGGGCTTAAATCATTTACCGAAGATGCGGGTGCGTCGTAAGACGCGCGGTAGCGGAGCATTCTGTAAGCCTGCGAAGCCGAAGGCGCGAGCCACGGTGGAGGTATCAGAAGCGCGAATGTTGGCATGAGTAGCAGCTAATCAAGGTGAGAAACCTTGACGCCGTAAGAGCAAGGGTTCCTATCCAATGTTAATCAGGGTAGGGTGAGTCGACCCCTAAGGTCAGGCCGAAAGGCGTAGCCGATGGGAACACGGTTAATATTCCGTGACTCGTGGGATGTGACGAATTCCGTAAATTGTTTTGCCTTAATGGATTGGCATTGCAGTGAAGGGGTTCCAGGAAATAGCACCCACATATGAATCGTACCCAGAACCAACACAGGTGCTCGAGTCGAGTAGACTAAGGCGGTTGAGAGAACTATGTTGAAGGAACTAGGCAAAATGCATCCGTATCTTCGGTAGAAGGATGACCTCTTTTAAGGCAACTTCAATGAGGTGACACAAACCAGGGGGGGGCGACTGTTTACTTAAAACACAGCACTCTGCTAAATCGTATAAGATGATGTATAGGGTGTGACGCCTGCCCAGTGCTGGAAGGTTAAGCTGAGGAGTGCAAGCTCTGATGTGAAGCCCCAGTAAACGGCGGCCGTAACTCTAACGGTCCTAAGGTAGCGAAATTCCTTGTCAGGTAAGTTCTGACCCGCATGAATGGCGTAACGATCTCCCCACTGTCTCCAACATAGACTCAGCGAAATTGAATTCTCGGTGAAAATGCCGGGTACCCGCAGCTAGACGGAAAGACCCTATGAAGCTTTACTGCAGTTTCGTACTGGCATTATGACACATTTGCGTAGGATAGGTGGGACGCTTTGAAGCGCGGATTTCGGTTCGCGTGGAGCGGTTGGTGAAATACCACCCTGGTGTGTTTTAATGTCTAACCCGCGTTCTTGAAACAGGGCGGGGGACAGTGCGTGATGGGCAGTTTGACTGGGGTGGTCGCCTCCCAAATCGTACCGGAGGCGCGCGAAGGTTTGCTCAGGCTGGTCGGAAATCAGCCGGTGAGTGCAAAGGCAAAAGCAAGCCTGACTGCGAGGAGGACACTCCGAGCAGAGACGAAAGTCGGTCTTAGAAACCCGGTGGCTCCGCATGGAAGGGCCATCGCGAACGGATAAAAGCTACTCTAGGGATAACAGGCTGATGCTTCCCAAGCGTCCATAGCGACGGAAGTGTTTGGCACCTCGATGTCGACTCATCGCATCCTGGGGCTGGAGCAGGTCCCAAGGGTATGGCTGTTCGCCATTTAAAGCGGTACGTGAGTTGGGTTAATAACGTCGTGAGACAGTTAGGTCCCTATCTACTGTGGGCGTTGGATATTTGAGCGAACTTGACCTTAGTACGAGAGGACCGGGTCGAACGAACCCCTGGTGTACCTGTTGTCACGCCCGTGGCACCGCAGGCTAGCTATGTTCGGAACAGATAACCGCTGAATGCATCTAAGCGGGAAGCTGGTCGCAAGATAAGATATCCCCATTAATCCTGTTGTAGACTACAACGTTGATAGGCGGCAAGTGTAAGCCCTGCGAGGGGTTCAGCTAAGCCGTACTAATCGGATGATCGACTTTTTATCTTTGTTTGATTTCATGACGCCTCGCGCGCCGTGAAATCAAACAGAATGCTTGAAGAGTATGTTGAAAGAATGGATTCTTTGATATTTTGAATTACGATGTTTCCGCCTTCGCTAAAGCTACGGCGGACAAGCGCAGAAATTGGTTCTGGTGATTATTGAGCGGGAGCCACCCTCTGTTCCATCCCGAACCAGACAGGGAAACCCTGCATCGCCAATGGTACTTTGGCTTAAGCCACGGAAGAGTAGGTCGTCGCCAGAACCAATTTCTGTAAAACATAAAAACCGAATTAAACGCCCCTTTTGGGGCGTTTTTTATGGTACAGGAACCAAGTCTGTTTCTGATACTGAGAAAATTTCTTGGTTGTTAGGATTATTGCATCCGCGACAAATCGGGACGATATACAAGGTTTCGCCTTTATAATACCATTTTCCGTCCGGGCCCTGTTCTACAATTCGTACATGGCCGCCATCTAATTCTTTCGTGTTCGTTTTGCAGTGTCTACACCACTCGGGTATCAGGCCGCGTTTTTTTATCCAGTAATCGATCCAAGAATCGTATTGAGGCGGGCAATCTTTTGGATAATTGCCGGTTGCATTAATTACATATACCATTAGATAAATCCTTTGTTTTTGGTATGCGGTATTTTGCACATGTGGTCAAAATACCTGTTGTTTTAAGAATCATCTTATGGCATAATCAGGGTGCTTTAAGCCGAAATTGAGTTGCCATTTGTTGATTCCGGTTTTGGAAGAATCATCCATTTCGGGTGATTCTTTTTTATTATACAACACTATTACGGAAAAGTCAAATAAAGAATGCGAAAAAATCGAGAATAGCAAGAGTGTTTGTTTTTTTGCGACTTTATCGTATTTTCTGCTTGATTTTTTCGGACATTGGTGTAACGATTAAGATAAACTTACGAAGTTTTTATAAAAGGGGTTAATCATGCTTGTGAAATATTCCGTGTCAAATTTTGGCTCGTTTGATTCCGAACAAGAGATTAGTTTTGAAAAAACCGGCAGCAGACAACACTTGGACCATATTGTCTCAGATGAATACTTATCAGGAGCAGTAATTTATGGTGCAAATGCGAGCGGAAAATCAAATTTTATGAATTCATTGAGCTGGTTAAGTTTGTTGATAGAAATGGATGATATTTCTTCGTTGAATGTAAAGGCAAGCCAATTCAGATTTTCCGAAAATAACGAATCGGTTTTTAAAATCAGCTTTATATGGAGCAACAAAAAGTATTTGTATGAAATGAAGATCAGACCTGCGGAATTTGTTAGTGAGAAATTTGAACTGATAAAAGACGACTCGCAAACTGAATTGATATTTCGTCGCTCAAAAGGCAAGGTCGAATGTGGTGGAAATTGGTCGAGAGAAAATAAAACCGTTGCGGATCGAATGTCTTATATTCGCAAATTAGATACTGACGGCCTCAATAGCATTGATTGGTCGTATAGAGATCATATAGAAAATTTATATGAATTTTTTGGGGCCATATTGCTTTTCAACGATAAGACCAAGGTCAAGATGTCGTCATTCTATAATGTTTATAACACACAGAGTAGTTTTCCCGAATTTTTAAATAGGTTATTGCAAGAATCCGATGTTGGTATTCAGTGCGCGGAATTTGTAAAAATTTCAGATGATTTAACAAATGAATTGTTAAAGAGTAAGCCGTCCAAATATACGACACCTGTAAAATTCGGCGATGCTCTATCATATATGGATGGTGAAGACTACTATGTTTTTACATTTGATGTTGCATCTGGAAAGGCGAAAGGAGAGAAGTTGAAAATCAAAGTCGAGAACGAGTATTTTGAGTTGTCAGAACTATCTACCGGGACGAATAGGCTAATACATCTTGCTTTGGCGTTATATAACTTTAAAAATTATCAAAAAGGCGCTTTATTGATAATTGATGAGTTTGATAGCTCTCTGCATCCGTTCATTGTAAAGCGCTTATTGCAGCAATTATTGGCAGATAATAAAAATGGTTCACAAATATTGGTATCTTTGCATAACACGCTGCTAATGGATATTCAGGATATATGGCGTGATGATGAAATTTGGTTTGTAAAAAAAGATTTTGACCATTCCTCGAAATTATATTCGTTGGCAGATTTTGCCCCCCGCAAAGACAAAGATGTGGAAAGAGGGTATCTGAATGGCGTATATGGTGCAATTCCCTTTTTAGGGGCGCATCTCTTTTTGGATGGTGTAAAATCTGCGGAGAATACGGATGAGATGCCCGCCAAGTAGACCTTTGATTACCAAAACAGTATATGTGATTTGTGAGGGAGTGAATTCCGAACCAAGGTATTTGGATGCGATTAGTAAATTAAATCCAAGATGTATGCTTCAAATTCAACCCCACAAGCATACGGATCCATTGAAGATTGTTGAGGGAATGGTATCTTTTGTCAAAGATAAGCGAATAGAGAAAAGCGTAGAATATTGGTGCGTGTTTGATCACGATGATAAAGCGGAAAGAGTAAGACTGGCATATCAAAAGGCAAAGGAAAGCAATTCGGTTGCCAATAGGCCAAAAGTACAAATAGCATTGAATACGCCGTGTATAGAAGCATGGGCGTTATCACATTATGTTCCGCCTTCTGATATCCCAACGACAAGACATCAGTGCCAAAAGAAGCTAGAAGAAATAATGCCTGGGTATGACCATAGTGATGGAGCAAAGTTTAACTTCGAGGACATGATGAAAAGGTATGAATTGGCACAAGATACGGCCAGGAGCTGGGGGCTTAGCAATGCGGATGGCAAGGAGTATGAGGCGTCTAAGCTTGCTGGAATCCATAAATTGGTGGATAGTATTATGAGTGCATAACCAGGTCGTCGCCAGAACCAATTTCTGTTAATCCGCTTTCGCCAAGGCTTCGGCGGACAAGCATAAAAACCGACAATATTATCCCGCTTTCATAGCGGGATTTTTTTATAAAACTTGACAAGCTTCTTATGTATTGTACAATCAGCCCAGGTTTAACGGAAGAGAGTTTTTGGCGGGGAAAAAAGAGAAATGCTATGTTTAATAACGACGGGGATAAGTTAACAAATGCAGAATGGGCAGAAACAATGCCTGCCGGTTATTTCGATGACGCAAAGCGTCTTGATGAAGCTTATCTTGGCCAAGAAGCGGGCGGAAAGAAGGGTAGTAAAATTGCCGATACTGTGTGCCGCGCCGTTCAGCGTATTTCCAATGTGGATATTGAGGATAAAATCGGCTGCGGTTCTCATAAAAATTGCAGGAATTGCGATCCGAGAGAATGCGACTGCGACAAGTATAAATTATGGCTTGCATTGCGAAGCGCGGCAAGGAGGACTATAGACAAACAGTTGATGGAACAATATGGCGAAAGAAAAAAATAAAGAATAAAAATCCCGCCATCCGGCGGAATTTTTATTTCTTTTTCTTCGGCTTTACGCGGCCGATTTCCCAGCTCAGCGCCAAGGTCGGCGCCAGGAACAGAACAAGGTTTACAACTTCTATAAGCCCGATCAGCCATATGATATAATCATTGGTCATTTCCAATGTCCAGCCGGGCAGCGCCCATATAAAGTACTGCATCAGATCCAGCATCGCGAATACCCAAAATACGATAACAAACAAAATGTTTATCAAAAATACTTTGAATAATGTGTTTCTTATATTGCGGATTATTGTTAAGTAGCTCATAGCCCCCTCCTTTTGATGCTATTGTACCATGTTTTGAGGGCTAAAACAAATCCTGCGCGCGAATTGTTGGAAAGATACAACTTACAATTGTACGCAATTATTCCTAACTAATATTGGTTGTTTATTTTGCGTCCATCTCTTTATAGTTGTATGAAAATGTTCATAATATCGGCAAAATGGGCGGTTGAATCCTTTCCTGATGCATGTCGCGAAATTTTTTATTACAGTCTTTGATGCTTCTAACAAAAGAAACGAGAATGTCGGAATTTGGCCCCCCGCCGGGCTCAGCCCATTTACAGCGCCCCCGGAATCCCTGCGAAACTTGCGGGTTCTGGAGCGCCGGCTGCGACCAGTCAAAATGCCCGAACTTTCAAAAATATAAGAAAGAGTTAAAAGAACTCGGCTTTGGCAGATAAAACAGCTTTTCATTTTTAGCGATTAATGCTAGAGTGCTTCAGCAACAGCAGAAAGGAGATTGCTTATGAGAAAAGTTATGATTTCGGGGTTGGCTTTGGTTATCGGTATATCGGCGGCAAGTGCCGGCATGTTTGATTTCCTGGGCAAGAAAAAGGAGCCGGCGACAGTAGAGATTACCGATAAATCGTACACCGGCACGGAAGAGGCGACCCAAGAACGCGAAAGCATAAAGACGGAATGCAAAGGTACGAAAGATGCCAAGAAAGCCGAAATGAAAGCTAAAAAAGAAGGCAAGAAGAAAGAATGGAAGGATAAAAAAGCCGGGGAAAAAGCCAAATGGAAAGATAAAAAAGACGGCATGAAAAAAGAATGGAATTGCGACGCCAAAGAAGGCGATAGAGGCGAGAAATGCGAGGCTAAAAAATCCGAATGGAAAGCAAGCAAGATAGAAATTGAAGAGGTCGTCGGAACGAATGACGAAGAGTAAATAAAATCGCCGTATTCGCGGCGATTTTTTAATGACTAATGACCAATGATAAATGACGAATGACTAATGGGCGCTTATATTGGTCATTAAACATTAGTCATTGGTCATTAGTCATTGATAACGCTTTCACTCAGTTAGTTTTTATGATATAATAAAACGAATATAGGGAAGGGGTTTTTTATGAAAAGCCGGTTTTTTGTATACTTTGCGTTTGCGCTTTGCGCCGCTTTTGCGTTGCCAGCGTTGGGTGATCCGATTGCCGGGTACGACCAGACAGTGCCTGCGCAGACCACTGCGGCCGCGCAGTCCGGGCGCTCGGGCGCCGCGAACAATCGCACCGGACGTGCCCAAACGACATCGGCGGCGGCGAAAGCCGGCGCGACAACCGGGACCAGCCGAGGCACGGCAGCAACCGGCCAGACCTCGCGCGGCGTGGCGCAGCGCGGGAATGCCGCTTCAGCCGCGACCCCCAGAAATGTAGTGACGCGTCCCGGCAGTCCGGCGCGCAGTGTCACCGCGCGTACCGCAACAATGCCGGCGGGCGCGAGCCAGGCGCGCATATCGCTGAGAGATGTGCCGATCCGCGCCAGCGCCGGAGTCAGCGCTTCGAACACCTTGTTGCAGAACAGGCTGTATACGGGAACTTATTCCAACATAATAGATCCGACCACGGGCTTGATTTCCGCGGACGCTTACGCCAACTGTTTGGAATCTTATTACACCTGCATGGACGAAATCTGCACCGCGCGCAATCCGGGCCAGCGCCGCTGCGCCTGCGCCGGACGCGTAAAGACCTTTTCCAATGTCGAGGCTCAACTGCAGCAGGCGAAAGAAGACTTGCTGAAAGTTTCGGGCCAGCTGTCTATGCTGATTATGACCAGGGGCAAGAGCATGAACGAGGCGTTCCAACTTACCGATGCGGAAAAGACCCTGAACTGCGTATCCTGGCGCGATGCGAAAACCACAGGGCAGAACATGACCGACTGGTGCAACAACCATATGATGGGACAGACCGCCGGATACAGCGAGACATGCAATGCGACGACTCCGCCTTCGTACTGCACCAACGGCGCGCTGGGGCTGAACAGCTTCAATGAGTTTATGAGCGTTCTGAACGGCGCGGATTCCGATATCTTGGCGAACCTGCAGACCTATGCCAGCACCATAAACCAAATCAATGTTATCACGGGCAGCAACGATGGCAACTTGTTCAACTCGTTCATGAACGTCAGCGATATAGTGGGCCAGATGGCGGATATAAACCTGTTCAATACCGAGACGTCGGCGGACTTTCTGGCGAGGCTTTGGGGATACCAGCTGTTCCAGTACGGGCACAACAACGTCTGCAACCGAGTTCTGGATTCCTGCTTTAACGGAATCTATGAAGCGTGCGGATCGTACGGCGGCACCACCGGGCCGTATAATCTTAACAGCACTATCACCGTCAGCAACGACGGGTCCGATTTGAACTTCGTTAACCCCGGAAATTCTTATACCGGCAACACCAGCGCGGCGTGCTATGGCTATACGACGTCCAGCGGCGACCCGTACGCGAACTTGCGCCGCCCGGTTGCGGACGCGCGCCGTTCCATCCTGCAAAAGTATGCGCTGGACGCGAACGCGGATTGCGACCTGTATGGGGAAGAGCTGAAAAAGCAAGCGACGAACATGGCGTATCAGAAGATCGCCGCGACGCAATACTTGCAGCAAAAGCGTCTGGAGTTCGCGCAGGAAGAAACGACGAACACGGCGAACGAATTGGCGACTGCCAAGGAGAACTATAAGAACTGCGTCAATGAAATATATGACTGCTTTGACCAGCAGAACCGGTCTAACCCGAATTGGACCGTGGCGCGCGTAAGGAATTATTGCTCGCAGAGCTCGGAGGTCCCAAGCTGCTATGACACCATGGTATGCGGCCAAGGCGCGGGCAGAATTATCGATGTTCCGGACAGCACCGGCAGTTGCAATAACTCGCAGGATTGGAGCATCAATAACTGCCGCAATGTGGTCCGGCTGACGGAAATCCTGAACGTCATAACGGCGGTTGGCGGACAAAGCTCGGCATCGTTGCGCGAAAGCTGCCTGCGGGAAACGCCGGGCGTGCATGGCGAAGGCTCTATCCGCGACTTCGGCACGGGCTGGGGCCCCGGCGTCGTGATGTGTCCTCCGTATTCGGATTATAGCGCGGTCTGCGAAGGCATTTCTTCCGATGGCATTACTTCCACCTCGGGCGGTACGAACGGATGCGTGAAAATCGGATGCAGATGCTTCAACGGGTACAAAACCCAAGGCGGGCAATGCGTGCCGCACGAATGGTAATGAAAAGACTTGCTCTTTGCTCTTTGTTCTTTGCTCTTTGCGCTGGCATGGCGCTGGCCGCTGACGTTGCCCCGTCGCGCGCGATTCCAGGCCAGCAGGTTGGCGTTACAGCCGCTTCGTCCGCGCAAAATCAGACTGAAACCCAAGGCGCTGTTGTATCGCGCGTAACGGCGAATCAGCCGGCGGCAGTTGGCGTCCAAGCTGCGACACCGTCTCCTCGCGGCGCAGTCGTATCTCGTCAAGTTGCGAACGCGGCCCCGGCCGCATCCGGACGCGCCAGCCCGATAACCGAAGCCGCGCGTCAAGTAGGGCGCGCCGCGCGCACCGATGCCGCAAGCCTGAACGCGTCCGCGCCTATGCGGCGCGCGGGGGTTACCTTGCGCCCGACTACGGCGGAAGTCGGAGGACGGGCGAAAATTGTCGGCACGGACCTTCAAACCGGTTCGAATATAAGCGCCGAAAACCGTAATCTGACGGCGCGCGCGGCGACCTCTGCGCCTGCTGCGCCTGCGCTTAACTGGGAAGAAACCAGCGCTGCGACCGATTCGTGCATGGTGCAGTACACGGATTGCATGGATCAGTTCTGCGCGGTAATCGACGCGAATCAAAAGCGATGCGCCTGTTCGGGGCGCTTGTCGTCTTACGCGCGAGTGGAAAGCGCCGTAAAGGAAGCGAACAGCCAGTTGAACGACGTGGCGCAGCGCATCCGCTATGTCGGGCTGACGGCTCCGGAAATCCGCGCGATTATGTCCGCCACCGAAGCGGAGCTGGAACTGCAGAACGCCCGCGACACAACCCAATCGCGCAGAATGCTGTCGGATATCGAAAAGCTGATACGCACCCCAGAATCTTTTGTGGCGGAAGGCAACAACAACTTCGGACTGGATTTGGATTTGGACTTCGATTTGGATACGGACTTTACGGAAATGTTCAGCCTGAACAACAATACCTCGTTTGCGAACCTTCGCGGGACGGACTTGTTCAAAATGGCGCAAAAGCGCTGCGCGCCCGTGATAAACGCATGCAAGGCCAAGGGCGCGAACACCGGGCAGGTTACGGGCCGCTATGACGTGGAGATAGACAAGGACTGCATCGCGTACGAAAAGGGATTGGAAAAGATGAACGATACCCTTAAATCCAACGTGCGCAGCGCAACGCAGATGCTGCAAAAGGCGCGTCTGGCCGTGCTGCAGGACCACAATGCGTACGACGCCAAGGGCTGCGTCGGGGCCTTGGAGCAATGCATGAAGGACGACATGGTTTGCGGCGCCGACATGGCGAAATGCTTGGATCCGACAAAAAGATTCATAGACGAAAATGGCGAAGTCATACTGGGCCAGAATATTTCTATGATAAGAAAGATGATGGTTAATTATGATAATTCGCTGATAGATGCGAACTTTATCAACAGCGCGTGGAGCATGTCCGGCTATTCCGCCTGCGACGCTCAAAACAATAACGGCAAGTGCATCGTGCGGTATCTGCTTTCGAAGATAGGAATGGGGGACAATGCGAACAGCGGCCTTTGCCGCCCGGTCTTGGACAAGTGCCGCGCATTTACTTACGACGACCGCGGCAAGTATAACAACAAGAATAATATATTGGTGAATTATATCCAGCGGGCGATGGTCAGCATCCGCGCCGCTCAGGAAAGGATCATATCGGATTACGCTTCCAGTTGTATGGCGGAAATTTCGGCGTGCTATTCGCAGCAGGTTATGCAGATTAATTCTTGGTCTAATAACGCGAATATCAACAATGTGTACGCGGTGCTGAAAGGAGCGTGTCGGAACGTTGCGCTGACTTGCGGCTATGCGGTGTTCTCGGACGATCAAGTTGCTTGTCCGATAGACGAGCCGAACACATGCATAGAAAGCATATCGGATATCTTCTATCAGTCGATGCTGTGTCCGGATTATTCATCTTGGGTGTCGTTGCAGGTCGGTGCGCCGATTCCAAGGCCTGGGCAAATATATCAAACGGATCCAAACACGGGTCTGCAGAGATTCTATGTGAATGAGCGCTGCGTCTGCGAAGCCGGGTATCTGGTAATCTCGGGACGCTGCGAATTGCCGTACGGCGTCTGCGAGCCGGGCGAAGTTTGGAACATTAACCTCAACCGTTGTCAGCCGGATTGCGGTGTCGGACAGATTTGGAACGGGATGAATTGCGTTACGGGCAAGCCTCCGTGCCCGATCCCGGGACCCGCTACGGACGAGTGCTCTTGCAGCAACGCCAGTCATGGACATTGCTGTCCGTCCGGGCAAGCATGGGACGACGGCTGTAAGCCCAAGTGCTCGACGGCAAACTTCCCTATGGATGGGTCTTGCGCTTGCCCCGGCGACGTAAGCACTTCCGGTATTAATCAGTATTGCTGTCCGACAGGGCAAGAGTCGAACGGCAATTCCTGCGTTTATCCGCCATGCGAAATTGGCCAACTTATTGAGAATTGCACTTGTTCTGCAAATTCAGACAATAACCATTGCTGTTCAATCGAAACGACATGGCTGGGCAGTATATGCGGAGTACCACAAGGTTCCAGCCAGAATTCGGCTTGTGTTGAACGTAATTCGCAATGTCCGGCAAAAGGCTTCGGATGCGATTCAGGGCTTTTTACAATAGGGGCGGCAATAAATCCTGCCTGTGGTTTTATAGGATATGGCTTCACTTATGCAGATGGTGATGGCGAGCACCATTCAACGTATAGTTCAGAAGACTATGTTTGGGTATTTATGGATGAAAGCTGCACGGGATACCTGGAAGGTCCGCAAGGATGCGTCGCGGCTGGACTTAGATGTAGCTATATAACTCGGGCTGGCAAGCTGAATGGTGTGCCGAAATGTTTTCAGTTGGAAATGGAAACACCCGGTGGGTCATGTCCGTAATCAGAATATGTTTGCCCAAAAGCGACAATTATTAAAAACAATTTGGCTGCCTTCGCAAAAGTTGCGACAGCCCGCTAGGCAATGCATATTGAAGTGGGCCTGGGAGTTTTTGGGTTTTTTTGAAGAATCGTTTCATGTAAAGCTTGATCATGACAAGGATGTTATGGACATAGTTCTTATCGGTTCCGCGGCGAATTATTTTTACACCTGGTCCAGCGATATAGACGTCCATATCTTTGTGGATATATCGGGAATACTTAAAGTCTGCAACCCTGAAATCGCCAACGAATTCGTTTGGTATCTGCAAGACTATTTCATTCGCTTTTTCAAGCCGAAAATTTGCGGGCGGAAATTGGAAATTGCTATTTTTCATAATTTTTATATCAAAAATAATGACGGAACTTTTGGTAAAGACGGTCAGGTGCCGGATATCGCAAAAAACGCGGCCTCGTATTCCGTGCTTCGCGATGAATGGATTGTAAAGCCCCAAAAATATGATAAGCAGACGCTGAAAAACTTGCAAATGCAAACCGAACGGATTTATGCACAGATGAAAAAGTGTGCGGAGCACATAATAGATGAAAAAATGTCCCCGGCTTGCGCGGATAAGCTGTTACTACAGTTTAATAAAGACAGGGAAGAAGAAAGATATAATAATACTTGGATGGATAATGGACCATGCGGTTTCGCTTATAAAATGGCGAAAAGAAAAGGTTTGGTCAGAAGACTCAAGAAATATATAAAGCAAGCCAGCAAGGCAGGATTAGCAGTTTGAACCGGCCCGAAGCCTGAACAAACTGATGGGGGCAGATGGATCACAATTGCTTTTCTTGCAATAACATTTTCCATTGGATAAAATATCGGTTGCATTAACGCAACTTTCGTAACGACAATCGCCATTAATTTCTGTCCCGTTCCCTATAGCCGAGTTGCAAGATGCACCTAGGGCCGACTTGCCCGCTAGGACTCCTACAGTAACCAAAGATACGCCCAAGATGCGTTTGAACAGTTTCATAATGTAAATTGTACCATATTTTGTCGGTATTTACAAATGTTATGTTATTCGTCATCCCCCTCGTTAGAGGGGGAAAATCGCTTAAGGAGCCGTAGGCGAGTTTAGCGATTTAGGGGGATTATCTTGTAATGTTCGTATAAAACGATAATCCCCCTATTTTTGTAAATTCGCACTTCGTGCTCATTAACAAAAATTCCCCCTTTAACAAGGGGGACTAACATATTCCTTGAAACGCGGTTTATTTTTGCTATTCTTAGCCGACAAGGAATAAAATATCATGGATACAAATTACACCGTTCTTGCGCGGAAATACCGTTCGCAGGATTTCGCATCGCTTATCGGCCAGGAAGTCTTGGTCAAGACTCTTACCACCGCAATCAATACCGACCGTATTGCTCACGCATATATCTTCACCGGAATACGCGGCACCGGGAAAACCAGCACCGCGCGCATTCTGGCGAAAGCCTTGAACTGCCAAAGCGCGGACAAGGCCACCGCGACGCCTTGCGGGACTTGCGAAAACTGCCGCGCGATCGCCGCCGGCCAGCATATCGATGTCTTGGAAATCGATGCCGCGTCGCACACCGGCGTGGATAATATGCGCGATATTCTGGACGCCGCCGGGTATCGCCCTACGAACGGCCGCTATAAAGTATATATCATCGACGAAGTCCATATGCTGTCGACCAGCGCGTTTAATGCTTTGTTGAAGACTCTGGAAGAACCGCCATCGCATGTTATTTTCATACTTGCGACAACTGAAATCCGCAAAGTCCCGGTGACTATTTTATCGCGCTGCCAGCGGTTTGATCTGGTGCGCATACCGGTCGATATTTTAAAGAAGCATTTTGCTTGGATGGCGGACCAAGAAAAGATAGAGCTGACCGAAGGCGCGAATGATCTGATTGCCCGCGCCGCGGACGGCAGCGCTCGCGACGGAGTATCTCTGTTGGACCAGGCAATCGCGCAGACGGGGGGCAAGGTTGATGAAGCGGCGGTCTTGGAAATGCTGAAACGCGCGGACCGCGGTGTGGTTGTCGATTTTATGCAGACTCTGCTATCCGGGGATGTGGCGGCGGCGATCGCCAAAGCCGACGCGCTGTACGCGAACGGCGCGGATTTGACTATGCTGCTGACTGACATGATGGAATGGACTCATTGGGCGACAAGAATGCATCCGGCCTTGCGCGCCGGCGGCGCTTCAAGCTCGCCGTACACTGCGGACCAAAAAGAGCAGATCAAAAAAATCGTCGAGACCGCGGGGATAAATACCTTGTCGAGGATATGGCAGGTTATGGTGGCCGCGCAGCCGGAAATGCAGGCAGCGGGAAATCAAAAGCAGTGCTTCGATATGCTGCTCGTGCGCTTGATGCATATCGCGGACATACCGCCGGTTTCCGTTTTGTTGCAGCACAGCGAAGGCGAAAAAAGCAAAACGAAAAGCGTAAAAGCCGCGCAGCCGGAGCCGTCCTCGCATTCCGCGCCTCCGGCTTTAAATTCTCCTGCGGATTTGGCTTGTGCGCTTTCCGATGCAAAAGAATTGCTGCTGATGACTCATTGGAACAACAATATAGAAGTTATCGAGTTTTCGGATGGGCATATAAAATTCTTTGACCGACGGGACGATCGCGATTTCCAGATAAAGCTGAATAAGTTCTTGTTGGAAAAAACCGGCAAAACTTGGACTCTGGAAAAAATAGAGCAGGCTTCAAGGCCTGAGCCGCTTCAAACTCCGGGCGAAATAAAAAAAGCGGAAATAGAATCCGACCCGGCCGTTGCAAACGCTTTGAATCTATTTGCGGGGGCAGAGGTTGTATCGGTTAAGTAGGAGGTAAGAGGTAGGAAGTAGGAGGTAAAAATGAAAGAAAGTATGATTTTTACAAAGAGTAAAAAGTTTGCCAGTCGAGTTGTAAAGTTATATAAATTTTTGTGTGATGAAAAAAAAGAATATATTCTTTCTAAACAAATTTTACGATCGGGGACAAGTATCGGTGCTAATTTGGCAGAAGCTGCTTATGCCAGCAGCAGAAAAGATTTTGCAAATAAGCAATACATAGCATTAAAAGAATGTTCCGAAACTTTGTATTGGCTGGAATTGCTAAAAGATAATGATTACCTGACAGAAGAATGGTTTAACAATATCAACAATGACTGTGAGGAGATAAAAAAGATGCTTTCAAGTTCTACAAAATCAATAACCTCCAACCTCCAACCTCCAACCTCCAACCTGTCGCAATCAGGTCGTTCGCTAATAGAGATGCTGGGCGTTCTTGCAATCGCAGGTGTTATGACTGCGGGCGCGATATCAATGTATAATGTCGTGCGCACTCGCCAGATTCGCATGGTTGCGGTCGAAGACTTGAAAGCGATTGCCAGCAATACGAAACTGCTGTATGCCGCGCGGCGTGATTTTGGGGGAATCTCCACCGACTATCTTGTAAAATCTGGTGTGATGAAAACAGAAAAAAGCCCGCTGGCGGGTGCGGATTTCTCGGTATTCGCCCATCCGGGAGTGCGCGAATTCGCGCTGGTGCTGAATGGGCTGGATTTCAAGACTTGCGGCTGGCTGGCGACGGTAAAGCTGGATTGGGCGGATCGCGTCAGCGTTAACGGGTACTTTGAATCCGCCGCGACTTACTGCCGCAAAGCGGATAAAAACGAAGTGGCGGTTTGGGTTAAATGAGAGTAAAAGAGTAAGAGAGTAGGAGAGAATCAGATATGAAAAAACATCGGTTATTATCATTCTTTTCTACTCTTCTACTCTTCTACTCTCTTACTCTTATATGCGGCTGCGTCGCATATAAAACTCCGCCGCATGACCAGTGGCCCGCGATTCTTCGCGGGGCGACCATGGGAGAAATGACGGATACTATGAAAATTGCAAAGCGCCCGGTTTACTTGGGCAATGGGGGCAAGTTAATTGGCAATGAGCAATCAGTAATCAGCAATTATGGTGCGGAATCGGCCCGTACGGATATAGACCCGGCGGTATTCAAATACATGGTGGCGTTGGAACAAGAGCTTTATGATTCCTTGCTGAAGCCTGGAATCCAAGTGCAGCGCGTCGGGACAGATGTAGTCTTGCTGCTTGTGCGCGATTCGTTTATGTATTCGGATGCTCCGGAAATCTCCGCAGACGGGGCGGATATGTTGAAGACCATCGCGAAGGTTCTGAAAAAATACGATGCCACGTTTATGGAAATCGCGGGATATACGGACGCTATGCGGGACAAGGACGCGGCGGTTGCGCTGTCGACAGACATGGCCCAAAGGGTGGCGATTTTCCTGGCAAAGCACGAGGTCAACACGTCGCGGATGTTCATAACCGGGCGTGGCGCCGCGCGCCCGATCGCGGCCCAGGACGATACGGGTCGCCGTATGAACCGGCGCGTGGAAATCAGGCTGTCTCCAGCAAGGTAAATTTCGCAAAAATTCTCATTGAAATCCGTAATTAATTCGCTATACTCTCCTCGCCTAATAACAAAAAGGAAGAAGCTATGAAGGTAAATATGTCCAAAAAAGTGGCGGTTCCCGCCAATCTGAAAAAATATTCCAAAGTCGGAATAATCGCCGCCGCGGTTGTGGTTGTCGCAATCTTGGGGTTCTGGGCCGTACGGCATTTTTCAGGCCCGATGTCGGTAGATAGCGCGATTTCGCATGTGTCGAATGAGGCGGTAACCGGCGCGGACCTGCGCATGGCGGTCGTCCGCATGGATGCGATCCAGACCGAGGCAAAAGTCTTGATCGACCTGCGCAAGCAGCGCGAATCGTACGAGACCAAGCTGCGCGACGAACTGACCCGCCGCCAGAAAGAGCTGGAAAAAGAAAAGGTCGAGATCGAGAAGTCCCAGGACGTGCTTTCGCGCGAAGCCCTGCAGAAACGCGTGGTCGAATACCAGCAGAAAGTCTCCAAATTGCAGCAGGACCTGACGACTCGCGCCCAGGCGATAGAGACTTCATTCCAAAAGGCCCTGAACAAAATCCAGTCGGATCATTTGGATCCGATAGTGGATGCGATAATCGCGAAGAAGAACCTGTCATTGGTAATCGACGGCCGGTTTGCCCGCGTTGCGCCCAGCGCTATAAAAGGCTTGGACATTACGCCGGATATAGTCGCGGCATTGGACAAGCGCATATCCAATACCAAAATGGAAACTCCCAAGGGATTCTAAAAAAAACCGCCGAAAGGCGGTTTTTTTAATGACCAATGACCAATGATTAATGACTAATTTGGTGCGGATTGGTCATTTGTAATTAGTCATTGGTCATTAGTCATTATTTATGATATAATTCTTTATTATGAAAGCAAGATTTGCTATTTGCGCGTTGCTGTTTGCGCTTTGCTCGTTCGGCGCGTTTGCGTCCGATGACGGCAGCGCGGATTTCTTTATATCCGATGATATCGTTTTTCAGGGAGACCCCGTTTTATTTGACGAGCTTGACTTTTTATTCGAAGCCGGAAAACCGTTTAACGTGCTGAATTATTCTTCGCCGTATTCAAAGAGGGGATGCCCTTTTTTCACGAATGCCGAGTGCCGGATCTGGACGCGCAAGCCGCTTGTCAGGGAAGGGTTGCAATTGCCCTCGCGCTCGATCGGGGAAGAAAGGACGGCCGCGTTGCAAAGAGCGATAGATTCCGGGGAAGAAATAGATATGGACGCGGAATATATGCGCCCGCTGGTGAAAAGATACAGAACGCTGATGAGGGCGTCGCGCGCCTGCTGCACAAGCGGAATGGTGAACAGACTGCGAAATGCCGGGGCATCCCGCGGCCTCATATACAAGTTCATGGTGGATGACGCGAACTTCTACGGATTCAACGATCGCTGCTTGGTGACCGGAGATGCCGAGCTTCAGGCGAAATACCGGCGCACTATGACGGCGAATGCGGTATCCGATGTGCGGGACGTCTGCCTGTGCCACCGTCGCGAATGGTTCGACGCTCTGCTGGCGCCGTTTGATGATTTTTCCGACGCACAGTTCATTTATACCTTTCAGGACGGGCTGAAGCGCGAAGTTACGGTCTCGATAACGGACGACGTCCGTATGGTGCAGGATTTGCTGTCCCAATGCCCATAAATTAGCAATTATCAATTAGCAATTAATGGTTCGGAGAATTTAGAAACATTGTCCATTATAATGGACAATGCTTATTGTTGCGTCAAACTGCTAATTGCTAATTGCTAATTGCTAATTGCTAATTTTTGTTTTAGAATTCCCTTTATGATGAAACTATTGAAATTTTTATTCGGGCCGCGCGGGGCGAAGACTACCGCGGGCGAACTGGCTTCAACGTTCGGATTACAGCTGCGCGGCGATCCAAAGACTGGCGTCAGCGGCGTGGCCCCCATTGCCGATGCGAAGCCCGGCGACTTGGCGTTTTATACTACCGAGCGCGTCAACGAAGCATTCAAAATTCTTCCCATCGAGACTTTGCAGAAAACAAAAGCGTCGGTTATTCTGGTACAGGAAGAGAATGCGAAATTCGCGCCGAAGGGTGCGGCATTGCTGATTACGGACAGCCCTCGCGGAAATATAATCAAGGTCATCGGCGAGATATATCGGGAAAAGCCGCGGCGCGGAATACATTGGTCGGCTCATATAGAGCGCGGCGTTTACTTCCGCAAAAAGCGCAGCGTTTATGTCGGCCAGTTCGTAACCATAGAGCGCGGCGCGGCGATAGAGCCCGGCGTGAAAATCTATCCCGGCGCGTTCATCGGGCGCGGCGTGACGCTTGGCGCTAATACAGTTGTGTATTCCGGCGCGCATATCGAGAATACCACAATTGGCGCGGACTGCGTGGTGCATGCCAACGCGGTAATCGGGAAAGACGGCTTTGGATTCACTCGCGCGGAAGGCAAAAATATATTTATCCCGCATGTTGGGCGCGTGGTCCTGGGCGATCGTGTGAGCGTCGGCGCGAACAGTTGCATAGACCGCGGCGCGATGACGGACACGCAGGTCGGGACAGGGACGAAGATAGACAACCTGTGCCACATAGCGCATGGCGTGATTATTGGGAAAGAGTGTTTTCTGGCGGCGGGAGCGGGCTTGGCCGGCGGGGTGGTAATCGGGGACCGCGCGATGCTGGGCGGGCATGTAGGAATTGCAAACGGGGTAAAAGTCGGAACTGATGCGGAGATAGGCGCAAACAGCGGCGTATTCCGCAATATTCCGGATGGCGAGCGTCATATGGGATATCCGGCCGTGCCGGGGATGGAATTCATGCGCGCTCATGCATGGTTGAGAAAGCAGGTGAAGAAATGATCGATACGAAAGGCATAGAAGAAATAATCCCGCATCGCTTTGACATGCGAATGGTGGATGAAATCCGAGAGGCGGACGAAGCCAGCGGCGTCGGAATAAAGTATGTTCGCGATGACGAGTTCTGGTGCGCCGGGCACTTTCCGGGTCGGCCGATTATGCCGGGGGTATTGCAGGTAGAGGCTTTGGCGCAAACGGCGTGCTTTATTGCGTTTTCTGCGCTGGGCACCAAGGGCACCAAGAACCTGGGATACTTCACCACCATGGAAAAGATAAAGTTTTATCATATGGTGCTGCCGGGCGACGTGCTGGAATTGCATGTGGAACTGCTGATGAAAAAAATGAGCCTTTATAAATTCCACGGCATAGCGATGGTCGGCGGAAAGAAAGTCAGCGAGGCGACATTCTCGGCAATAATGGACGTTAATAAGTAGGAGGTTGGAAGTAGGAGGTAGGAGGTATAAAATAAGAGAGTAAAGCCTCTCTTTTAATTTATAGAATTAATTCATAATCGCCCACCTCTTACCTCCTACTTCCTACTTTCTACCTGAATATGCCTGTATAGCTGGTCCGGCGTCCAGATAAGAGGCCGCCGAATTCCCAACGCGCGTTTTGCAAAACCAACGCAGGTCGTCCCCCTTGTTAAAGGGGGAATTTTGCTTAATGAGCCGCTATGCGGCGAATTTAGCAAAATAGGGGGATTGTCGTGTAATGTTCGCGTATTACAAAATAATCCCCCTAAATTTCTAGGCTCGCGTTGCTCACCAAGAAATTTTCCCCCTTTAACAAGGGGGACGAACATCCAGCCGTGCTGCTCCAGAATTTTCAAATCGCGTTTTTGCAATGGTATGAATTTTATTGCGCCAAATCCTACCTGAATCATAATATATTTATTCTTTGTTCTTTTTTCTTTATTCGCTCGCCGCTTCGCGTCTGTGCGTATCCTCGTAAAGGCAACAAGTTGCCTACTGGGATTCTCTGTTATCACCGCGCAGTGGCGAAAGTTGCGGCAGAAAATCTTTGGTAGAATTTTGCTGGTTTTATGTGTGAAGCCGATAATTATTTTCATAAAAAACCTCCGGTTTTTTAGAGTAGGAGAGTAACGCAAACGCTTCGCGTTTGCAGAGTAGGAGAGTAGTAGAGTTATAGATACTCTTTACTCTCTTACTCTTCTACTCTGCGAGCGAAGCGAGCGAACACTCTGCCGGCAAAGCCGGCGTTACTCTGATTTTTCGGCTTTGCCGAAAAATCTTTACTCTGCGCGCATAGCGCGCTATTCCATCCATCCTTTTTCGCTTGCGGCGGATGCGATTACTCGCATAGCGGACGACCAAAGGGCGGCGCGCGCATTTTCCGCCCAAACGTGCTGATTTGGCGCGCGGCGGCGGTCTCCGAATTCTTTCAGGACCTGCAGATGTCCGTCGTTAAGTTTTCCGGCCAGAAATAATCTGGTGATTAATGTCTCGACATCCAAAGCTTCGCACGAGTAAGGATTATGGGTCAATGTGCGCATTCGCATCTGCTTGAACGATAAAGCCGCCATAGTGTCTTTCTGTCGGCAAGACATAAACCAAAACCACAAGTGCTCGGCGTCGCGGAATTTCTTTACATGGTCGCCAGGTGATATGCCCGATGGGGGCAGTATTTTTGTATTGTTAGTCATTTTTTTTCTCTCTCCATTTTCCCAACATGATTGCTGGGTATGTATTCCTATACTAAAAGTGATTGAACATAATCAATCAGTTCAATCATAGATAGATTATCAAGCGGCATTTACGGGGTTTATTAGGTGTCCGCAACAATAAAAAATTCGCGTCAGACGCGAATCGGTTGTTTTTATTGTGCTGTTTTTCCTATTGGGTTGTGGGAATTTTATTAGACTATATAATAAAAACCCTGTGCAGCAACGCCGAACCTGTAGGGGCGGATTATTATCCGCCCTAATAATCGCGCCAATGGCGCGACAGGGCGAAAAATTTTTCGCCCCTACAAGTCCGTGCAACAATAAAAAATCCCCCTTCGCTAAAGCTCTGGGGGACAAGTCCCGCAACCGCGGGAAATTAGAAAACTACTTGCCATATCGTGCCTTAGCTTCTTGTTCTTCCAAGGCTTGGTTGAGATTGGCCATTGCACTTTGCATTTCATCTAGACAGCTCACAGTAAGAGAGCTATATGATTTCTTGCAATCTTCGGAAATGTTCGCTGAAACACCCCCAACCGTCATATTTTTCATAGCCCGGATATCTACCTCCATTTGTCTTTTAGCGGCAGTATCCAGCCTGGTTTTATTATTAGAAGCGTAATAAATTTTCATATAGTTTCTTTGCAAACATGCAACTTTATCCTTATTGGAAAATATTTGAGAGCAATCTTCCGCACCACTGAACGGGATTTGTTTATTGCCCGACGAAGTGCTGGAGCTGCTGCTTTCGGTTGCCGGCGCGCCGGCGGCTTGCATTTGCGCGGTCAGGATCGCTTTTTCTAATTGTGTTTTGAAACGTTTCACAGTTGTGTCGAGGAAATCATACTGCTTTTTCATCTGCTGAGTTATTATGGTGGATTTCAGCGCGACCACGTCATCCATAGTCTGGCGCGTCACCGCGTCCGTCGGGTTCTCCAGCTTTCCGATGTTATAAGCATGAGTGCTGCATAGCGCCAGCCGTTGGTTAATATATTCGCAGTCGTCGTCCGCCCTTACCGCGAATGGCGAACAGAGAATAAATAGTAAAGATCCAACAATAAATTTTCTCATTTCTTATTTCAACTTTTGCAAGCATGTCATAAAGTTTGCAGCTTTTGAACAATCACACATTTTACCGGTTTCATTCCATTGACCGCCTGCGCCCGGGCATTTTGACTTTTGCTGCATTTGCTCAAATGTTAAAGTAGCTGGTGGTTTAACATTTGTATTCTTATTTGCAGTATTCGTATTTGCAGTATTACTAACCCCCCCGCTTGGTTTGTCAACATCGGTGGTTGGCAACCATGGTTGTGGCACAAATTGGGCTGGCGGCGTATATGTGTTTTGGAATATATCATTATACTCCGCACCACCTACGCATCCACGGCCATAAACAAATCGCATATATAATGGCGGAGTGTCTGGGCATATGCATTTGCCATTTTCCAGGCGTCCGCTGGTCCCAATGCATTTCGCGTCGGCTGCCGCTTGGTCCGCTTTGCATTGCGCGATTTTGGAATCTTTTTGGTGTTGATATTGCTGTATGCAAAGGTCTTTCGCTTCGCCGGTGCAGCCGATTATTCGCTCTTCAAATGTTGCAATGACACCAGCCTCGCAGCTTGAAGGCGTTATGGTTATCGCGCCGACAATGCCACGCGGTTTGAGGTCTTTGTCCGCTACGCATACTTTGCGCCAATCTCCGCCGGTTGCAGTAAGAGTTTTCTTTTGCGTAAGAACTTGCAAAGTCGCGATATCTTCGTCGGCTATGCTGCAATATTTCAAGGCTGCCTGCGCATCCTCCAGGCTGCGGAAGATATTTGGCGTGTCTTGATTTATTATCTGCTGCAAGGTTTCTATATCAATGCTGGCCTGCTTTTTGCGATTGCGGAACAGAGTGGAGTTCTCCAAAGCGTCCGAAGCGCACGCAACGCGAATTCCGCCCGAAGACCCCGCATCCATATCCAGCCAGTTCTGTTGAATCTCTTCGTTATTGGTCAGCATTTGCAGAAGAGTGCATCTATGTTGCACGGGCGATACCTTGCAGTTTTTTCCTTCCTCACAAACTTTCGCCACGTCGTAAAAATAGCCGGATACATTAGTAGAGTCACTACGAGTATTGCTGGTGCATTCATGTATAACATTGCCGCTTACATAAGCACCGCTATTAATTAATTTGTTATCTTTATCATATGTGGGTCCATCACAAGGCTGGCACATATATTTTCCCCAGACATTGCACGAACCGTTCAGCATCATATAAATATCGCTGATATCCACGCCCAGGCTTTGCGCCAGAATCAGCGCATCGTAAATCTCGTCCAGCACCCTTTCATACGGGTCAAAAAAATTGTTCGCCTTTGCCTTGAAAGCCTTTACTCGCCGCGGTCCCTGGCAATTGTTTCCGTTCGCGTCGCACCGCGCGTATGCAAAAACATTCTGCATGGTGTTCTTCATCTCTTTCAGCGCGACCTCGGCATTTTCTATCTGAGTCAATATTTTCCCGCCGATCTGCTCGCGTGCCAAGACATCCGCAGACACTCCCGCCGCCGCCGCGGTTTGTATCACTTGCGCCGGTGCTGCGGCCTGCGTCGCCGCCGCCGCCGCCGCTTGTGCCGCTGCCGCTTGCGCCGCTTGCTCGGCCGCCAACTGCTTTTGTTCTTCCAGCGCCTGCTGCACCGCCATTGCGCTCTGCGCCGATTGCTGCTGCATTTCCATCTGCATCTGCTGCATCTGCATTTGCATCTGCTCCATCACCGCCGATGATTGCGCCGCGCTTTGAGCCGCCGCCGCTTGTGCTGCGGCCGCCTGCGCGTCATTCGCCTTGGAATTCGCGCTGCTGACCAGTTGCGCCGCCATGCTTTGCACCAAGTCGTCGCCGTATTGCTTGCACGCAGGGTTGCTCTGCACGCAGCCGTTTACGATCGGAATAGCCAACTCCATGCTTGTGCACCCGGCGCATTTAGGCTGGGCGCAGCGCAAGATAAGGGAATTGCAATTTCCAAAGTCGGCGGTCGCCCCCCCCTGGCCCTTTGGGTTCGGGTTCATCGTGTTATTCCACTGATTATTATTCATCGCGCCCATGTTGCCGGTAAATACGGTACGATTTCCCTGAAGTCCTCCGCTGTTCTGGAATGCCGGCCCCGGCCCGCCGATGGGACTGTCCGCACGCAACGGCGAAGCCGTTGCAATTAGCAATGAGCAATTAGCGATTAGCAATGATTTGATAAATTTGTTCATTTCTCTCTTTGGAGAAGAGTATCATAAAATCGCGAAAAAATCAATTTATAATTGCTAATCGCTAATTGCTCATTGCTAATTAAAAAACGCGGCTTTCGCTGCGTTTTTATAGCAGAGGCGGGAAACAATCGCCCCCGATCGACGGGCAGCAATTGAACCCTTGCGCTCCCATATCGGTATAGATTTCGCCGGTGCAGCAGCCGTTAAAGTCCGGCGGAGTCCCGTCCTCGCACATCAATCCGGGCAATGCCGCCTGCGGGGGCGGTACTTCTTTCACGAACGGGTTTTTGATTGCGCCATCCTCGTATTTCAGCCCCAGGACTTGTTCGTTATATGCTTGAGTGCCTTGGAAATACTGCTGCGCGTTCGCGTTGCCGGTTGCCGTGGTGGCCGCGACCTGGCCCATGTTCTGCGCGGCGTATCCCATTTGCTGCTGGTTATCGAACATCGCCTGCTGCCGTGCGTTATTGATGGCCTGATACTGGCTTGCCTGGCACCAGAATACAACCGTGCGGTAATCGAATCCGGCATCGGCTATTTGCTGCGCCGAAGCGGTTACGGTGCCGTTCGGTCCGCAGTATTGCTGGATATCGAACGAGCGGACTTGCCCCACCCAAGAAGCGTCCGTCATATCGAATGTCGGCTTGTGCCCCCAGTTGGCGCGCGGGTTGGTGCCGAATTCGCTGATGGCGCATTTTTTATCCGAATTATCCAGACCGCAGGTAACCTGCAAGTCAACCGGCGAAAATACGTTGATGCGCGTGCCCGCGGCAATGGTAAACGGCGGCACGGTGTTGTCCAGCATATCGACCATCAGTTTTTGCGCGACCTTGTTCCAGGTTGATATTATCTCGTTTTTCGCGAGTTCCGACGAGCGCACCTGGCCGCTTTGCGTGACGACGTTGCGGTCCAAATCGATCTGGTTTACGAACCTGTCCGAAATAGGCGCGATAAGGTTCACCGCCGCCGGCACCGCCGCCGTTATCATCGGCATTATGAATTGCTCCATATAGTCCGTGCTTCCGTGGCCGGGAACGCCGACGCGGCCCTGAGAGTCGCCCGAGAACGGATTGCTGCCCGCAAAGTTAAACTCGACCCCGTCCGGGCGAATGAATTGGTACCATTCTATTTGCATTCTGCCGATGGCTTTATACGGCCCCGGCACTTCGCCGGTAACATAGCCCAGCATCATCGTGCCCGTCGGGATTATTATCGTCCGCCCGTTGTCGGAATAAACATGACGGTCGACGGTTGCCGTCACGGGCAAGCCGCGGTCGTGCAATGTCTTTGGATCCGCGCGGACTTCGTTTACTATGGTCGCCGGAATCGGCTTGTACTGGCGAAGAATGAATGACCGGTCGTATGGTTTGCTTGACACTACCGAATCGCCCGAAGACGTCATAATACGGTCGGGCGGCGGCGTGGAAAAGACTTGCCTCGAGCCGCCTGCGGCATCCACGGGCACGGCGGATTGCCGCGCGCGGTTGTCTTGGCGCGGCTGAGAGGGATTGGACAATGCCGGCACGGTCGTGACGCTGGCGATAAGCCTGATACGCTCGGAATCCGAGCCGATTTTTCGCCCCGGATTTTTCAAGTCGGTAATGAATCCCGTATCCGGGTCATATTCTCCCGTGGGTTTGCTGCAGTCTTTGTCCGAGAAAGGATGAAAGAGATAGCGTCCGCCCGCAGGGCGGATCCAACCGATTTGCTTGCCGTATGCGTCATAGCCCCCGAACGCGAACTCATAGCAGTCTTCCGACTTTGGCGCTGCCGCTGGTGCGGGCGCAGATGCCGCGGGATTTGGCAAAGGCATTGCGGCGGGCGCAGAGGCGATGGGCGGGCTGAGGGTTTTCACCGCATCGATTACCGGATTGAATTCCGGCTCAGGCTCGAAATCTTGTTCGAAATCAAAATCGTAATCAAAGTCGAATTCCGGCCTGTCGCCCGTAGCTTCAGCGAAGGATGACTCGTCCGCGAACTCGTCCCCCGTATATTCGTCGAAAAAGGAAGTCTCGGCAAAGGCAGGTTCCGGCAGCGCCGCCACCGTCTCGGCGAAAGCAGGCCTGGGCTCGAATGTCGGCCAAAAATCAAATTCAAACTCTTCTTTAATCGGCGCTGGCGCTTCTTCTTTCTTCTGCGGCTCGAATTCATACGCTTGCCCGAAAACGAATTCCGGCTCGGCGCCCATCTTGCCCACCCCGGCTTCAGCGAAAGCGGGAGCCCATATGTCGTCGGAGCTCGGCACAGGCGGATTGGCGAAGAAAGGCTCTTCTTTAACCGGCGCTGATGCGTCTTCTTTTTTCTGCGGCGCGGTTTCCGTCTTTTCAATTGCTTTCCTCGCAGAAAGAGCAACCGGGATTTCCACAGTTTTTGCCATTCCTTCTGGCGCGTCCGCCGAGTAGTATTCTATCAGAATCTTGACGTTGGTCCGCGCAAGGGCGGTTTCCGGTTTCCAAGTCAAGTCCGCCGAGCAAGGAATTTCCGGCGCGATTTCGCCCATATTGACGCAGGTGGTCGTAATGCCCAGCCCCGCGACTTTTTCAGACAATTTCACGCTTGGGATAATCGCAAAGTCGCTTGTGGTGATTTTAATAGTCTGTACCCGCTTTTCCCCGACGGGAATCCCGGTCCACATAATATCTGCGGGATTTATTGTTATGGCCAACCCGGCCGCCGGCGCTGCCGGCGCTTCGGGAGACTTTTTAGTAATAAGCAGGACGAAAAGAATAACCACCACCAAAAACGCGGCAAACATCACCAGCCACAACACATGCCGCGGCATGGACTTTTTTACTTCGGAGATGGTGGTAGTTATTGTGTTCATTTACGGCTACTGGATTCTTACCACGTGACAGCTTGTTCCTTGGAACTTGGTCATTCTGTCGCACAGTTTCTGGGCGTCGTCTATATCCGCGAACGGGCCTATGCGCAACCTGTACAGGCGCGCGGTAGAGTTGGTCGCGCCGAGCGGGCCGACGCCGCTTTCATCGACCGCGAAGAATACTCTGTCCCGATAAGGGTTAAGCAATCCCTGGCCTTCGTCGCCGCTGAATTTTATCAGCAGCTTGTTCCAATAGTCGTTCAGAGCCTTGACGCTTGTATCGGACTTCAACTCCACCGCGACGCCGACCTGATTGGAGCTTATAATCGGGATA
The DNA here is from genome assembly GCA_009783145.1 of Alphaproteobacteria bacterium. Classification (GTDB taxonomy): domain Bacteria; phylum Pseudomonadota; class Alphaproteobacteria; order Rs-D84; family Rs-D84; genus WRCA01. The sequence continues at coordinate 25,810 of WRHR01000002.1, read as the reverse complement.
TCCGTCTGAGGCAGAAAAGCGCCGGCCGTGTTACGCTCGGAGGGAAGCATATTGATTCCAACCGCGCCAGTGCCCGATGCGCCGCCAAAGCTCGCCGCAGGCTGCATTATCATCATCGGCTGCCCGTATCCGCCAACACCATAGTCGTTTGTCATCCCGGCGAAGGCCGGGACGCCAGTCTGCATCATCGGCATCCCGCCGTATCCTACGTTGTTCAGCGACTGCGCGGAACGCATGCTTTGCATCACGTTTGCTTCGGCCAGCGCCATAACCGACGCGGTGTCCGCGATCAGGAACGGCTTTGCGCGCCGCTTTATGCAGACGATTCGCTGCCCGCTGCGCAGCACCATATCGCCGACGGCCTCGACGATCAGCAGTCTTCCGTGCTCGCCGTCGGTGCGGAATCCGACCGGGCTTTCGCCGCCTTCGACCAACAAGGACACGACAGGACGCTGAGTCATCGCGATAACCTTGTCGCCAAAGTCAATGTAAGTAAAGATTCTGTCGCGCCACACGCGCTCCGGCGCGATTACGAAGTCGTCCGGATTCGGCACGAAAATATCCAGGTCGAAACGGAATTCGGACGGATCTATCTTCATGGTCTTTATCCATCCGTAATCTTCGCCGTCAACGCCGATCACCCCGGCGGATTGTTTTTGCTGAACGAATACGTTGGCGCTGCTTCCGCTGCCGTTGCTTGCTCCCGCAACCACGGGCAGCCCGCGGTTTCCGTCGACCACCACATCCACCAGCGAATAAGTTATTTCCGATGCGTTGCTTGGCTCGGACCGAAGATAGAAAATATATTTGTTTCCGGATTGCCCGGTAACGATCAAGTTGGTGTCGCTGCCTTGGTTGCTTGATTCCGGCGTTATAGTAAACGAGGTTCCGCCAGCCTTTTGTTGAAGGTCAAACAGCCCATCATCACCAACAATGCCTTCGCCGATTACTTCGCCCGCCGGCAGATTAACCATAGTCACCATTCCGTTGCGAAGACGAATTGGCAGAACCGTGCCCGGCGACCAGGTAAGCCGCGCATATCCCGGCTTTGACGATCCGGTTATCATATTGGCCTCGGGATTATCCCAAGCATCTTGAATATCCGCAAGCGCATTTCCGGCAAAGCCGAAAATGCAGAGCACAGAGCACAGAGCACAGAGCATAGATATTTTAATTTTCATCATCTTTTACCTCAATTTTGCGTAAGGCACAAATCTTCAAAACATTCGGCATCAACTATGCTCTATGCTCTGTGCTCTGTGCTCTTTGATTTTCGCGCATGCGCGAAAATCAAAACGAATCCAGCGGGTCGTTGCCGCCGTATTCTATTTGGTATTCCGATACCGACAGCCCCAGCGGGTTTTCCAGCCGCGTTCCCCATTTTACGCCACCCGCGGAGGTTAATCCTATGACAATAGTAAAATCTTTTGCCGGGGTCTGTCCAGTACTATCTGTGCAGAACCATCTGAATTTTACCGCGTACTTATCCGGGCCGCGCGGCTCTATTCCTGGAGACTGAAACTCCACCGAGCACGAGAACGGAACATCGGGCGAATCCTGCATAAAAGCATGCACCATGGATGTTCTTGCGAACGCGGCGAAAACCTCGCGCGAGGACCAGGTATAAACGGGCCCTCCGGTGCGCCATTTCAGCCGCATTACCCTGACATCCGGGATTATTTCGTTACGCGCGCGAATGTATTCCTTGATGAAGCTTTCTTTATAAATCCCCAGGGTCTTGTCGCTTAATGACAAGGGTTGGATTTCGATGACTTGGTTTTCGACGCGTTTCGTGTTCAGCAGAAAGACCTGGGTCTTGGACAGCGGGAACATGTTCGAGACGGCAAAGACCAGCGCCAAAGCAGTAGCTGCGGCGGCCGCCAAAACGAAAGACATCAGTCGCGACATTAAAACCGGTGGCTCTAAAACTGACATTTTATGCGAAAATCTCCCTTCTTTGCGCGATTGTAGTAAATTTTCCGCTTGCCCTGCAAGCAAAAAATAGAGTAACGCCGACTTCGTCGGCAGAGTAGAAGATTAAGAGAGTTATAGATACTCTATTTACTCTCCTACTCTGCAAGCGAAGCGAGCGGTACCCTGATTTTTCGGCTTTGCCAAAAAATCACTACTCTATTTTTCCCTTGCGCCCGTTAAAATAAGTCTTTATAATACTTTCCGCTTGCATTTTAGATTTAGTATGGTATCGTGCGCGGGCGAAAATAAGGTAAGATGGGGTGAAATCCGCGCAAAAGCAAAGTTTTAGGGGCATAGTTCAACGGTAGAATAGAGGTCTCCAAAACCTTTGGTGTGGGTTCGATTCCTACTGCCCCTGCCACCAAATTTTCAAGCAAGGCGCAGCCGAGCGTTGAAAATTTGAGTGCCACCCGTAGCCGCGAGGGTCCCGCAGCCGAGCGTAAGCGCAGGCAGTGGGTGCGAGCCAAGGCGTAGGGTGGCCGGCCAAACAAAGAGATAATAATTTGAAAAAACTAATCGATTATATCAAAGCAGTACGCGCCGAATGGTTCAAGATCGTGTGGCCTTCGCGCGAGGCGGTCGTCCGCGCAACCATAATGATCTTGGTGTTTGCGGGAATCGCGGCATTGTTCTTTTTTGTAATCGACAGCATTCTGAATAGCGTGGTGGGATGGATTTTCTAAAACGAGCGGAGCGGACTGATGCAATGGTATGTAGTGAATGTTCATACGGGATGCGAGGATAAAGTGGCGCGCGAATTGCGCGAGCAGATCAATACGCGCAAACTGAACCCGTTTTTCGGCGAAATACTGGTGCCGACCCGCGAAGTGACCGAAATCAAAGGCGGCAAGCGCGTCAAATCCGAAAGGAAATTCTTTCCGGGATATATCGTCGTCCAGATGACGATGACGAACGAGACGTTTTCTCTGGTAAAGCTGCACCCGCAAGTCGTGATGTTCCTGGGGCAAAAGCAGAAACCAGTCGCGATTACGGAAGACGAGGCCCGCCGCTTGATGAAGCAGATGGAAGAGGGCACGACGGTCACGGACGAAACGGAATACGAAGTTGGCCAGGAAGTTCGCGTTATAGACGGGCCGTTTATGAACTTTAACGGCATGGTTGCGGAAGTTGATAACCTGAAGCAAAAGATGACCGTCACGGTCTTGGTATTCGGGCGCGAAACCAGCGTAAGTCTGGATTTCTCGCAAGTCGAAAAGGTGTAGGGACAGGGTTTTCCAGTCCATGCATCAAAATATGTGGTAGAAGCAGCCACTTCGCACCACGAACTCTTAAATAGGAGCAAAAAATGGCAAAGAAAGAGTACAAGGGGACAGTAAAACTGGTTGCCCCAGCAAAACAGGCGAATCCGTCGCCGCCAATCGGCCCGATTTTGGGCGCGAACGGCGTCAATATCGCTGAATTCTGCAAACAATTCAATGACGCGACCAAAGACATGGAAGCCGGCATGCCGATTCCTGTTATTATAACGGTCTATACGGACCGCAGCTTTGAATTTATCATGAAGCTGCCGCCGGTTTCATACTTTATTAAAAAGGCGACGAAACTGAAGTCCGGATCCAAAAAACCGGGCCGCGAATTTGTCGGAACTCTGTCGATGGCGGAAGTTCGCAAGATTGCGGAAGAAAAGATGCCTGACTTGAATTGCTCTACCGTTGATGCGGCTGCGAAGATTGTCGCCGGTCAATGCCGTTCCATGGGCGTAAAGGTGGAGGGTTAAAGACATGAAGATCACGAAAAGAATTAAAACTTGGGAATCATTGGACGCGAAAAAAACATATACGCTTGCCGAAGCGGTTGGGCTATTGCGCGGTTTTGCCAGTTCGAGGTTCGATGAAAGCCTTGAAATTGCGGTAAAGCTGGGAATTGACGTGACCAAGGCGGACCAAAATATTCGCGGAATGCTTTCGCTTCCTCATGGCACGGGCAAGAAAGTCCGCGTTGCTGTTATTACCGTGGATAAAGCGGACGAGGCGAAGAAGGCCGGCGCGGATGTAATCGGCGCCGATGAGCTGATCGAGAAAATCGCGGGCGGATTCATGGATTTTGACCGGGTGATTGCGACGCCGGATATGATGCCGAAGATGTCGAAGGTTGCGCGCGTCTTGGGCCCGAAAGGCCTGATGCCGAACCCGAAGCTTGGCACGGTTACTAATAATATAGCTGATGCAGTTGCGACTGCAAAAGCGGGCCAGATCGAATATCGCGCGGAAAAGAAAGGCATTATACATGCCGGCGTGGGCAAGATGTCGTTCAAGAACGAACAGTTGGTTGAAAACGCGATGGCGCTTATCGACCAATTGAAGAAGATCAAACCGTCATCCAGCAAAGGCCAATATATCATGGGAATCTCTGTTTCTACGACTCAGGGACCGGGATTGCGCATAAATATATAGTTATAAAGGATAAGTTATAAGTTATAATAGTTCGGCGTTGTCTGGTCTATTATAACTTATCCCTTATAACTTATAACTAAATTGGAATTCTGTCCGAGACTGATGGCGTCAGTCACCCGTAGCCTTGGCGTAGGGTGATGCGACTTAATTTCCATCATAGACAAAAGAGATAATCTCTTTTGGGGCAAGAATGAAAGCCCCGGTAGAAATATCGGAAAGTTAAACAAAACTATGTAAAGGATAAAAGAAGATGAAGCGTGAAGATAAATCATCGCTGATATCGTCTTTGCAAGGGCACATCAAAGCCGCGAACGGGATTTTCGTCATTGAAAACCATGGTACGACCGTAAAGGACTTTGAAGCGCTGCGCCGCGAACTGGCGCCGATTACTTCGGTGTTCAAGGTCGTGAAAAACCGCTTGTTCAAGCTTGCGGTCGCCGGCACTTCGTTCGAAGGCGTGTCTGGGCTGATGAAACGACCAACAGCGGTTGCGATTGCAAACGATCCCTTGGCCGTGACCAAAGTCTTGGCGAAGTTCGCCGAAACCCATCCATCCGTGACAATCGTCGGTGGAAAGATGGACGCGGACTTGCTGGATGCAAAGGCAATAGAGCAATTATCCAAACTTCCGTCCCTGAACGAAATTCGCGGCACGATCGCGCGCATACTCATAGAGCCTGCGTCGCGCATTGCTCGCGTTTCGGCGGAGTACGGAAAAAAATAATTTTGCGAAGCAAAATTATTTTTTAGTGAATAGTGAATAGTTAAAAATTCATGAAAACTGCGCTATTCGTAACAAAAAATTAGAGGTGCATAGTTCGTTGTGTTGGTAAATAGCTGATAATTAAAGAATCACTATTCACTATTCACTATTCACTATTCACTTTTTTGCGACAAAGGAGCAAATTATGGCTGACATCAAAAAAATCGTTGAAGAATTGTCAAAACTGAGCGTTTTGGAAGCTGTTGAATTGTCCAAGGCTTTGGAAGAAACCTGGGGCGTATCCGCTGCTGCTGCGGTTGCGGTTGCTGGACCGGCTGCTGGTCCTGCGGCAGAAGAAAAGACCGAATTTGATGTGGTCTTGGCTGACGCCGGCGCGAACAAGCTGGGCGTTATCAAGGCCGTGAAAGACGCGACCGGTTTGGGTCTTGGGGATGCGAAAGCGTTCGTGGAATCCGCGCCGAAAGTGGTCAAAGAAGGCCTGTCCAAGGACGAAGCCGACAAGCTGAAGGCGACTTTGGAAGCCGCCGGCGCAAAGGTGGAGCTGAAGTAAATTAGCAATTAGCAATTAGCAATTAGCAATTTTTTGCTGATTGCTTTTTGCTATTGCGATTTTTTATCGGATTTAACTAAGAAACCCTTAGATTTCTTCGTTAAATTTAACTTTTACGCGATGGCGTTTTAGCAAGATGATAAACTGCTAACTGCTAATTGCTAATTGAAACACGGAGTGTTGAAAATGGCAGTAATTCACAAATTCAGAAAGTCTTTCGGAAAAAGTTTTTTGCGCACGCCATTGCGCGATTTGGTTGAAATCCAATACAATTCTTATCGGGATTTTTTGCAGGAAGATGTGCCTGGAGCAAACCGGCGCAACATCGGCCTGCAGAACGTGTTCAAGTCTGCGTTCCCGATCAAGGATTACGCCGGCGTCGCCGATTTGGAGTTTGTGGAATACACTCTGGACAAGCCGCAGTATAATGTAAAGGAATGCATGCTGCGCAATATGACTTATTCTTCGCGCCTTAAATTAAAGCTGAAATTAATCATCTGGGACATTGCGGAAAACGGTAAGAAAACTTTGCGCGATATCAAAGACCAGGAAATCTTTATGGGCGAAGTTCCAATGATGACCGAACGCGGAACCTTTGTGTCGTCTGGCGTTGAGCGCGTTATCGTTTCGCAAATGCATCGCGCGCAGGGTGTTGTGTTTGGACTGACCAAAGAAGCAAAAACTGCGGACGCGACGAATGCGACTTATACCGCGCGCATAATTCCGGAACGCGGTTCGTGGATTGATTTCGAAGAGGCCAAGGGCGTCGTCTATGTGCGCATAGACCGCAAGCGCAAGGTTCCGGCGACGGTCCTGCTGCGCGCCTTGCCGACCAAGAATGACGAGAAAAAATTTGAAGCCGACCCGCGCCGCGCCGCGGTTTCTGGCATGACGGATTCCGAAATCCTGTCGGAATTCTATAAGAAAATATCGCTGGCGATTGAGGGAAAATTCTGGGTTGGAAAAACGGCGGACTTTGCGGGACTTGGCAATTACCGCCTGAACTATGACCTTCTGGATGTGAAATCGCATAAGCCGATCGCCGAAAAGGGCGAGCGTTACAGCGCCAAGAAATGGGAAAAGCTGGTCCAGTCCAACAAAGAATTCGCGATTGCGAAAGATGCCGTCATCGGCGAATACTTATTTGATTCAGTGCAGCAAAGTGGCGAGGTATTGTTCCCGTCGGGCGCGGAAATTACCGAAGAAGTCCTTGCCGATTTTGAAAAGCTGAATATTAAGAATATTTCGTTGATATCCATAGACAACATGTTCTATGGCGCGCATATGAGGAATACTTTGGCGGCGGATAAAACGACGTCGCGCGACGAAGCCTTGATTGAAATCTACAATGTTATCCGCCCGGGCGAGCGGCCCACGGTGGAAGCGGCGGCGGCATTATTCGCGCATCAGGGATTCGACGCTTCGTATTACGACCTGTCGGCGGTCGGCCGGTTCAAGATGAACAAGCGCCTGCGCCTGGATTCCGGGAAAAAGCCGGAAGACGATCGCTTGCTTAGTAAAAAAGATTTTATCGCGGTATTGAAAACTTTGGCGGATATCATCGATCGCAAGGATGTGATCGACGATATAGACAATCTGAGCAACCGCCGCGTGCGCACTGTCGGAGAATTGCTGGAGCAACAGTTCCGCATCGGAATGGCGCGTATAGAAAGATTAGTGCGCGAACATTTGGCCAGCCCGAATATTGCGAATTTAAAACCACAGGATGTTATAAATGTAAAGCCTTTGACGGCGCTGATTGCGGAGTTCTTTGGAACATCGCAGCTGTCGCAGTTTATGGATGCTTATAATCCTCTGGCGGAATTGGAACATAAGCGTCTGATATCCGCAATGGGACCGGGCGGATTAAATCGCGAGCGCGCGGGCATCGACGTGCGCGACGTTCATCCGACTCATTACGGCCGCCTGTGCCCGATACACACGCCCGAAGGCGCGAACATCGGACTTATCAACCACCTTGCGTCGTATGCGCGCGTGAATCCGTACGGATTTATCGAAACTCCTTATTATGTCGTTAAGAATAACAAAATCACGGAAGACATCGTATATCTGACCGCGGACGAGGAAGCCGGTCACAAAATCGCGCAGGGAAATACTCTGACGAATGCGAACGGCGTTATTTCGGAAGAAGTCGTGACCGCGCGCGTTGACGGCGAATTTGTAAAAATCGGGCGCGAAGAAGTGGATTTGATGGACGTCGCGCCGCGCCAGGTTGTGTCGATTGCTCCGGGATTGATACCGTTTATTGAAAACGACGACGCGAACCGCGCGCTTATGGGTTCCAACATGCAGCGCCAGGCGATTCCGCTGATGCGCGTGGACGCGCCGACGATCGGCACGGGCATAGAACGCGAAGTCGCGCGCGATTCCCGCACCGGAAAAGTCGCCAAACACAGCGGCGTCGTGGAATCGGTGGACGCGAACCGCATCGTGGTGAAGTGCATGAACAGCCGCAATGTAGTGACGGGCGTTGATATTTATAACTTGGAAAAATTCCAGAAATCGAACTCGGAAACGATGGTGCATCAAAAGCCGCTGGTAAAAGTCGGCGACCGTATTACGCAGGGCGATATCATCGCGGACGGGTCGAGTATGAATTATGGCGAGCTTGCGCTGGGCAAAAACGTCCTGGTGGCGTTCGTGCCGTGGCGCGGATATAACTTTGAAGATTCGATAGTTATTTCCGAGCGCATTTCGCGCGAAGACGTTTTCACTTCCATAAAAATTGTAGAAAAAGAATTCAAGGCGCGCGATACTCAGCTTGGTCCGGAAAGCTTTACCCGCGATATTCCGAACGTCGGCGAGGAAGCGCTGAAGAACTTGGACGAAAGCGGAATTATTTATATCGGCTCTCACGTGAAGCAGGGCGATATTCTGGTCGGGCGCGTTTCGCCTAAATCGGAAAGCCTGCTGACGCCGGAAGAGTCCTTGCTGCGCAGCATCTTCGGCGAAAAAGCGCTGAGCGTGAAAGACACGTCGCTTCGCGTCGGCGCGAACGAGGAAGGCGTCGTTATCGGCGTTAACGTGCTTACCCGTCATGGCGTGAAAAAGGACGAGCGCACCCAGATGATAGAGCTGCAGAAGATAGAGCAGATAAACAAAGACCGCGAAGAGGAAATCGCGATCTTGGAGCGCGGCTTTGCGGCGCAAACGTTCCAGATTGCCGAAGGTCTGGTGATCGAGAACGGCACGGGCAGCATAAAGCCGTTCATCGGCAAAAAGCTGTCGGCCGAGGTGTTCGAAGGCATACGCGCCGGCGATATGAAGAAAATCAGCGTTCGCGGCAAGGAAGCGCAAGCAAGAATCGACGAGTTGCGCGAACAGCATTCGATAGTGCTGAAAGCATTGAACGAAAAGGCGGACGGAGAAATCGCGCGCGTGACGGAAAGCAATTCCTTGAACGCCGGGGTTCTGAAAGAAGTCAAAGTTTATATAGCGCACAAGATGAAGCTGCAGCCGGGCGACAAGATGGCCGGCCGTCATGGAAACAAGGGCATAGTGTCCAAGGTCATACCGATCGAAGACATGCCGTATATGGAAGACGGGACGCCGGTTGATATTATATTGAACCCGCTGGGCGTGCCAAGCCGTATGAACATCGGCCAGATTCTTGAGGTGCATCTTGGCATGGCCGCGCGCGAGCTGGGGAAACAAATCGGCGAGGTGCTGGATGAAGTAAAGGCAAGGCGCGCCGTGACGGACGACTTGCGCAATCTCATCGGCAAAATCTATGACAAGGATACGGCGGGCCTGCTGGAGAAAATGACGGATACGGATGTGCGCGCGCAGGCGGCGTTGCTGCGGTCGGGGGTGTCTATGTCCACGCCGACATTCGACGGCGCGATGCCAGAAGACATCAAGAAGATGCTTAAATTGGCAAAATTGCCGGAATCCGGACAATTCATTTTGTACGACGGAATGACGGGCGAAAAATTCGCGCGCCAGGTAACGGTCGGCGTGATGCATATGCTGAAACTGCATCACTTGGTGGATGAGAAGATACACGCGCGTTCGGTCGGCAGCTATTCGTTGGTGACGCAGCAGCCTTTGAGCGGTAAAGCGCACAATGGCGGTCAGCGTTTGGGCGAAATGGAAGTCTGGGCGCTGGAAGCGCATGGCGCGTCGCACCTTATCAAGGAAATGCTGACGGTGAAATCCGACGATATCACGGGCCGCAACAAAATGTACGAAACGATAATCAGCGGAAGCTATGACATACAAACCGGCACGCCCGAAGCGTTCAATGTCCTGACGCGCGAACTGCGCGGGCTGGGTCTGGCAATGACGCCGAAGAAAATTGATTGATAATTCCCCTCCTTTGGAGGGGTGGCAAATTTGCGGAGCAAATTTGACGGGGAGGGTCCCCTGAAGTAAAAAATAGAAAACCCTCCCCGCCTCGCATACGCTCGGCACCCCTCCAAGGGAGGGGAATAATAAAAAAACCGCTTTGAGACAGATACGTTTTTTGATAAAATATATAAGAAAAAATTCTGTCCAGAAAAAATAAAAAACAATTGTTCCGCTTGCGAATACTAATCCCGAAAGGAGGGAATATAATATGAGAAAGATAGCATTAACTTCATTGGTGGCATTGTTCGCGGTCGGAACCGCGCATGCTGTTGGCACAGTGCAAAGCGTGACCCCTCTTGGCGCGGGCAATACATCCATTGTCACTTCGCAGAACTATGTGCATGGCAGAATTGACGCCCAGGTAGCGTCCGAAGAAACCGCGCGCAAATCTGCGGACGGCGACTTGCAATTTACTGGAGCTGCGGCTTCGGCAACCAATATTACTGCGGCTATCAACCTTATAGAGGCTGGTCTTGCTTCAGCAGTCGCTGGTGGTATTAACACGCTTACCGATGACGGCGATACGATTGAGGTAACCGATATGACGGGCGGCGTATGGAACGTCAAAGCCAGAACCGGCTCTGTCGGCACCGGAGAAGACGGACTGGTTACCGGCGGCGATGTTTATACTTACATCACGAATAATACTATCGGCACGGGTGACCTGACCGCAGGCAACGCCGCGATCAGCAGTACGGACTTGGCGACCGACAAGGTTACGGTTGTGGTTGACGGCAGCTCGGTCAATGTGGGCTCCAGCGGTTTGGAAGTCAAAGCGGGCGGTATCACCAGCACGCACTTCAACACCTCCAATGTTACGACTTTTGTTGAAAATATCATAGGCGACAGCATTCAGACCGACGGCGATATTTATAACTTTGTAACCAATATAGTCGAAAACATTGATATGGGCGACTATTCGACGGCCATCAACAATATCATAGACAACAATACCACGGTCAAGAACAAGCAGGACAAGCTGCCCTCAGGGCAACAGGCCGCCGCCGAAAACAAAGTTGCGATTTGGGGCGCGACAGGTTCTACGTCCGGCACAAGGGACATCATTAACGCAGGCACCGGGATTGTGGAGGATGCCACGGGTCTGACCACGGGTCATGCCGTATACCAGTATGGAGAGAATCTGGTTAACGAAGTTGTTCCTGGGATTGTAGATGAGCTTATAGGCGACAAGCTTGACAGCGGTTCGTTGACCGCAGGCAACGCCGCGATCAGCAGTACGGATTTGGAGACTGATAAGGTTACGGTTGTGGTTGATGGCAGCTCGGTCAATGTGGGCTCCAGCGGTTTGGAAGTCAAAGCGGGCGGAATCACGGAACAACACTTTAACAGCAGCGTTGATACTTATATTGAGAATATAATAGGCGAAACTGTTACCGCAGGAACCAATATCAATATAACTGACGGCGAGGTAAAAGCGATAGTTAATGGCGACTCGTGCCTGACATTGGGTACCGCAGCCAGCCTTACCGCGGGAACTTACCATTGTACGGTGTCGATAGACGCGACGACGGGACAGTTTAAAAACGAACTTATCATTCATTAAAAAAATCAGTCCCCCTCGTTAGAGGGGGAATTTTTGTTAATGAGCGCCTCGCGCGAATTTACAAAAACAGGGGGATTATTGTGTAATTCCAGATAATTCGTTATCTCTGGAATTAACCGATAATCCCCCTAAATTTTTAAGCTCGCGTTGCTCACTAAAAAATTTTCCCCCTTTAACAAGGGGGACGCGCATTTGTTATATTTCGTTATAAATTTTCTATTGCGATTTTGCTCATTTCCTCTTGACTTTTATTTCAATACATAGGAAAATCGTCTCATAAGGTAATAGCCTTATTTAGTTTCATAAACCAAAAGGAAAGGAATATGAAGAAACTTGCATTAACTTCTTTGTTGGCACTGTGCACCGTTGGCGCCGCCAATGCTGCTAATGTCATCGACGGCAACCCGCTGTATCGTCCTGATGAAGGCCGCTTTTACAGCATCACCTCGTTGAATACCGATACGAACGATCACTTCCGCGGCTGGGGCCTGGGAGAAGAGTTCGGCTATGGTATCACCGACAAATTGGCAGTTGTTCTGAACACCGGCGTTGATCTCGCTTTCCCCAAGGGCGGCGATACCACTTTCGGCTGGAACACCTTTGGCATCGGCGTGAACTATCGCGTTCTGGACGAAGGCAACTGGAAAGCTGACGTGTTCGGCAACTATCAGTTCAGCCCGGTTTGGGATGGCGAAGGATTCTTGAAAGAAGCTGAAACCGAATACACATGGACGCTGGGCGTTCGCGGCGGCTACGTTGCCGGCGACTGGACCGTTGCGGGTCATATCGCATATGACTATATGAACTTCGAATCGTTCAACTGGGGCGACGAAGGCCTGAAAACGCTGCGTTTGGGCGTTGATGGTCAGTACGTGATCGACAGCGACTGGAACTTGGTTGCGGGCGTTGAATATGCTGGCATTCTGAATGCCGATGCAGAAAACGCGGGCAGATGGGCCGGCACTTTGGGCGTCAACTATAACATTGACGCGACGAAGTTCGTAGGCGCGTATATCGGCAAGGAATTGGCGAACAGCGACGACGGTTGGAAAGAAGTCAAAGGCATGGCCTGGGGCTTGAAATTCGGAATTGATTTTTAATTCTGAAACAAATAAAAAACCGCCGCAATCGCGGCGGTTTTTTATTTTTAACAAAATTTTTGTAAAAAATTTTGTCATTCCCGCGTAGGCGGGAATAGGGCCTATGAACCGCGAGCAAAGCGAGCCAAATTATTTTGTAGTCGTGCTGCGCACGACGGTCATTAAACCCTATCCCCGCCTTCGCGGGGATGACAAATTGCACCGCCGCGCTTCGCTGTGCGGCGCAATAAAAACGCGGGGATTGCCCCGCGTTTTTCGTTCCAAAATTGCTATGCAATTTTAGAACTGAACACCGAACTTCGCACCTATCTGCCAGAAGTTATTCGTCAGGGCAGAAGCGCTGCTGTCGCTGGTTGTCGGGAAGTGATACTCCACATACGGCTGCACGGCGGCAACGCCCGGCTGAACATCGACGATTACGCCGAACAGCAGCGATTGGTCGTATATAATCGGAATATTGTCGCTTTTGCTTATGTTGTAAGAGTTAAGGTTATATTCCGCCTTCAGGCCGACTTTATCAACAATCTCGAATTCAAGCTCTGCCTTGCCCAATATATTCCACCAGTCGTCCATGCCTTCGGGTGTGAATGCCAGCTGAGCCAAGCCCTGAACGGCCCATTGGAATTTACCTTCGTCGCCATATATTCTAGCTCCGGCCTGAACATTGTTCATACCTATGCGGTCTCTGGTTACTTCATCAATAGTCCAGGCTATGCCATATTTACCAATCAAATCCAATGCGAATGATTTCGCCGGGCGAAATACCTGCCAGTTGATTCCCAGTTCCGGATTTGCAAACGCTCCAATCATAAAGGTACCGGTATATGGATTGATTCCAAAGGTATTCTGATATACGTCAAACGACACGTACAGCTCATCCAAGACGCCGTAAGCGATCTTTACGTCGCCGACCTGGAAGTCGCCGGATGAAAAGTTAGTCATATTTTCGCCGTTCTTGGTCATACCGGTCTGAAAATTGACTCCGGCCTGCAAGGCCCAGTCGTTCTGCATCGGACGATATGCGGGATTAAAGACGCTTGATACGACGCCGTACTGGTCCGGAGTGCTGTAATCCGCATTCGCGGCGGTTGCGGTTGCGCCGATAGCGGCTACGCCGATTAAGGTTGTTAAGAGCATTTTTTTACACATCTTCATTCTCCTTTGTTTGAAGATTATTCCATATTCCCTTGTTTTCGGGTTTGAGATTATTTTTGCACGACTGTGGAATAAATGCACTAGGAGGGTATTCTTAAATTGCTTTTCCCATATTTTTTATTGCAAAAAAAAATTCAGAGGTTATAATCGCCGTCGCAATTGGGGCGTAGTTTAATGGTAGAACAGCAGACTCTGACTCTGTATATCGCGGTTCGAGTCCGTGCGCCCCAACCACACTTCGCTGCTGCGCAGCTTCGTGTGGCAGGCCACACGAATAGCGAGCAGTATCAGCGAAGTAGTGTCGCCCGAAGCTTTAGCGTAGGGGGGCTTTGGTATGTTCTATGTATACCTGATTCAAAGTGAAACTTTTCCAGAACAAAGGTATGTTGGCCATATATCTGATTTAAAGAAACGTTTAAACGATCATAATTCTGGATTTTCATTTCATACAAATAAATATAAACCATGGAAACTAGTAACTTATCTGGGGTTTTCGGGTGAACAGCCAGCAATAGAATTTGAAAAATATCTAAAAACTGGTTCGGGACAAGCGTTTGCAAACAAACGGTTATGGAAACAATCTTGAGAAAACTTCTTGTATTTTTAGCGGTTATTGCCCCCTTTGCCGCGGCAAGCGCGGAAGAGCAGGCTTCGAACAATCCATTTTTCGGCGACAAGCAGAACCAGATTCATTTGATGCTGGGCCAGGGCTTTGATTCCGGCGAGCTGATTTTGTTCAAGCACTCGGATCGTCCGGTGCCGTATTATATGCTGGCGTTGGAATATTCTCAGCCCAATACTTTCTTCAGAATACCGGGACGGCAAACGCTGAGCGCGATAAAAACCATCGGAGTCGGAAGAGGCGACTATTTCGGGAACTGCAGATATAACGTATGCGATTGGGGAAATTATGGCGCGGAAATATTTATGATATCCCAAGATATCGCCTGGGCCCCATGGGGCGGAAGATTTTATTTCGGGACGGGAATAGGGCCGGCCATCCAAGGCAAATACAACGAGCGCTTGAATACCAAGTTTCTGCTGGGGTTTAGAATGATGGCCGGATATAGGATAAGCGATTCGTGGAATGCGGAATTGATAATGCAGCATTTTTCCAACGCCGATACTGGCACGAATAACAACGTCTATGACTTTTACGCAATTGGGATTGCGTATAATTTCTGAAAGATAAAAAGCAGGAACACCATGAAACAAGTGGAAATTACGGTTGCTATTAACGGCGATCTGAACGGGATAATGAAAATATTGTTCGATAAAGGGTTCAGCATTATCCGGACAACCAGGATTGAAGACGAATATCTGTCGCAAAAATTGAATGAATTATCCCCGGATAACATCTTGCCAATCTTGTCTGATGCTATATTGCTGCGGCACTTGAATGTGAACGGTCGTATAATCAAGCTGATTACGCACAAAAAGAAGACTTATGCCGAAAACGGCGATGTTCTGGGGTTGGAAGAGACAAACGTTCCGTGTGGCGACTTGGCGGCGGCAAAAAAACTGTTTGAAAATATCGGATTCCAGAATCTGGTCAATGTTAATTACGATATGGTTGTCATGTCCAACGGTCAAATCGAGCTGGCGTTTCAAACTGTCGAGGGATTGGGATTAATGCTGGAATGCGAAAGTACACAGGACTTTGCAGACAAATCCAATGAAGAAATTCTGCAGGAAAAAGCAAGGCTGATTGAAGAAGCCAAAGCACAAGGTATTGAAATTAATGAAATCCGCGAAATAAAGAAAGCGTATGAATTGCTTAAGATGAGACTTAAAAGTTAACGCCACACCACCGCCCAGTACATATAGATTACCAGCAGGCTCATGTACAGCACGCTGGTCCAGCGCGATATGCGCTTCCATACGAACAAGTTCAGCGTCAGCATCGCCAACGCCAAAACCATCGCCCAGACATCAAAATGCGAAAGGTGTTTTGTCAGAGGCAGATCCATCAAGATTGCCCCTGTCGGCACTACAAGCGCTATATTCATCAGATTAGACCCCAGAATGTTTCCGATCGCTATTTGAGGCCGCCGGCGTATGGCGGCCAGAATCGTGACTATCAGTTCAGGCATAGACGTTCCGGGGCCTACTATCAATATCCCGGCCAAAGTCTGGTCCAGATGGTCCATACGCGCTATGATTTGTAACGCGTCCATAAAAACCTCGGACCCTTGGTACACCAGCCCTATGCCCAGCAGGGTTAAAAATATAAGCCCAGGAACGCTATGCTGGAAAAAACGGAATAGCGCGTTGTCATAAAGAAAGTCATAGTGCCGCCGGATAACGGAAGCTTGCCCGCCAATCGGGGCAGGTATGCCCTTGTATGGAACCATGCGTTCTCCAAAAATAGGGCGGTAATTGATTCTGGAACCTGATTCGTAAACCGCCGCCGCGTCCGAAGTCCCGCCGTCAAGCTGCGCGGGCTTTTCCTTTACGTTCTTTATCGCGTACCACAGATACGCCGCGAAGATGCCATATAGGATAATCGCGTCAATCCAGCCTATGACGCTGAACATACACATCACGGTCATAACCAAAGTCGCAACCCAAACGAAAATAAAATCCGCCATATGCCGCCGCCCGTTAAGGATTATCGGAGATAGAAAAGCGCCTATACCTATGACGCCCCAGATATCTACGATGTTGGAGGATATGTTGTTGCTGATGACCAGGGTTCCCAAATCTCGGTTGTCGGATATTATGGATACGAAGAGCTCCGGAGTGCTGGTCCCAATACCAATAATAACGACTGCGATTATGAATTCGGATAAACCAAGACGGCGCGAGATCCCGACAGTTCCGCGCACCAGCCAGTCGCCCCCTATCAGCATCATCACCGCACCAAATAATAAATGAACCCAAGTCATAATACGATTATAACGGATGAGAGGAATTGTGTTTATAGGAGCGAATTCCCCTTCGCTCAAGTGAAGGGGAATTTGTTTCGGCGTTTTTTATCTTGCATAGGGGTAAAAATAATTTATAATCGCAAACGCTCAATCGTAGCCCAACGGGCGAAGGTCGGGCCGATCAAAATTTGTTTTTATGGCGGATGTAGCTCAGTTGGTTAGAGCGCCAGTTTGTGGTACTGGATGTCGCGGGTTCGAATCCCGTCATTCGCCCCATCTTTAAACTTTATTTTGGAGGTTAAATATCATGACTGCATCTGACTTTATTATGCAAAACCTTGAGTCTTTGAAACGTAACCCAATGCCGTGCAATTTACCCCCCCCGGCGATTTGTCAAGCTGATGATGTTTTGACTGACAAAATTTTACAAATTATTATATCAAAAAAATTTAGACAGTTTCCTATATCCCAGCAACTAACGGATTCTGTTCGCGACACGATTGGTATGGCGGTTCGGACGCAAACTAGACTTAAGTTTCTTTTTCCGCAGGGTTTATATAAATTATGGCGCCTGAGCGAGGCGCCGTATGCTGATTGGGCGGAATTGTTCTTTTTGATGTATTGTGCAAAATCATTGTCTGAAATTTGCGCGATATATGCGCCGGGGGTGGAACTGGACTTGTTTGTGGACGACCTGATTGATGAAAAGCTGAATAATTTAACCGCGGACGAATTGGTCGCATACGGCGATTCTTTCCAAGAAGTTATGAACTTTGTAAAAAAGTTTTTGCCCGATAATTTTGATCTCAAAATGACCAAGGTAAGTCAGCTATTTGAAACCCCAGAGGCATTTTGGAAATCTTTGCAAAAGAATTTAGAGCTTACCCCTTTGCCGGAATTATCGGAAAAGCAAATAGAAAAAATTGAATTGAACGTCAGGTTATTGCCGGATCAGGGCCAAGATCCGCTGTGGCGTGAAAAGGTTATGCAGCTGCATAACGCATTTTCGGCCACAAAAAAGGAGCCTAAATATCATCACGGACGCAAAGACAAGGTCCTGTTATCGGCGGATCCCGTGCCTTCTGGGATTTATGTTGAAATAGGAACCACGCCCAGCTCTGTTGCAAAACATTGGGTTGGGGCGGGTGTTTTGATGAAGAAAAATGATGGGTATCGAATGCGCATATTATCTGCGCACCAGATTTCGGATTCTGACTTTGAATGGCAACCCATTGATATCCCGGGATTGACGGGTAAAAACTTTCATAAGATACGAATAATTTAATGAGTCCTGACCTTGCATACTTGTTTTGTCTGTCAAAGTTTTTTTGCAGGGGGAACAAATGGGAAAATCTTGAACTTTTCCTTGACAAGCCAATGGTTTGGCTTTATAGTATATGCGCTTTCCGTGTAATCAAGGAACAGCAAAAAGCACAGAAATCTGCGACTTTTGACCAATTTATAATCACGGATTACCCCGTTGAGATAAGTTGGGAGGGCAGGTTTTATGCAAAAAAATTCGTCGGGAAAGCCGCGAAAAACAAAGAGATTTATTGATGCCAACGATACAGCAACTGATTCGGAAACCGCGCAAAAAAATCGCGAATCGTTCCAAATCGCCGGATATGAAGGAATGCCCGCAAAAGCGCGGCGTCTGCACCCGCGTTTATACGACTACCCCGAAAAAGCCGAATTCGGCTCAGCGTAAAGTCGCTCGCGTAAAGCTGGCGAACGGGCGCGAAGTCACCGCTTACATCCCGGGCGAAGGTCATAACTTGCAAGAGCACTCCGTTGTCATGATTCGCGGCGGCAGGGTCAAGGACTTGCCGGGTGTCAAATACCACATCATACGCGGCGTGCTGGATACCCAGGGCGTTAATGCAAGAAAACAAAGCCGCTCGCTGTACGGAGCAAAAACCAAAAAAGCATAATTAACCAGCAACCGCGACCTGCGGTTGAGTAATTCGGAAAACCGAGTGAAGAAAAAGGAAACAAATAATGTCCAGACGCAATAGAGCAACTAAACGTGAAATTCTGCCGGATTCCAAATATGGAAACCTGGTCATCGCGAAACTCATCAATGTCATCATGTGGGACGGCAAGAAAGAAGTTGCGGAAAACATCGTTTATGGCGCGTTGGAAAAGCTGAAGAAAATTGCGAAAGACCAAAACGAGCTGACGGCGTTCCTGGATGTAGTTGACGCGCTGAAGCCTTCGGTCGAAGTAAAAGGCCGCCGCGTCGGCGGCGCGACCTATCAGGTTCCGGTCGAAGTTCGCAAAGACAGACAGCAGACTTTGGCCTTGCGCTGGCTGGTACAGTTCTCGCGCAAACGAGGCGAGCGTTCCATGGAAGACCGCTTGTTCGCGGAAATGCGCGATGCCTTGAACGGGCAGGGCGCCGCGTTCAAGAAAAAGATAGACACTCATAAGATGGCGGATGCGAACAAGGCATTCGCGCATTTCCGTTGGTAAAGGCATTAAGGGATAACAAATGGCAGTTGGAAAATATGTAACTTTGGATATGTATCGCAATATTGGAATTATGGCGCATATTGATGCGGGTAAAACCACTACGTCCGAGCGCATATTGTATCTTACCGGAAAAACTCATAAAATCGGCGAAGTGCACGACGGCGCCGCGACTATGGACTGGATGGCGCAAGAGCAGGAGCGCGGAATCACCATTACCAGCGCTGCGACGACTTGTTTCTGGCGCGAGCATCGCATCAACCTGATCGACACTCCCGGGCACGTGGATTTCACCATGGAAGTGGAGCGCAGCTTGCGCGTTCTGGACGGCGCGGTCGCGGTATTCGAATCCGTGTCGGGCGTGCAGCCCCAAACCGAGACCGTGTGGCGCCAAGCCGACAGATATGGCGTTCCCCGTATTTGCTTTATCAATAAGATGGACCGCGTCGGCGGAGACTTCTTCCGCTGCGTGGATATGATACGCGAGCGTTTGGGAGCGAACCCGCTGGTCATCAATTTCCCGATTGGCGCGGAAAGCGCTTATCAAGGCGTCGTCGACATCGTGGAAATGCGCGCCATCACATGGGATGACAACGATATAAGCAAAGAGCCGGTTATCGGCTCGATTCCGGAAGACTTGAAAGCAAAAGCCGAAGAGCTGCATGAAAAATTGATTGAAGAAATCGTCACTTTGGACGACGCGGCAATGGAAGCGTATATGGAAGGCACCAAGCCGGATGTCGCGACTATCAAAAAGCTGATACGCAAGGGCACGATTACCCAAGCCTTTAATCCGATAATGAACGGTTCTTCGTTCAAGAACAAAGGTATTCAACCGCTTATAGACGCGATTGTTGATTATTTGCCGTCTCCGCTGGATATTCCGGCGATCAAGGGAACAAAGATGGACGGCGAGACTGAAGATTCACGCCGGCCTGATGTGACCGAGCCGTTTTCCGCGCTGGCGTTCAAAGTTGCGAACGATCCGTTTGTCGGAAACCTGATGTTTATCCGTATTTATTCGGGCAAGCTGAATGCTGGATCTTATATATATAACGCGACGCGCGACAAGCGCGAGCGCGTCGGGCGCATGCTGCTGATGCATGCGAACACTCGCGAAGAAATCAAAGAAGCCGAAGCCGGCGACATCATAACGCTGGTCGGAATGAAAGAAACGATTACCGGCGACACCTTGTGCGACGAGTCGAAGCCGATCATCCTAGAATCCATTCACGTGCCGGAACCTGTTATGAGCATCGCAGTGGAACCGAAAACCAAGGCCGACATTGAAAAGATGTCATTGGGCTTGCAGGCGCTGGCGAAAGAAGACCCTTCCTTCCGCGTGTCCGTAGACCAGGAATCCGGCCAAACTATTCTGTCTGGGGTGGGCGAATTGCACTTGGAAATCTTGGTCGACCGCTTGTTGCGCGAGTTCAAGGTCGATGTCAGCGTTGGCGAACCGCGCATCGCGTATCGCGAAACTTTCCGCCGCGCAATCGAAGAAGAATACACTCATAAAAAGCAGTCCGGCGGATCGGGCCAATACGCGCAGGTTAAAATCTTGTTCGAGCCGCGCGAACCGGGCCAGGGCTATGAGTTCGAGAACAAAATCGTCGGCGGCGCGATTCCGAAAGAATACATCCCCGGCGTCGAAAAGGGATTGAAGATAGCGCAGCAGACGGGCGTTCTGATCGGCTATCCTACGGTGGATTTCAAGGCTACATTGATAGACGGAAAGTATCACGAAGTGGACTCCAATGTGTTATGCTTTGAAATAGCGGCGCGCGCAGCTTTTCGCGAAGCGATGAAAAAGGCGTCGCCAAAGTTGCTGGAACCGATTATGAAACTTGCGGTCACTACTCCGGAAGAATACGTCGGCGACATCATTGGAGACCTTAACAGCCGCCGCGGGCAGATTAACGGCATAGACACTCAGTTTGGTAATCAGTTGGTGTCGGCTTATGTGCCTTTGGCCCAGTTGTTCGGGTATGTGAAAACGCTTCGTTCTCTGTCGCAGGGCCGCGCGAGTCCTTATATGGAATTATCGCACTATGACGACGTCCCGCAGAGCGTCGCGGATGAAGTTATCAAGAAAATGACGAAATAAACAAATTTGAGTAAACAAAAAAACTAGCCAAAGGAGAAAACAATGGCAAAAGAAAAGTTCGTAAGAAGCAAGCCGCACGTCAACATCGGCACAATCGGCCACGTTGACCACGGCAAAACCACGCTGACCGCGGCCATAGTGCATTACTATGGCATCGGCGCCGACGCGAAGAAAGGCGTTGCGGAAATCGACAACGCGCCGGAAGAAAAAGCGCGCGGCATAACAATCAACACCGCTCACGTGGAATATGAAACCGAAACCCGCCACTATGCGCACGTCGACTGCCCGGGACACGCGGACTATGTCAAAAACATGATTACCGGCGCGGCCCAGATGGACGGCGCGATATTGGTCTGCGCGGCCACCGACGGCCCGATGCCTCAGACTCGCGAGCACATCCTGCTGGCGCGTCAGGTCGGTATTCCGAAGATCGTCGTGTATCTCAACAAGTGCGACTTGGCGAATGACTCGGAATTGCTGGAGCTGGTCGAAATGGAACTGCGCGAGTTGCTGTCCGCCAACAATTTTGACGGCGAAAAGACTCCGATTATCCGCGGCTCCGCCGTTTCCGCCGTCGAAGGCAAGAGCGACGGGCTGGGCAAGGAATCCATCGACAACCTGCTGAACGCATGCGATACCTTTATCCCGATGCCGGAACGCCCGGTTGACAAGCCGTTCCTGATGCCGATTGAAGACGTGTTCTCCATTACCGGCCGCGGTACCGTGGTTACCGGCCGTATCGAATCGGGCATCGTCAAAGTCGGCGAGGAAGTTGAAATCGTGGGGCTGCGTCCGACGACCAAAACGACCGTCACCGGCGTTGAAATGTTCCGCAAATTGCTGGACGAAGGCCAGGCTGGCGACAACGTGGGCCTGTTGCTGCGCGGCACCAAGAAAGAAGATGTGGAGCGCGGACAGATTATCTGCAAGCCGGGTTCCATTACTCCGCATACGGACTTTGAAGCCGAAGTCTATATTCTGACGAAAGACGAAGGCGGCCGCCACACGGCGTTCTTCAGCAACTATCGTCCGCAGTTCTACTTCAGCACGACCGACGTTACCGGAACTATCGAATTGCCGAAAGACAAAGAAATGGTTCTGCCGGGCGACAACGTCCGCATCACCGTGAAGCTGATTGCTCCAATTGCTATGGACGAGGGCCGTCGCTTTGCTATCCGCGAAGGCGGACGCACTGTCGGCGCGGGAGTTGTGTCGAAAATACTCAAATAAGGTTGGAAGTAGGAGGTTGAAGGTAGGAGGTAGTTGATTACCTCCAACCTCCTACCTTCAACCTCCTACCTCAAAAAGGAAACGAAAATGGTACCAGCGTCAAAGATTCGTATTAAATTAACGGCATTCGATCACAGAATTCTGGTCGAAGCGGTTGATGAAATCGTAAAAACGGCAAAGCGCACGGGCGCGGATGTCGTGGGTCCGGTTCGTTTGCCGACCTTGATTCAGAAGTTTACGGTCAACCGTTCGCCTCATGTGGATAAGAAATCCCGCGAACAATTCGAAATCCGCAATCATAAAGCGGTCGTAGATATTGTTGATCCAACCCCTCAGACAGTCGATGCCTTGATGAAGTTGGATTTGGCGTCCGGAGTTGACGTGAAGATTAAATTATAAAAGGCATTTAAAATGAAGCGTTCGGGATTGATAACAACTAAAATAGGCATGACGCGCTTGTACGACGACGCGGGTACGGCGCACGCCGTCACCGTTCTGTCAGTCGGCGACTGCCAGGTCGTCGGCAACCGCACCATGGACAAGAACGGCTACGAGGCCAATGTCTTGGGCTTGCGCGAAGCGAAAGAAAAGCACGTTGCAAAACCTCAGCTGGTTGCCGCGCAAAAGGCGGGCATAAAGCCATTCCGCAAAGTTTGCGAGTTCCGCGTTTCACCAGATTGCATTATCCCTGTTGGCACAGCGTTGTCAGCGGGGCATTTTATTGCGGGACAGTTCGTCGATGTTCAGGGAACGTCCAAGGGCAAAGGATTTCAAGGCGCAATGAAACGCCATAACTTCGGCGGAAAGGAAGCGACTCACGGCGTTCTGAAGGCGCATCGTTCTTTGGGCGGCACGGGTATGCGCGAATGGCCGGGCCGCGTGCTGAAAGGCAAAAAGATGGCCGGGCAAATGGGGAATGAAATTGTGTCCGTTCAGAACTTGAAAGTTTTCGGCGTTGATTTGGAAGATAATCTGATTTTCATCGAAGGCGCGGTGCCGGGCGCGAACGGAACGTTCGTCTTGGTAACGGATGCGGCGAAGAAAGAACATAAAGATTTGCCGGTTCCGACGAAGAACGCCGAACCCGTAGGGGCGAATAATCATTCGCCCGCAGAGACTGTTGTTGCAGAAAAAGTTGTTGAAGAAACACCGGCGGCGGAATCCGCCTCCGCTGAAGCTCCGGCGGACAAGGAAGGGCAGGGTGAATAATCATGCAGATTGACATTATAAATTTTGACGGGAAAGCGGTCGGCAAGATTGATTTGGCGGACGGCATTTTCGGTGTGGAGCCGCGGGCGGATATCCTGCATCGCGTAGTGGTGTGGCAACGTGCGAACGCGCGCCAAGGCACTCACTTGGTTAAAACCGTATCCGATGTCGCGGGTTCTTCCAAGAAAGCGTTCAAGCAGAAAAAGACCGGACACGCGCGCCAGGGTGAAAAGACTAACGTTCATATGCGCGGCGGCGGAGTCGTTCACGGGCCGGTTCTGCGCGACCACAATATTGACCTGCCGAAAAAGATTCGCGCGCTGGGCTTGAAAATGGCCTTGTCTTTGAGGGCGAAAAACGGCGAATTGATCATTATCGATTCCGAAAAAATGAAAGAGTCCAAAACCGCGACCGCGGCGAAAGCGCTGAAAAAATTGAAGCTGGAATCGGCTTTGTTCGTGGGCGCGGACGCGTTGGATACGAATTTCAAGAAGTCCGTCGCGAATATCGCGCACATTGACGTCCTGCCGACGATGGGCTTGAATGTCTTGGATATTATAAAGCACAAGAATCTGGTCTTGACGGCGGACAGCGTGAAAGCGATTGAAAAAAGATTAGGAGAATAACATGGCAACCTTTTACAAAAGTATGCATGGCGATACAAGATTTTCTGTTGCTGCAAAAAATATAAAATTTGACAGCAACAAAGAAACTCATCGTTTATACACTATATCTGTAGAAGGAATTGTGGAGTATGCAAATCTTTGTTCAAACGCATTGGAATTGGTGTTAGGAGTTAATAGGAAATCGTTAAACAATTATAATTTTAATAACAATCAAGAGATTGTTTATGGAATACGGCGGGTATTAGAGCAGGCACTGACAGAAAAAGATCCTATATTTGTAATAGAAGGATTGACGTCTGCAAGAAATAGTTTCAAGGTTGCTGTTGCGAACCAGCGGACAAAACAGTAAAGAAAGGTCATAAGATATGGCAGAAAAGAAAGTAAAAGAAGTCAAAACCGAATCCTCCTCCGCCAAGGCTACGGCGGACAAGAAGAAAGTCGCTGCGACGGCGGGTACCTATGACATCCTGCGTCGTCCGATAATTTCGGAAAAGTCTGCCAAAATGGCGGAGGCCGGCGCAATGGCGTTCGAGATTGACGCGCGTGCAGGCAAAAGGGAAGTTGCGAAAGCAATCAAGGCAATATATAATGTCTCGCCCGAAAAAGTGAATATCGTAAACCAAAAAGGCAAGGTGAAAGGCAAACGCTTTCACGGCGCCGCAGGCAAAACCAAGACCGTGAAGAAAGCGTACGTAACGCTGAAAGCCGGCGACAAAATAGAAATGGCAAGCGCATAACTCTGGCAGATAATCCTTCGCGATGTTATTGTCAAAGTTTAGTAAAGGTAAGAAGAAATGGCACTGAAACAGTATAAACCAGTTACACCAGGAATGCGCGGACGCGTAGCGGTTGACAAGTCCGGGCTGCATCGCGGCAAGCCGGAAAAGTCCTTGACCGTTGGAAAGAAATCCAAGGGCGGGCGCAATAACTTCGGCCATGTCGTTGTTCCGCACCAAGGCGGCGGGCATAAGCAAAAATACCGCTTGATCGATTTCAAGCGCAAAAAGACCGGCATTCCGGCAACTGTCACACGCTTGGAATACGATCCGAACCGTACGGGCTTTATCGCTTTGCTTGAATACAAGGATGGTGAAAAGGCTTATATCCTGGCGCCGCGCAATTTAAACGTTGGCGACATTGTTATTTCCGGTACTCAGGAAGATATTAAGCCGGGCAATGCGATGCCTTTGAAAAATATGCCGATTGGTACAATCGTGCATAATGTGGAATTAAAGCCGGGCGCGGGCGGACAACTGGCCCGTTCGGCGGGGTGCTATGCTCAGCTGATGGGTAAGGACGGTGTCTATGCGCAGATTAAAATGAACAGCGGCGAATTGCGCAAGGTTCATTCAACTTGTCTCGCGACGGTCGGAGCGGTTTCCAATCCGGACCAGCGGAATGTAAATTTGGGCAAGGCCGGACGCAAGCGCTGGCTGGGTATCAAACC
>WRHR01000001.1 GCA_009783145.1 Alphaproteobacteria bacterium | reverse complement strand
AAAAACCTCGCCCGCCGCTAGGGGCGTTTTTTTTTGCCCCCCCCCAAGGGTTGCTAATCGGCCCCCCCCCGCCGAAATTTGCAATTTCGGCGGGGCCCGGGGTCGCCGATAAGCCAACCCTTTCCTCCCCCAATTCTTGGGGGAGACGATTATATTTTCCTTTACTCTTTGTACTTTTTTTACTATCTTTTCCCCATAAACAAAGGAGAAAACTTATGAATACAGAAGTCGTGGAAGTCGTAAATCAGGCAATACCCGCCGCGCCGAAAAACGATGCTTGGGGGCTGGTAATTTATGTCGTAATCATTTTCGCAATCATTTATTTCTTTATGGTTCGCCCAAACAAAAAGCGCATGGCCGAATATCAGAAGATGCTGGATTCTTTAAAAGTCGGCAGTCGCGTGCTGGCGGCCGGAATTTACGGCACCGTCAAGAAAATCGGCGATAAGACGATTGAATTGGAAATCGCAAAAGGCGTCGTGGTCGAAGTCAGCAAAAGCGCCGTCGCAAGCGTGGAATAATTAAAAAGGTTAGTTATGTTCAAAAAATTAGCAATTATTCTTGTTGCCGTGATCGGCGTTCTGCTGGCGGTGCCGACCATGTGGTCCGGGGCCGCGCGTTATTTCCCGTCCTGGATCGGGCCGATATCTTTGGGCCTGGACCTGAAAGGCGGCGCGCAGCTGCTTTTGGAGGTCGATACCGACGTCATGTTCCGGGAAAAGTCCCTGCAGCTGTATGACGGCGCGCGGAACGCGCTTATCAACCGCGACAAGGGCGTGATACGCTTTTCCGACTTGCGCAATGCCGACGGCAAGATATCCATGGTTGTCCGCGATGCGGCCGATGTTTCCAAGGCGCGCGGGCGTCTGCGCAGCGAGCTGGGCGGCGGGGTGGATATAGATATAAAGGGCGATACGATAACGCTTTCGTATTCCGAAGCCCAGCGGGCCGAGATGGTTGGCGACGCATTAAGCCGCAGCATTGAAATCGTGCGCCGGCGCATAGACGCGCTGGGGACCAAGGAGCCATCCATTCAAACGCAGGGCGGCAGGTATATCTTGGTGCAGCTGCCCGGCGTGGATAATCCCGAGCGCATAAAAGAGCTTATCGGCCAGACCGCAAAGATGACATTCCACCTTGTGAATGAAAACATATCGTCCGAGCAAATGGCATCCGGGCGCGCACCCAGCGGCACGGAATTCCTGCCCTTGATGGAGAACCCCTCGCAGATTGTGCCGGTTTATACTCATGTGGAAGTGTCTGGGGAGAGCCTTACCGATTCCCAGGCCGATTTCAGCCAGAACAATATGCCGGTTGTGACGACCGTATTCGATTCTTCAGGCGCGCGGCGCTTTGCAAGGCTCACCACCGAACACGTTGGAGAGAGATTCGCGATAGTCCTGGACGGCAAGGTGCTTTCCGCGCCTACGATCCGCGAACCCATACCGGGCGGACGCGGCCAGATTTCCGGCGGATTTACGTTGCAGGGCGCGAAAGACTTGGCGGTGTTGCTGCGTTCCGGCGCGCTGCCCGCGCCGCTTCGCGTGATAGAAGAGCGCACGGTTGGCGCAGGGCTGGGCGCGGACACGATTCAGGCCGGAAAGCTGGGCTCTGCAATCGGCGTTCTGTTCGTGATAGTCTTTATGTTGTTGGTTTACGGCTTGTTCGGGGCTATCGCGAATGTGGCGTTGCTGGTGAACCTTGCCATGATAGTCGGGGTTACGGCTTTATTCGGCGCGACTTTGACCTTGCCCGGAATCGCCGGAATCGCTTTAACTCTCGGCATGGCCGTCGATGCGAACGTCTTGCAGTTCGAGCGAATACGCGATGAAATCCGCACAGGCTCCAACACGCTGCGGGCGGTGGATGCCGGATTCGACCGCGCGTTCAAGACCGTTATCGACGCGAATCTTACGACATTGATATGCTCGCTGGTATTGTTCCAATTCGGCGCGGGGCCGATACGCGGCTTTGCGGTAACCTTAAGCATCGGAGTCATCACGACCTTGTTTACCTGCGTCGCGTTGTCCCGCGTGATGGTGGATATATATATGAGCGGAAAGAACAAGAAGATTGGGTTTGCCAAACCGAAAAATAGCATTTAGTTCTTTTGTGATTAAGGAGAAAAATTTATGACTTTACATTTTATGAATCCGAGCGTACAAGCACACTGCGAGGAGCGTTATTAGCGACGAGCAGATGTGTGCGTCGCAAGGATACATGAATTACAAATACAAAGGTAAAAAAATGACTCTACACTTCATGAAATATCGCAAGCTGTCGTACTGGGTTTCTGCAGTATTGGTGGTGCTGTCCGTGCTGGCGCTTTTGTTCCGCGGACTGAATTACGGAATCGATTTCGCCGGTGGAATCTCTATGGAGATAACGCCCAAGTCCGCGGATTACACCATCGACAAGATGCGCGGCGATCTCGCCGCGTTCAAGCCGGAGCTGCAATCCGTTTCGGGCGGCAATATCCTGGTGCGCATAGGACTTGAAAAAGGCGCGACCGAAGACCAGCAGAACGCCGTCGTCAGCGAGATAAAAAATATCTTCGGTGACCGCGTCGGTTATTCTCAGGTTCAAATCGTCGGCCCAAAAATCGGCGGAGAATTAATTCGAGGCGGAATTATGGCCGTCTTGTTCGCGTTCGTTCTGATGAGCATCTATATCTGGATTCGATACAAGGGGGGGTATGCCGTGGGCTCGCTGGTATCGCTGGTTCTGGACTTCGTCCTGATGTTCGGATTTTTCAGCATTGCAGGTTTAGAGTTCAATCAGACCGCAATTGCCGTTATCCTGATGGGATTGGGATACTCCATCAACGACAAGGTCGTGAATTACGACCGTATCGAAGAGAACGCGAAGAAGTATCACAAGATGCCGCAGGACGACCTGATAGACTTGTCCATCAACGAAATGATGATGCGTACCGTTCTGACGTCCGTGTCGACCATACTTTGCATGATTGGGCTTTACTTATTCGGCGGCGCGGTTCTGCGCGAGTTCTCAATCGCTATGGCGTTCGCCGTGATCATGGGCACGCTTACATCCATCTATATTTCCAACGTCATACTATATCACTTTAATCTCAGGAAAGAGAATTAGGAAGTAGGAAGTATAATTCATTATTATACGCCATAATAATACAAAGGTTGAAATATGAAAAAACTTTTTTTATTTTTATCTTTATTTGTACTTCCTACTTCCTACTTCCTACTTCCTACTTGTCATGCCGCTGATTTGTTTGACCAGGAAACACCAGTCATTGATGGTATGAAAGTTTTCGAGGCCTCTGACACTTTCGCCGAGATTTTTGAAAAACTGGACCGCGCGAAATTCGGCGGCAAGGATATCCGCGCAGCTTTGGAATCGTTGGAAACGCTTGCGCCCAAGGTCAAGATCGCGGTGACCGACAGCCGCGTCGTCCTTGTACGGGGGGATGATATCTTGGGCACTTGGCCTCGGCCCGAGCCAAAGGATTGGTACGGCTTTGGTCAGATCGCCACGGCAATACTTGTAAAAATGCGCACGGGCGAGCCTGCGCTGGCCGCGCATCCGCAGAGTACGATTGTCTCCATTGCGGTGGCGGCGATGACGTATGCGCTGGACACGAACGGGAGATATGTCGCGGCCGGCCGGGATAACAGCCGGGTGCTTACCAGCGCCGGGCTGGAAGGCAGCCGCGATACTCGCGGATACTGGCGTGTGACCGGCATCATAAAAGGCAGCCAGGCGGATATCGCCGGGATAAACGATGGGGACCTGATTGTCGGAATGAACGGCTTGGACGTCGCCCAGATGTCGGACGCGGATCTTAACGCGGAATTCGCGGGATTTAACTCCGGCACGATTAAATTGAAAGTGGCCTCCCCAAGCGGAACCAAGACAGTAGTGCTGCGGCGCGCGACGGTGGTCATGGCGGACGCGGATATAGTTTTCAGGGCCCAAGACCCCGAGCGCCGCAAGACCAATATCCTTGAAATCATCGTTTATAATATCTCCGAAGATGCGGTGAAAATTGTTAACGAAGCGCTGGCCACATATAAAAACACATCCGGAATCATTCTTGATTTGCGCGTGGCGCGCGGCGGGGACGAGCGCGCGGCGGCAAAACTGGGCGGTTTATTCTTGGGCCCAAGGCCGGTTATGCGTATTCAAGAGAACGGCGGGGAAGAGGTCGAGGTCATTCCCGGCGGCGCATCCGTCACGGGCGTGCCAGTCGTTGTCTTGGTATCCAACGAGACGCAAGGCGCAGCCGAGGCCATCGCGATGGCGTTTCACGAGGAGCGCCGCGGAGCGCTTGTCGGAACGCCGACGGCCGGGTTCGCGCGCTTGATTACGAAGATAGAACTGTCGACGGGGGGCATAATAGAGCTGGGCAATCGCTCCATCAAAAGTGGCCGGGGAATGAAGCTTGACGGGCGCGGAGTCTTTCCGCTGGTATGCCTGTCCAATATCCGCTCGCAATCGCAGCAGAGCGCGTTTTTTATCAATGTCATAAACGGAGACTTTAACGCGAAAGACTTCAATGCGAACGCGCGCTTGGACGCGGCCGCCGCGCGCAAAGGCTGTCCGATAATCAAATCCGGCGAGGATGAAGATTTGCTGGCCACCGCCGTTGCGATGAAAATCCTGACGGACGGAAGGCTTTATAAAGGGCTGATAGCGGAGAAAAATTAGAATGTTTCTGAATAAAAATAATACTCTTAAATGGAAATGGATTGCGATTGCGGTGGGAACCGTCGCGGCTTTGTGTCTGGCTGGCATTTTCTGGCTGGATGCTCCGCTTTACTTTTTCCTGCGCAGATTTGATGGCGCCTGGGCGCACATTATCGGCGCGGTAACTTCGTTCAAAGTTTGGGTGATTGCGACTGCGATAGCATACGCTATCGCAGTCGCAATCAAGAGCACAGAGCACAGAGCACAGAGCATAGATAATAAAAAATTCAAATTAATTCCTTTTATTAAAAGAAGCATTACAAAATTCAAGTACGCGAATAACTATGCTCTATGCTCTATGCTCTGTGCTCTATTGTTATCCGGCGCGGTCGGATGGATTTTGAAATTTTCACTGGGCCGTATGCGCCCGGTGTTTCTGGAAGAGCTGGAGCAGGTCGGTTTTTATCCGTTCACAAGCGATTGGGCGTTTAATTCCATGCCGAGCGGCCATGCGACGGCCAGCTTTGCCGCCTTGGTCATGATCGGGCTGATGTTCCCGCGGTTCAAATGGGCGACTTGGACGCTGGCCGTAATTATCGGTGTTTCGCGCGTCGCGGTTGGGGCTCATTTCCCGTCCGACGTCCTGTTGGGCGCATTTATTGGGATGGTTGCCGCGGACCTTATCGTCGCTGCGCGACGATAAGGTCCGCGAAGGTAGGAAGTAGGAGGTAGGAAGTAGATGTCCATTATAATAGACAACGTATTTTATGCTTTTTGTTCTATCGGTCTAGAATGATAAAGATAACTTTTCACCTTAAACCTCCTACCTCCTACCTCCTACCTCCTACTTTCTACTTCCTACTTTTACTTTTTCCCTTTTTGTGATATAATTCTTTCATAAACAAAGGGTGAAAATATGAAACAACTTCATTTTGTTTTTGCCGCATTGGGCGGAATTACACTGGTTGCAGGCGCCGCAGACGCTGCGACGCGATACGCCGGCAGTTCGACGCGATATGTCGAACCTACTCCGCGGCATAATGTTTACGAAGATTACAGAGGATGCGATTTCACGGGATGCTATCCGGAACCCGAAACCGCGCCGGTTATAATCAGGCCGCAAAAGGTCGAACCTGCGCCCGCGCCTGCGCCCGCGCCGAAAAAATCCGAACCGCGCAAGCCGAATACTCTGACGCTGTCGGATCCTTTCTTTCAGCCGCGCTCGGGCCATGTCGGCTCTCTGACCGATATAGGTCTTGCCTGGAACTCCTATGATTTCGAGATTGTTCCCGCAACGGGTCCTTGGGGCGGACTTACAGGAAACTGGAAAGCCAGCGAGTTCTTTATCAAAGAAGACCTGTCCGTCGGAATCACCGACGAAGTCGCCGTGCTGGGTATGATCAAATACTCGAATACGAAATATCAGATGCATTGGAATTCTTATGCTCCTTTGCTATTGCCAGCTTCGACCGACAAGATGTCGGATAGCGGAATTTCCATCTGGGGCCTGGGGCTGCAATGGAAATTCTATGAGGATGACGAATGGGTCGCCAATGTCGGCGGATTCTTCCAATCCGCGGAAATCGCGAACAACCTGATGCTGGCGGGTAAGGTCGGGTACAAGGTAACGCCGGAAACCATGGTCTACGGGCTTGCAAATCTGGCTTATATCATGTGGGACGATTCGTCGTACGGAAACGGTATAATCGATAATGCGGGTCAGGTTGCGTATATAGCTTTTGAAAGGGATGTTACCAACTCTATATATGTGGAAGGAGGCGCGGGAGTATTCCACAAGTTCACCGACCAGTGGTCGGCCGACCTGCAGGGTATTTTCGGAAGCTATTCCTGGCACAGCCAGTTGTCGGCAAGGGCTGCAATCTATTGGCAGCCGATGGATAGCCTTGCGCTGGGGCTTTATGGAAAAACTTCGCTGTGGGATTCGGCGAACTCCGCAAAAGATGTCTATATGTACGCTTGGTGCGAGCCGGGGACGCAGTGCGCGGTCGATAATGCTGCGCCGCCTACTTGGTGGGCGGGACTTCCGGCCGATTGGAGCCCGCTGGAGGCACATTGCATGGGCCGTGCCGCGTTGTCCAAGTATCGAGACACCCAGGTCGGCATAAATTTGCTACTGTATTTTTAGTGTATAACGTATAGTATATAGTGTGAAGTGAGGATATTATGAAAAAGATTATGCGATTATTTGTCGTGAGCTGTTCATTATACACTATACACTATACACTATTCACTGCTGCCGCGAACGCGGCAGAATGGGATGTTGAAGACCCCTTGTATTTCGCGCGCGCGCGCGACCTTGCCTTGACCGGGGGGCTGCGGCTGGGGGACAGCATTCTTGGCGCGGATTTGCGCGCGGCTTACGGCGTTAATGACCTGTTTGTTATTGGCGGCAATGTAAAGCTTCAATATGATTTCGACCGGGACCGTAAATATGACGGCTTTTCACACATAGGCGTGGATGTTATGTACCGCATGTCCGAAGGTCCGATTATCGCGGATGCCTTTATGGGCGTGAAGTTTTCGGGCAATGCAGAGCCGGCGTTTTCAGATACCATTTATATGACGGGCTTTAGGATCGGACATCAGTGGAGCTGGGTTACCTTGGCGGGCTTGCTGAAGACCAGTTGGATTTTTGACGAAGCGCACGGGATGGCTTGGATAAACCTGGTTCCCGAGGCTTATTTCAAGCTGGGCGAGGGCTGGCGAATCGGAACCTGGTTCGACTTCCAGAAAGCGACCAGTCCGCATTTTGATGAAGAAACCATTGGATTCAAGCTGGTGCGCCAATACGGCAGAACGCAGTATGTGGGCTTTGTGTCGTATGGATTCGAACAGCAGGATTGGCGCGTTGGCGGCCGCGTGAATATAGTATTCTAAATCCAGCCGACAGTGTTTTCATTCCTATTTTTTCTTGCATAATTAATTGCTATAACCTATAGTCACCCTTGTATCCGCAAAGGATGCCGAAGCGTTGAAAACTTCGCAGTGAGGGTGCCAGATATGCACCTAAAACCATATCCCCGCATTGCGGGGAGCCGCCGGGTATACAATAGGGTTCGCCCAAAGCCCGGCGGGGTCATCTTGCTGTGATTTTTCAACCTCCCCGCGCCATCTTTTGCATAACAAAAGGTGGCGTTATTATGAATTTCCCTATTGATTTGGTTTATCTGTGGGTTGATGGAAACGACACCGTCTGGCGCGCCAAAAAAGACAAATATATGAAGCAAGCCGGCCTTTTGCACAAAGACGCGAAGACCGACGCCCGATTTCGCGATAATGACGAGCTGAGATACGCCCTGCGCAGCGCCCATATGTTCGCGCCTTGGATAAACCATATTTATATAGTAACCGACGGTCAGGTCCCGAAATGGCTGAATACAAAGCATCCGAAAATTTCAATTATCGACCACAAACAAATCATGCCGGCGGATGCCTTGCCGACATTTAATTCTGGCGCGATCGCAAGCTGCGTCGACAATATTCCCGCCCTTGCCGAGCATTTCCTGCTGGCCAACGACGATACGTTTTTCGGGCGCGAGCATTATCCGTATGACTTTTTTAGTTTGGATGGATTTCCGATAAATGTTGTGAAGCCCAAACCCAAAGAAAACCTTTGGACCGATGCAGGTTTTTCAAAAGCCATCGCGGGAAAACGCGGGCTTCATGGCAAAAAACTTATGCTGGTTCAAAAGCTGGTATATGAAAAAACCGGAAAGAAATACTACTGCTGGCCCAGCCATAATTTAGAGCCTTTCAGAAAATCGCATTTCACGGAAATCAAAAGCCTATTCCCGAAAGAAATTCGTACAACCATATACAACAGGTTCAGAAAACCGGATGATATTCTGACCTTTATATACATACTTTACAACAACGCGTTGGGGCGAGGCCACTTGACCTTGCATAAGAAATATGGCGCGATACCGGATTCTTGCGAGCCCGGGGATTATCGCGGCCTGAATAAAAAAACGCTGGTCCGCCTTGTCAAAAGCATATTCATCAAGCCGCAATATTTTACGATGGACGGGCGGCAGATTATCCATGCTATTTTGAAATACAAGCCGTTTCTGTTCTGTATAAACGATGCCAGCGCGAATGGCGAGCGCGCGCTTCAAAACAACCGGAAATTCTTTGAATCATATTTCCCGAACAAGTCGGAGTTTGAACTGTAGAGATTAGTAATTACGATTTGTGTCGCGCTTCGCGCGATGTTATTGACTGGATTGCTTCGCTGCGCTCGCAATGACAAGGGAGAACAGAAACAGGGCATACAGCTCAGAACAAATACCGAATTGTCATTGCGAGGAGCGTTAGCGACGAAGCAATCCAGCAAACAAAAACTGTGAGCGAAGCGAAGCAATCCAGTTTGTTTGCTATTTCTTCTTCCTCAAACTTTCCCAATAATCGAGTCTCTTTTTTATCTCGCGTTCAAAGCCGCGCTCTATGGGACGATAGAATGTTTGCCTTGGCATTGTCTCCGGAAAGCAGTTTTGCCCGCTGAAGCCTTCCAATGTGTCGGGTTCGTAAATATATCCTTCGCCGTATCCCATATTTTTCATCATTCTGGTTGGCGCGTTCAGTATGTTTTTCGGCGGCATCATGCTGCCGAATTTTTCCGCCGCGCGCCACGCCGCGCCCGCCGCGCGATAATTAGCCGTGCTTTTCGGCGCCGTGGCCAGATAAATCACCAATTGCGTCAGCGCCAAATCTCCCTCCGGGCTACCCATTCTTTCATATACCTGCCAAGCGTTAAGCGCCAGCTGCACCGCATTCGGGTCGGCCAGACCGATATCCTCCATCGCAAATCTTGTCAGCCGCCGGAACAGGTATTTCGGATCCTGTCCGCCGACCATCATTCGCGCCGTCCAATATAATGCCGCATCCGTGTCACTTGCGCGCAAGCTCTTATGCACCGCGCTGATTAGATTGTAATGCTCGTCCCCGCTTTTATCCGATAATGGGGCCCGCTTTTGAATCGCGGCGTCCAATTCTTCGGGCCTTAATGGTTCTTTGAAATTCGTGGCCGCCAAGTATTCGACCGTATTCAGCAGAAACCGAGCGTCTCCGTCGGCCATCTGGCACAGATGAATGCGCGCTTCTTTAGTCAGCGGCAGCTTTGATTCGCCGACGAACTTTTCCGCGCGCTCTAACAGCTGCATTAAATCTTCCGTGGACAGCGGCGTCAAAACGCCTATATGACAGCGCGAGAGCAGAGCGTTATTTAACTCAAAACTTGGGTTTTCCGTCGTTGCGCCAACGAATACCACTGTTCCGTCCTCTAAATAAGGCAGCAGAGTATCCTGTTGAGTCTTGTTAAACCGGTGGATTTCATCTATGAACAGCAAGGTTCCGCGACCAAGCCCGCGGTTCATTCTGGCGGCCTCCATCGCTTTCTTGATATCCGCGGTGCCTGAAAAGACGGCACTCATAGGCATGAATTCCAAATCAACGCTGTTCGCCAAGGCGCGCGCAATCGTCGTTTTCCCGCTGCCCGGCGGTCCCCACAGCAGCAGGTTGGAAAGCCGTCCGGAATCCACCATCTGCCGCACTACGCCTGTTTCCCCCAGCAGCTGCCGCTGACCAATAATCTCGTCGATTGTGCGCGGACGCATACGGTCGGCCAGCGGCGCGTGATCAGACGCAGGACCAGTAGTGAGCTTAAGAATTTTACTTTCTTTCTTGGGCATTTTATTTGGGTTCATAGTAGCAAGAATAAGGGCAAAATCAACAAATATAAAGCCCGGGCTATCTTGCCAAAAATTGTTGCGATATAAATAAAATCTTCTTTAATCCGTCATTTTTCTTGTCAAAAAATACATCTATGATATACTTCCCTGTGAAAACAGGGGGCTTTTTATGAAAAAGAATTCTTTCAAAAAGGCAAAGGCCAATCTGATTCTTTACGGCGGCCTGGCTTTGGGCGTCCTGGTGGGCGGTAAGTTTATGACCAGTTGCTCCTCCAGCAAAGAAACTCAAGTTGAAGCGAAAGACTTTGAGACTTATTTCAAGAAAATCCAGCCTATAACTCCTTTCCTGATCGCATACATTGTCGGTCCCGAAGGAGTTCATAAAGACACTAAAACCGGATTACATATCCCTTATAAAGACTCCAACGGCATATGGACGATCGGCTTTGGCTGTACCGTTCTGAAAGACGGAAAGCCCGTGACAAGCAAGACTCGCCCAATTTCTGATGATGAGGCCTATGACCTGGCAAGGTGGCATATAGAACAGAAAGAAACTTTCTTCTTTATGTACTGCTATGATATAGCGTTCGAGACTATTGATGTCTCGGACGTGGGCCAGGCGTTGGGCATATCCTCGGTCATCTATAACAGCGGGACGAATCTTATAGAGGATCCAAAAAACAAAAACCATAAGGAAAGAAACACCCGCCTGCGGAATCTGTATAAAGAATACGGTCTGGGCGTGCCGGACTCGCTGGTGTTGCAGCTGTTCGGGAAGTACCCGGTGGTGGCGACGCGCTCTTTCGGAGAAGCCTGGATGAAAGGCGCATCTATGAAAGAGCTGGGCGACTGCCTGGGAGGATTCGTCAAAGACGGCCGCGGGCTTTATTGGCGTCGCTGGCTGGAAGCCGGATTGCTGACGGGCGAAATCACCCCGGAAATGCTGCTGGAATGTCCGGTCAAGGGCGTATACGAATTCTGGATGCTGAAAAGCGGCGGCAGCAAAAAGAACTTCATAGAAACTAAAAACGGCAAGCCGAGAATAGTCAGGGCAACTTATAAAGACTTTAAAGAATGGCTGAAAAACCCGGTCAATAAAAGCGGGAAATCAATCGCGGGCTGGAAAAGAATAAAAGATCTGTTGCCCCAAGACGTTGTCGCATATTGCCAGCAGGGAGAATGCAAGCTGGGCTCCACCGTTGTCCTTAATATTGAAAAATGGGAAAAGGTGGAAGAGGGCACTTATGTCATAAACGTCGATACGGCCGATTTAAGCAAGTTTTACGACATGGCCGTTGCCGAATTCAAAAAAGGCAATTACAAGGCCGCTGAAAAAAGCTTTATGGAATTGGTGGAGAAATACCCGGATAACGCCTTGCTGAGGAACGACTTGGCCGCGACTTACAATATGCTGGGCGACCATGACGCCGCCGTCGCACAAGTTCATGAAATCATCAACCGCATAGGCGATAAAAGCCAATACGGGGCGGCGTTCTATAACCTGGGATACGCGCGAGAGAAGAAAGGAAACCTGCAGAGCGCGCAGGCCAATTATAGATTGGCGGTCGCGAATGGGAATAAAAAAGCGCAGAAAGATTTGGAAAGGGTGACGAAACAAATTAATCAGAGCCTTCCGACCAAAGGCGCCCCGCGCGGCGGGAAAGGCGGACGCTAGGCTTTTCCTAGGATTAAATACTTTGGCTCGGCCGTCCCCGCCTTGTTCTTGCGCTGGTAGCGGGTATCAATAGTCGCTAGTCGCTGGTCGCTAGTCGTTAGGCGTGTTTTTTTTACCTGTTCCAAAATCCAATCGTAATACTCGTAATGGTCGGTTCCGATTATAATTTGCCCGCCCTTCGCCGAGGCTTCGGGCGGCAGGCCTTTGGGGGCAAGACGGCCGGCCAGTAATTCCAAAAACTCTGCGCTCAATAAACGGCGCTTTTCATGCCTTGTCTTGGGCCAAGGGTCGGGATGCAAAATCCAGATCTGCGCAAAGCGCAAACCTGGATTTTGCAGAGTAGAAGAGCGAGAGAGTGAAAGAGTAAAAAGCTTTCTCACGTCATCAGGCCAAATTCTAATATTGCGATACTCGGGTTTGATGAGATTTAATAAATTATCATTATCTATGCTCTGTGCTCTATGCTCTGTGCTCTGCGTCATTTGCGACAGCAATGACGCGACCCCGTTTATAAAGGGCTCGGCGCCTATTATCAACTTGTCGGGGTGCGCGGCTGCCAGGTGCAGCAGATGCTCGCCAGCCCCAAAGCCGATTTCTAGAATGATGTTGGGGTCGGGGTCAGGGCCGGTGGGCGCCAGTTCCGGCAACAAGTTATCCACCAGCCATTGCTGGCGGGCGGAAAGCTTTTTCCCGCGAACCCGCCCGAAAGTTCTTATTTCTTGTTTTTCCATATTTTTAGTATAAAATGCTGGAACAGCAAAGGCAAACGAAATGAGAATGGGTTTATCCACAGATTTAATCGCAAGGGTGCTTGGTGGCGCGCCCAAATGGACGATTGCAGAGTTGGAAGAAAAGTTCCCTCCGCGCAACTTGCCCGAGGGCGCGATGGTGACGCGCATTGCGCCAAGCCCTACGGGTTTTATGCACATCGGGACCGTGATGATGGCCATGATAAATAAAAAACTGGCCAAAGATTCCGGCGGCGTGTTCATAGTGCGCATAGAGGATACGGATACCAAGCGCGAAGTGGAACGCGCAACGGAATTGATTTTAAATTGGCTGGAAAGATTCGGGCTTTCGGACGACGAAGGCGCGCAGCGGGGCGGACATTACGGTCCTTATATTCAGTCGCAGCGCAAAGACATCTATCATTCCGTTGCGGCAGAACTTTTGGCCACGGGGCGGGCATATCCTTGCTTTCTTTCGCCCATCGAGATGGAGGACATTCGCGCAAAGCAATCCGCGGCGGGATTTCCGACCGGGATTTATGGCGAATATGCCCGCGACAGAGACCTGACCGAAGATGAAATAATCGCGCGGCTTAACGCGGGCGAAACGCCGTCCGTGCGGCTTTATTCTACCGGCGACCCGTCGCGTCGTATTTTCTGCAAAGAGGGAATTCGCGGTTCGGTCGCATTCCCTGAAAATAACGAAGATATTGTTATCGTAAAATCAAACGACGGGCTGCCGACGTATCATTTTGCAATGTTGTGCGACGACCATTTTATGCGCGTGACGCACGTGGTGCGCGCCAACGAGTGGCTGGCGTCGTTGCCCTTGCATGTCCAGCTGTATGATATGATGGGTTGGGCTCCGCCTGTTTTCGCGCATACTTTCACGATTGACAAGTTTGATGAGGAAACGGGCAATCAGCGCAAATTATCTAAACGCAAAGACCCAGAATCGGCCGCTGGATTCTATGTTGAAAACGGCTGGCCAACGGAAGCCGTTCTGGAATACATATTCAACCTGGCAGCCAGCGGATATGAAGAAGCAAAGACCAAAGGCCAGGTAAAAACAATATGGGAATATCCGGCTTTTAAAATCAAAAAAATTCCAACCAGCGGCGCGCTGTTCGATATGAAGAAATTGGAATGGTGGGCGAAGGAGTTTATCGCAACGCTGAGCGTTGATGAATTAACCCGGTGCGTGAGCGATTGGGCAGATGAGTATTCTCCCGAATGGGCCGCGCGGACCCGCGGGCAGGGTGATTACTTGCATGCGGTTCTCGGCATTGAACGTGATAACCCAAAACGTATCAGAAAAGACTTTATTACCTGGAAGCAGACGCTGGAAGAGGTTGCATATTTCTTTGATGACTTGTTTCAAATCGCCGCGCAAGATATAGATAAAAAAGTTTTATCCGAATTCCTGAAGGCCTTTGATATTACCGATGACAAGGATGCTTGGTGGAAGAAGATTACAGAAATCGCGGCGCGGTTGGGCATATCAAATGGCGATGCGGCGATGGCTTTGCGCGTGGCGCTTACCGGTCGTACAAACACGCCAGACCTTTACTCCATAATGCAAGTTATGGGCGCATCGCGCGTGCGGGAAAGGATTGAAAAATGTCTGAAATAACCATCCGCAAGGCAGAGTTGAAAGACTTGGCCGCAGTCCGTGAATTGCAGGCTGCTGGCGAATTGGTGTTCAGTTATGGCCCGATTGACCCCGAAGAAATAACCGACGAGAAAAGCATAGCGGGCGTTGCTGAATCACACGGTGAAATCGTTGGGATTATAGTTGGGGAAAAGTTGGCCGGCCCCTGGTCCGTTGCGCATTATCTTGTTATTCGCCGCGATTTTCGCGGTGGCGCGGTTGCCCGGGAATTGGGACAGTGGTTCTTAGGAACAAGCAAAGCCATGGGTGTGCAACATGTGCTTGCATATGCAGACGTCGGCAATCCACGCTTGATAAATCTTTACAAGTATTTCGGATTTGCTGCCGGCGGGACCTATGTTGAGCTAACAAAGGAAATATAAAAATGGAAAAAGTTTATGGTATATTAAAACAAGCGGATGTATGGTTTCTTGCGACTGATGATAACGGGCAACCGCGGGTGAGGCCTATGGCCCCTGTTAATATATTTGATGGCAGATTGTATTTCATGACCTCACACAGCAAGCCGGTATCCCGACAGATGAAAGAAAATTCCAAAGTTGAGATATGCGCGCTGATTGCCGAAGACAGATGGATTCGCATAGCGGCAACGGCGATAAACGATGATAGTCGCGATGCTAAAAAGTCTTTCTTAGACGCACACCCCGATTTGGTGGAAGAACATCCTTTGGATGATCCGGATACTCAGGTTTTATATCTGAAAGATGCGGTTGCGACAATAAGTTCTTTTGATGGCATATTGGAAGTAATTGAATTCTAAACACGGAGAGCAGAATGATTAAAGTAAAAAAGAAAAGAAGCATTGCCAGAGGACAGGCAAAGGCAATAAAAGCGCATCCGCGGGCAAATGGCTTGCTGCGGGCATTGCGTTCGGCAGGTTTGTTCCGGTGGGAGCGCACGCCCAGCAAATCCGAATGGGTGATGGATGTTCTGACGCATGGAATTGGAATTGGATTGGCCATAGCGGGGCTTACCATTCTTTGTGTATTTGCAGCGCTGCATCGCGACCCTTGGGCGGTTGTCAGTTGTGCGATTTTTGGGCTGACGATGTTCACCCTCTATTTCGGCAGCACTTTCTGCCACGCCATGATCGGGCAAAAAAGCGAATGCTTTTTCGAAGTATGGGACTCTGTTGCTATTTACGCGCTTATCGCCGGCACGTATACTCCGTTCCTGTTGGTGAATTTGCGCGGCTGGATCGGCTGGCTTGTATTCGGCATCCTGTGGGCGATTACGGCGTTCGGCGCGATTATAAAAATACGCCGGCCCAAAGAGCAGCCCAAATGGGTCGTCGCGCTGTATCTGGCAATGGGCTGGACGTTGATATTTATCCTGCCAAAGATGATCGCAAGCGTGCCGGCACGCGGATTGTGGTTTATCCTGGCTGGCGCGCTGTCTTATTCCATCGGCGTTCTGTTTTATCTGTGGAGACGCTTGAAATTCAGCCATACGATATGGCACCTGTTCGTAATAGGCGGCAGCGTGTGCTTCTTTTTCGCGGTACTGTTCGGGAGTATTATAGATTTTTAAATAGCAAGGCCGAACTTTGCCCTAAAAAACGGATCGCGACAGGCTGTCAGAAAACGGCATTTTACATAATTCACGCAGGCAATTCTTAAATCCTGGATGCAATTGTCTATGTTCGATTCTTTGGTTATCGTGTATCCGTAAAAAGATTCGTTTATAATGGCGATCCGGTTTTTGTATGCGTATCCGCTGTTGTGCTTCAATTCCGTCCAGTCCGAAGGATTCACGGGGTTGTCCTTTAAAATATCGGGATGGCCGCCAACGGCAAGGCTTTTGAACTTGTCCGGAATAACCTGGCACATCCTCCCGTACCGGTTAATCCACATCTCGGATTCCAAATCGGCGAATATCTTCGATTCGTTCGTTTCGGTTGTTTTTTTCGCATTATTCGCTTTTCTGGCTCTTTTTGATTTTCTAGCTTTCTTTGTTAGTCTGGCTTTTGCGGCTCTCTTTTCTTCCGTCGCTTTTCTTACGGCCCAATCTAGAAAATCTTTTGAAAAGTGTCCGATCGGAAAGCAGAAGTAATAGGACGGCTTGAAGGTGGTCGGGTCGATTCCAAGGTCGCTGAAATCAACATCATCGAATTTGATTTCAAAATCTTGCGATTTCGAGCCCTTTATTTTCGGCGTCGAGTAAATGAACTTGATTGTCTTGGATGTATCGAAGCTGAACGCAAATATGGATTTGTCGGACTGGATGGTTTTGAATAAATCGGTTGGCTTGGAAAAAGTCGCCGGCTGATGCGTTTCTTTGTCTTTTGTTGCGTCGTATTTATGAAGGATAATAGGAATAACCTTCGGTAACATTATCGATACCTCGACACAAGAGCTCCAACCCAAATCACTAAAGTTCACTTGCACAAATCATCCTTTTGGCTGGGCAAATATAGCACATCAAGGCCTTTTGTCAAGTATTTTGTCAAAGGGCTTGATTTTTTGAGTTTTCCTGATATGATTAAAAAGTTATGAAGATTTTGGGCCTTAATATTGCTGTTTTCACGACCACAACCCCTTTGGGGGTCTAATTTCTATTGCGAATTTCTCGCGTTCATTTTATAATCAATAAAAATAATAACCTTTTGTCATTCCCGCGCAGGCGGGAATAGGGCTTAAACTCGTCGTGCGAAGCACGACCACAATATATGGCTCGCTTACGCTCGCACTGTCTGGACCCTATTCCCGCCTGCGCGGGAATGACAAAAACATTTTTAAAAGGCAAAATAAATGTCAGAAAATAAATACGATATAGAAATTATCCGCCATTCGCTGGCTCATGTTCTGGCGGCGGCGGTGCAAAAGCTGTGGCCGGACGTAAAGTTCGGCGGAGGGCCCGCCATCGAAAACGGGTTCTATTACGACTTTGACCTGGAACACAGAATTACCGAAGAAGACTTTCCGAAAATCGAAAAAGAAATGCGGGAGCTAATCAAATCGGCTGGCCGGTTTGAACGGCGCGAGGTATCCTTGGACGAAGCGAAAAAAATATTCGCCGGTCAGCCTTTTAAAATGGAATGGGTCGAAGAGGTAGGAGGTAGGAAGTTTGAAGTAGGAGGTAAAGATGATTCAACCTCCAACCTCCAACCTCCAACCTCCAACCTTTCTATTTATGATTTTCGAGGATTTACCGACTTGTGTCGCGGGCCGCATGTGGAGTCTTCCAAAGAGCTGCCCAAAGACGGGTTTAAAATTCGCAGTGTCGCCGGCGCTTATTGGAAGGGCGACTCGCGAAACAAAATGCTGCAGCGCGTTTATGTAGATGCTTTTGCTTCACGCGAAGAATTGGATGCGCATTTGCATATGATGGAAGAGGCTGCCAAGCGCGATCATCGAAAGCTGGGCCGCGAGATGGACTTGTTTCATTTCGAGTCGGAATATGCCCCAGGCTCGGTTTTCTGGCATGACAAGGGTTACAAGATTTACCGCCGCTTGATAGAATACGTCCGCATGCGCCAGGAAAAAGCCGGCTATCTGGAAATCTCCACACCGGGACTTATGGACAGGTCTTTATGGGAAACATCCGGCCATTGGGCGAAATACGGCGAGCATAACTATTCCGGACAGACCGAAGACGGGCGGACTTTTTGCGTAAAACCTATGTCTTGTCCCGGCGGAATGCTGGTGTTCGGTCAGGGCATAAAGTCTTATAAAGACCTGCCGCTGTATCTGGCGGAGTTCGGAAAGGTATATAGATACGAGGCTGCCGGCGGGCTGCATGGCTTGATGCGCGTGCGAGAAATGACTCAGGACGATGCGCATATATTCTGCACCGCCGAGCAATTGGAGGAAGAAGTCATAAAAGTCCTTCGCTTTATAAAGGATATCTATTCCAAGTTCGGGTTTGATAATATATCTATGAAACTGGCGACAAGAAAGGATTCCGAATTTCGTATCGGCGACGACGCGACTTGGGACAAGGCCGAAGGCGCATTGAAAAACGCGCTGGAGAAAAACAAAATTTCATATGAAGTCGCGCCGCAAGACGCCGCGTTCTATGGCCCGAAGATAGACAACTATCTTAAAGACTCGTTGGGTCGGATATGGCAGTGCGGCACGGTTCAGTTGGATATGAATCTTCCTGAAAGATTTGACTTGTCCTATGTTGGTGAAGACGGCGCGAAACATCGCCCAATTATGCTGCATCGCGCCATGCTGGGGTCTATAGAGCGGTTCATGGGAATTCTGTTGGAAAATACCGGTGGGAATCTGCCGCTGTGGTTGTCGCCCGAACCGGTCGTGGTTACCCCAATTTCAGAAAAGTATGATGACTATGCAAAGCGAGTCGTGGCGGAGCTGAACGCGGTCGGCGTACGGGCGCGGACGGACCTTCGCGCGGAGAAAGTGAATTACAAGGTTCGCGAGCTGTCGCTGGCCAAGACCCCGATAATCGCAGTCGTAGGCGAAAAGGAAGCGGCCGACGGAACCGTGACTTTGCGCTATCTCGGCATCGAGGCGCAAGAAACGAAATCACTGCTGGAATTCGTGCGCGGTATGCACGAAGCAGTGAAAATGCCGGAATAGGGTGTTCCCCTCCTGTGGAGGGGTGTCGGCGAAGCCGACGGGGTGGTTCGTTTAATATTCGCGCATTACAAGAACCACCCCGGCCTGCGGCCACCCCTCCACAGGAGGGGAACTGCGACCCCGCTTTCGTAATAAAAAATTGTAAAAATAAAAAAAGGA
Organism: Alphaproteobacteria bacterium; assembly: GCA_009783145.1. Taxonomy (GTDB): domain Bacteria; phylum Pseudomonadota; class Alphaproteobacteria; order Rs-D84; family Rs-D84; genus WRCA01. The sequence goes on along the minus strand of WRHR01000001.1, from coordinate 110,322 downwards.
AATGTCATGAAAAAATTATCTTTGCTCTTTGCTCTCTGCTCTTTGCTCTTTGTTGCCGGCTGCTGCAACTGCGAGAAAGAGCCGATTGTGGAACAGAATCATAAGCTGATAGTTCCGCCGAATTTCGGCAATACTCCGAAGTAATTACCTCATCCGCCTACGCCAAGGCTACGGCGGACAGGCCGGAAATCACCTGTGCGTAGTGGAATGGGGCTCTCGTACATCTTTGTACGCTTCCCGGGCCCCGCGGAAAACAAAGTTTTCCGTGGGTGGGTGCGCCCCATCCCCCCCAACGCACATTTGACCCATTGAATGTGAATAATTTGATTTTTGGTTGGGGCGTGTATTTCCCACCACTTTTTATTTCTTTCTTTTGATTTTTATGATATAATATCCTTATATAACAAGAGGAATGATATGAAAAATATGCTTAAAAAAATCGGTTTTGCAGCAACGGCGGTGATGCTGGCCGGCGCGGCGCACGCGGCTACTTTTGATACAAGCGCTTTATGCCCATTGATAAACGAGCTGAAGGGCGTATTCAATATCCTGCGTATCCTGGCATTCGTAGGCGCAGCGTTCGTTTTGGCAGCGACTGGTTGGGAAGCCATAACGGCGAAAGAATACAAGTGGGACACCGATGGGAAGAAGAAACTTGTCGCAATGATTATCGGGTTTGCGCTATTGTTTAGTGTTGGCGCGATTTTAAGCTTCTTGACCAGCGGGCGAATGGGTTGTGTTGCTGGGAATTGGTAATAAAAAATCCAGCGAAAGCTGGATTTTTTAATTTTGCATCATTTTAATGCCAACGTCTTAACGGATTTTGCCGCCGAATATCTGAACATCTTGTCCAAATTTTCTAAAATCGACAATCTTTTCACGTTCTAATACTGTGTAGTTGGCGAACGACATGCCCATGGATCTGTCGTGGCGGACAGTTCCTTTATAGTTTTCACTGTAGGAAGCAAGGGTTCCGCCATAAAGCTTATCAAAGGCGGCCTTTGCGCCAGGATTATCGAACTCGATTGAAATGTTAGGCATAGAAGATTCTCCTTGGTTGGTTTCTAGACATAGGGCTGTTTAATGCCCCCTGCCGATGAAACGATAGCACACATCCTTTGTTTGTCAAGCGATCTATTGTACATTATAGAATTAAGTGCAACGGTTGGTTAAAGGCCTTGGCGTTTCCGCCTAGTTTTTGTGGATTTATTAAAGTGGCTTTGATAAAGATCAATCGTTTGGAGGGCTTTGTTTATAATCATTGCCGAAAAATATAGATTAATTTGCGACAGGCTCTTTTTTATGATATAATAGCCTAAACGAATTAGGAGCATGCAGATGGCTGACGATAAGCTGGATTTGTTGGACTTGGACGATGAAATCGATTTGCCGGAATTGCCGGAAGGGGAAGGATTCGGGGCTTCGCGCCCGCGTCGCCCTTGGCTGTTGTTCGGAGCCGCGCTGATTGTCGTCATACTTGCCACTTATATAATAGTGCGAATCGTTATGCACGGGCCGCGTAACGACATGGCCGAGATTGATCTGACAATGCCCGCGCCAGCGGTCGAGCAAACCGCGCCGGGGCAAGATTTCGCCGCCCAGGCCGATAGAGTAATTGAAGGGCAAGCGCCGACTGCCGGCACTCCCGTCCGCGTCGTTGAAGAAAGACAGGATGTCGTGTTCAAGCCGGACGCGCCGAAGGTGGAGCCTCCGAAACCCCGCCCGATCGAGCCGGCCAAAACCGCAACCGCCGCGAAGCCTGCCGCGCCAGCCGCAAAGCCGGTCGTAAAGCCGCAAGCCTCCAGCGCCAGCAATTTCTATGTGCAGTTCGGATCGTACAGCGCGCGCGCAGCTGCCGAAGCCGCGCAAAAGAAAATTCAATCCAAAAGTCCCAGTTTGTTCAGCGGGCATCAGTTCGTGATTCTGGCGGCGGTATTGCCTAATGGAGCAACGACTTACCGCTTGCGCGTGGGATTCACGAATGTCGATGACGCCAACAACCTGTGCCGCAACGCGAAATCCGACGGGTTGGATTGCTATGTCACTAAATAAAATTCTCGGTTAAAGGAGCAAAAAATGAGAGCTGGTTTTTGGGAAATACTTTTAATTGTCATATTGATTCTGGTTCTGTTCGGGCATTCGAAAATTCCGGATGTAATGAAGAACTTGGCCAACGGAATCAATATATTTAAGAAAGAGCTTAAAGGCGACGAAGAGGGCGAGAAAAAGGATGTAAAGCCCGCAGAAAAGACGGCAATCGTAAAAAAAACGGCGAAAAAGAAAGCGCCCACCTCCGCCAAGGCTACGGCGGGCAAGCCGGCGAAAAAGCCTGCCGCTAAAAAGAAATAAAAAACCGCGCATTGCGCGGTTTTTTATGGTAAAATAATCTTATGGCTGCAAAGTCCAAGAAGACTAATTTCCTGCCGGATTCCGTTTCCGGCGCCGTGCGCGGTGCTGCTTTTCGCGGCGCCGGGCTGGCATTGCTGCTGATCGGGTTGGGATTGGCGATTGCTCTGATTTTTCATAACCCTTACTTGGACGGATTCGCCGCCGCCTCTAACTTCGGGCGCCAGAGCCTGATCGGGAACATCATCGGATTTGTGGGTTACGGAATCGGGTTTATTCCCGCGCTGTTTGTTTTTCTGTTCGCTATGCGCGTTGGCGTCGCAATTATGCTGAAATGGGAAAATAACGCTCCCGAATACGATATCCTGCGTGCGTTTCTTGCGGCCGTGTTCGGCGCTTTTGGACTCGGCGCGATCATGCCGTCGAAGTCTTGGGGCGGATTGCTTGGCGCGATCGCCGCGTATGACCTGTCGCGGCTGATTCCGGGGTTCGGTGTCGTGTTCGGAATAGTTTTCATCGCCGTGTTTTTATTCATAGCCGGCGTTCTTTTGCATGTCAGATGGAAAGATGTCAGGATGCTGGGTGCGGTGGTTTTCAAGGCGCTCAAGTTTTTCCTGAACGTCCTGCGCCTGCGCCCGGTGGCGCCGAGAGAACCTGATGACGAAGAGGAAGAAACAGAAGAAGAAGACGGGGAAGAAGAAAAAGAAGTAAAAAGAAAATCCGGTAAGAAAAAAGCGAAAGCGGCTGTTGTTAGCGGTCGGCGGCCGACGTCTACTGATTATGAATTGCCTTTGCCCGAGTATTTGGAGAAATCCATATTTTCCAAAAATATCGTGACCAACGAGCTGAAACGCAACGCATCCGCGCTGGAGGCGCATTTCGAAGAATTCGGCGTTTACGGAAAAGTCGCCGGCATAAAGCCCGGCCCTATTGTCACTCTCTATGAATTCGAACCCGATTCCGGCATGCGCATTGCTAAAATCACCGACACCGTCAAAGATATGACGCGCGCAATGGCTGCCGAAAATATCCGCATAGCGCACATCCCGCGCAGCAATTATATCGGCGTCGAAATGGTGAATCTGAACCGCCAGATCGTGCGCTTTCAATCGCTGATTACGAATCCGGATTTTGTGAATTCGCGCTATCACATACCTTTGGCGCTGGGCGTGGATATAGGCGGCCGTCCGGTTTATTTCGACTTGGCCAAGATGCCGCATGCTTTGATTGCGGGGCGCACGGGCTCGGGGAAATCCGTATTCGTCCAATCCATAATCATGTCCATCGTTTATCATTTCACGCCCGACAGATGCAAGCTGCTCATCGTTGATCCCAAAGGCGTCGACTTCACGCTGTGGCAGGATATACCACATCTTATCACTCCGGTGGTGGCGGACGCGAATATGGCGGTCAATGCCTTGAAATGGGCGGTGCGCGAGATGGAAGATAGGTACAAGAAACTCAAAGACTTGGGCGCGCAGAATCTGGAGGGGTATAACGAGGCCGTGGCCCGGCTGCGCGCCAATGGCGAGAAATTAATAAAGCAAGTCGCCGTCGGAACCGACCCAGAAACCGGCGCGTTGGAATTCGAGGATCGGGAAGTAGATCTGTCCGACATGCCCTATTTGGTGATAATAATTGATGAGGTTGCGGACTTGATGAGCGTGGCGCGCAAAGAGGTCGAGGCCTGCGTCCAGCGCCTGGCGCAGAAAGCGCGCGCGGCGGGGATGCATATTGTCGCGGCGACGCAGCGGCCGGATACATCCGTCATAACCGGCGTTATAAAAGCGAACTTTCCGACGCGAATTTCTTTCCAGGCGCGGTCGAATATCGATTCTATGACGACCTTGGGCGAAAAGGGCGCGGAGCAATTGCTGCCGTTCGGGGATATGTTGTTCAGCGAGGCGGGCAGGGTCCCCGTGCGCATACATGGCGCTTGGATTGAAAACAAAGAAATCAATAAAGTGGCGGATTTCTTGCGGGCTCAGGGTGCTCCGGAATATATAGACGGCATAGGCGATCCTGACGATGAAAGCTTTGGCAGCGCGGCCGATAGCGCGCTTGCGGGAATACCCGGCATGCCGGTTTCGAAAGACGCGAAGGATGCGGACCTGTATCGGCAGGCTGTCGAATATGTCGTGAAAGATAAAAAGCCGACGATATCTTATATCCAGCGCCGGCTTGGCATCGGATATAACAAGGCCGCGGGACTTATCGAGCGAATGGAGCGCGAGGGAATTGTCAGCGGGCCCGATGCTAATAATAAGAGACATATACTTTGATTACCCCACCGGAAATCACCTGCGCGTAATAGGATGGGGCTCACGTACGTCTTTGTACGCTACGCCCCATCCCATCACGTGCATTTGACCCATTGAATGTGAATGATTTGTTTTTTGTCGCGGCTTTGCCGCGATTTTGTTTTTCATCGCGATAAATTAATTATGAACTCGGTCGGGTCGCTTGTATCTATGGAAGATGCCGCGTCCGATTCACATGTCGGCACGCATGCGCCGTTCATTCGCGTATTTGCCGGAACCGTCTTGCCGTTCACGGTGACAGTCGACTTGGTGTCGCATGGAAATACGGGAATCCCGTCCTCGCTGTATTCCAGATTCGGATCTTTCTTCTCGCATTTCGTTTTGTCCGGGTTAAAGGCCCAGTCTGCCTCCTTGCATTTCCACCGCCAGCAGTCCGCCTGGGTGCCGTTTCTTTGCGCGATCGTTTCCATGGTGGCGTAATCGAAACTTTCCTTTAAGAATCCCGGACAGACAGCCTCGTCGCCATCTACGAATCTGTCATAGCCTTTTTCTCTTTTGCAAACTTGAATATTCGGGAAAGTGCCGAAAATCCTGAAGCCATAGAGCACACCGTCTTTTTTATCATAGTCCACGGCTTTCTTTCCTTGGTCCGCGCCGGCAACACCGCCGATAACTGCACCGGCTGCAACCGCGCTTGCACCGAAGGTAAATACAGCGCCAAGCGCTCCCAATACAGCGGCCGTAATAATCACATCGTTTGCGCCGCGGTGGCTGTTGCAGCAATATATTTTGCTGTTTTCCGGGTCAAGAGCTATGTTTTGCTTAAAACAAGACGCATGGCTGGCAGATGTCGCGGAAAGGAAAAGCAAGGCAATAATGGAGCTTGTAAGAATTTTTGCCATTTCTTGTATTTTAACATAATCAGAATTTTTGGCAAGTGCTTTTGCGGATTTGACGAAAGATTTTGTAAGTTAATCATATTGTTTCCCCATTTGCAAGCGGGAAAATTTAAGTGTATAATTCCCGCATGTCTGTAAAAACATTTATCACAATTAACGATTCCCGGTGGGATAAATACCGGATTGATTTCGCGCATATTGTGAATGTGGCCATGCGCGCCGCGATGGCGAACGACAAGACCGAAGACATAATAAAAAAATCAAACTGGACGATTGCTCCTTGGATGCCCAGCGTAGGTGTGGGCGCGGCGTTCGGGAAGATAAGCCGCGAGGTTTCGATTATTCTTACCGATGACCCGGAAATTCAAAAGCTGAACAAAAAATACCGCGGCAAAGATACGCCGACTAATGTCCTCTCGTTCGAGACCGGCGATGCGGAGCTGATGGGAGATATTTATATCTCGTTTGACTCCGTCAAACGAGAGAGCATAGAGCATAGAGCACAGAGCATAGATAAAAATTTTATAGACCATGCCACCCATCTTATCGTGCATGGAGTTCTGCATTTGCTGGGCTATGATCATTGCGACGACAAGGACGCGCGCACGATGGAGGCGCTGGAAGTCAGGATTCTCGCGCAGCTGGGGATAAAAAAACCGTACGACAATTCGCCTTTGGCGAATTGTCAGAGCGAAGAGCAAAGAGCAAAGAGCAAAGATAAAATAAGTTGGAAAAACTCTATGCTCTATGCTCTATGCTCTATGCTCTGCGGAGCGGTAGCTTCGCTTGGGTTTGCTCCGTTCAATTTATGGTGGGCGACAATACTGGGGATTGGCGGGGCGTATTATCTGGTTACAAAACGATCGGATAAATCTGTGCTTTACTCTATACTCTTCGGCGCGGCGTATGCCGTAGCCAGCTTTTGGTGGGTTTTGAACTCTATATATGTGGTGCCGGAATTGGCTGCCGAGTTCGCGATTTGGACCATCCCGGGGATTATCGGGATTGCAATAGGAGGCGCGCTGGTTTTCTCGCTCCCGTTTTTAGCTCTTCGCCGTCGATGGACGCCGCCGCGGGGTCGGGCGATTTTATTCGCCGCCGCTTGGACGGCGGTGCTGTGGTTGCGAGAATGGTTTCTGACGGGTTTTCCTTGGAATCCTGTTGCCAATATTACCATGCCGTTTCCAGCGCTCAGCAACAGCATGTCTTTATGGGGCGCGCTGGGGCTGACATTTATAATCGTGGGATTTACCGCAAGCATTACTGAATTTTTCATCAGCAGAAAAGCAAAAGGTAATTTTATTAATGCTGGAATATTTGCGTCGTTATCAATTATTGGAATCGGATATGGTTACTGGAATATATTGGGCAGTATTGAATTCTGCAAAGGCAGTTGCAATCGTCCGGTAATCCGAATCGTTCAGCCTGCGCGAAGCGCCGAGCAAAAGGCCACGCACTCGCGCGAGCAAGCGATCGCTAATGCGAATGAAAATATTCAGAAACTGGCGGAGTTGGCGCAGGCGCCGGGGAATCCCGATATAATAGTTTTTCCTGAAACGGTATATCCTTTTGTGATCCGCCAGGAAGGCGATGATTTACCGTTGGCGCGCGAACTAGGGCGGCCCATCATAATCGGCGCGACCAGTTGGCGGGACGGAAGTTTTTATAACTCTATGATTGTCGCGAATGCGGATGGAAAGATTGAAAACATCTATTCGAAATCGCATCTGGTGCCGTTCGGCGAATACCGCCCGCTGGGCGATATTATCCCGACTCCGGGGCAACTGTCGCGTGGCGCGGGCGCCACGCAATTAGCAATTAGCAATGAGCAATTAGCAATTAATTTTGTTCCAGCTATTTGTTATGAGATTATATTTAGTGATTCACTAGTACCGCGTGGGACGAATCCGCAAGCCATAGTGAATCTTACCAATGATACTTGGTTCGGGCGCACGCCCGGAACTTATCAGCATCTTGATATGGCGCGGCGCCAGGCAATAGAGATGGGACTTCCCGTCGTGCGCGCGAACTATTCCGGAATTTCCGCCTTTATCGGCGCGGACGGGCATGTTGTTTCCAGTATACCCATTGGCTTTGCGGGCGCGCTGGACGGCACGGTGGGTGCCGCGCATATGACGCCTTATCGTTATATCGGGCGCGACTGGATGATGGCGATCATACTGGCGTTTTCAATTTTATGTATCGCGATTCTGCGCAGAAAACGGAAGTGAGTTTATTGTTTGTCATAGCTGTGGATTTTTGATATAATTAATGCATAAAAATAACGTCCCTTTTTTCTGGGCGTTTTTTTATTGTTATTTTTCCTTGTTTTCTCTCTCCGCCGCCCGCTCATTTTAAAGGGACGTTTAATGGAGGCAGAAATGGCAAACAAATTAAAGCAAGCCGCGAAAGTCATCGCGCCGAAAACTTATGAAAAATTATCAAAATTAAAAAACAAGAAATTCCCGTCTTACAGCCTGGCGGTCGCGCTGGCATTTGGAATCGCGTTCGGCGTTATCGGGGATAAGATCTTTTCCGCCAAATCAACGAAAAAGCAGAGGGCTTTACTGGAAGAACAAATCAGGCAATTCATAGAATCCCAGCCGAACTATGTAGATTCGCTTGCGAATTTCGAGGCCGCGCACGCGAAACAAATAGAACAAATTCAAAGCAATATAGAATACCAACAAAAATCTGAAAGATGGCATTTAGATGACGCTATGAATACACAGAAATTACAATTGTGGAAATCATTAAGCACAGGCATGCAAAAGAAATTGATAGAATTTGTAAAGCAACACGAGATAGAAATTGGAATATACGATGAGCCATATAAATGGCTTGATGAATATCATTATATTGTGAGCACCGGTCGTGCGGAAGATGTTTTTGGACTGGAAGAAAAAATTTATTTCGCAGATGGCTGGTACGAGACATGGAATGGTATTCCCGTAGATTCTATGACCGGCAAAGAGTTGCTTTCGTATCAAAGAGCTAACCCATTAGATAAAGACTTTAAAGCATTAAGTGGTATGCAAATAGCGAAAAAAAAGGGCAGGGAAATAAAAGAACTTGAAGACAAACGCGATTCATGGAACACCGCAGCGAAAACCGTAACGAGTGATTTACAATTAAAGTTGCAAAAGCAGGAAGAAAAAAATCGCCGTTATGTTGATAGCGTGTACTTAAGCAAGAACCTGGTGCGGAAGAAATAGATATTATGCCGATAAAGGCACCCCACCCAAGAACTTCTAACTCGCATTCGCTCGTAAGAAGTTCTATCCCGCTCCACGAGGGGGGCAGGAAAAAATAATGCCGATTCGGGGTTAAGCGAATCACAAAGCAGAGCTTTACCTCTCCCAAGAATTGGGAGAGGAAAGAGTTGGCTTACGAGCGTAGCGAGTTAGCAACTCTTGGAGATGGTTGAAACATTGCGTTTAACCCTCTCCAAGATTTCATAATCGGCATAGCCGATAACGAAATCTTTCCTCCCCCGACTTCATCGGGGGAGGTAGGTCTTACTCGCCTTCGGGCAGATATTTCACGAAATCGGAAATATTCGACTGCGTCGCTGAAAGAATCTTCGCGATGCTTTGCGTCGACGGCCAGCGAGGCTGGCCTTCGCGGCTCCATCGCTTGCTTTTGTTGAAAGTTGTCGCGTCCAGACCGCTGTTCTTTGCAAGTCCGGAACATGAAAGATGTCTTTCGGCTGCGAATCGCTCTATGGCGGACCATATGCTGTTATGGGTCATGTTCTCTCTCCTTTTGCGCAAGACGCTGATATCCGGGCTTTATCGCATAAAGCCTGAGGTAACAACATCAATCCTTTATTCCTAGGACTGCTTTCTAATGATAGTTGAGGATTGGAATAAATTCAATCAGATTTTATAGGAGCGTTTTCTTAAGATATATTTCCCAGTATCCAAACGCGCACCGCGCTGGAAAGGTTCGTTTTGCCGCCTCGCTCCGCGTCTATCTCGCGAATAATTTGGGCTACAGATTTCTTTTGCTGTGCTGCGATTCGCTGCAGCTCTTCTATAAATTCGTTTTCCAATGAAACCGATGTCAGATGCCCGGAAATGTTTATAGATAGTTTTTTCATTCAGCCCTCTCCAAGAGTTGCTAATCGGCACCCACCCACCGAAATCTATGATTTCGGTGGGGCCCGGGGTCGCCGATAAGCCAACTCTTTCCTCCCCCATTCTTTGGGGGAGGTGACAGTTATATTTTGCCTATGGCAAGGCAATCGTTCATCGCTTTATAAATATCTTCGTATTGCCGCATCGGCGTCAAGGTCATGTTATTCAGCATAAAGCAATTCCCGAACGCATCGAACGCGAACCAGAACAAACTGTTGCGCCCGAACACCGCCCGGCCCCGCATATGCGCCAATCCCCCGATGTCGCGATTCACCTGCAATATTCCCGGAATGAAATATACGGATTGCTTGCCGCGCGTAATTTCCTCTAATCCGAAAATATGCGCATCCCCCAGATACATTCCTCCGGCGGCGGTTTTATAAAAGTCTATGAAGGCCATCGGAATCATCGCGGCCTGCATTTGCTGCAGCGCGTTCTGCACCGGCGCGATTTGCGCGTCCTTTACCGTCGGCAATGCTGTTGCCCCTGCGGATTTCGTCCAAGATAAAAATTCGTCTTTAGTCATTTTTTATTTACGATTTACGAATTACGAATTACGATTTTACTCCCAACAAATCGTAAATCTTAAATCGTAAATTTTCTATTCCATTCCTCTGTCTGCCGCGATTTGCGCCGCCATCTGCGATAAGCGGTCCGAGGTCGCGTTTCCGCCGTCTCCGCCGCCCGTAGTATGCGCCGGGATATAAATCTTTCTTGCGGGGTTGGGCAGCCACAGAGTCGCCGCGTTTGCCTGCTCTATGATAAACCTATCCAAATTTATCGCGTGCGGGAAAGTCTTGCATGCGAACATGTTATCGATTTCCAGCTTTCCTCCTAATGTAAGCGGCACGCGCAGGCGCAGAGACATATTCTCAGGGAGAGCTTGCCCCATTATCAGCGCCATGAATTCTTCCCGCGACAGGTTTAGGAACGATAAGTCTTCTATGGAATCCGAAAGGCTTTTCATGAACTCCCGACGCAGAGCTTTATATTTTGCAAACCAATCGATTGCTACCGGATGCGGCTTTGCCGCGACTTCCATCACGGGCATATCGTCCATAAAAAGATCTGTCAGCCGTTTTTGGGCTGACGTCTGATTGTGTTGCATAGTGCTCGCTTCGCTCGCCGTGAAAGTGAATGTGAAAGTGTTTTTACATTCACTTGCACTTTCACATGCACATTCACGTCTTGTTAAAGTAGTTCGCCACTGTGTCTATGTATTCCGAATAAGCGTTGAAGTCTTCCTGTTCCTCGCTTTTTATTTCCCGGTTCTTATAGTTCTTCATGAATTCCTGCAGCGCGCCCATACTGTCGAATACATCCACGCCGAATGCTTCCCATATGCGTGACATTGACGCGCGGTTTATTATATTTGCATCATTCATAACGACGAACGGCTTTACTGTTATCTGTATTTCCGAATCCAAAGTTTCCGAAAACAGCGCGCGGATTTTCTCGGCCGCACCGGATACTTTCCATACGGGGCTGGTGAAATCGCGCCCGCCGAAAGTCCATTTGGATTCGCCGCCTTCATTCGCCGTGATTTCGCCGCCATGCGGATCCGCGATTCCCATATACAGAACTTCGTCCGAGCCTATTGCCCACAGGTTCAGCTTAAGCCCTCCGACCTTTGGGGGTTGCTTTGCTATATATCCCGCTGCTTTGAATATTTCTTCCAGCTTTTCTTGTCCGCCGCTCAGCTCTGCAACTTGTTCCGGAATGGCTTTCATCGGCGCCGCGCTTGGGGCCGGCGCCGGCTTTCTTTGCGCTGCAAGCGGGCTGATGATTCGCGGAGGGCGGGGCAGGGGCTGCGGCGTCGCCAGAGGCGAATAGCTTGGGTCCGGCGCCGTCGGCTGCAGTTGCTCTGGAAGTTTTCCGGCAGGCCCGTCCCCGCTGTGCGGGGCCGAGGCAGGCGCGCGCAGATTAATTTTCCGCAAACGAGGCCGGCTTATAAAATAAAGCCCAACGATTGTTGCCGCCGCAAATCCGGCCATAGAGATATAAAACAAAGGCATTACTCCGCCGGGCGTCAATTGCGCTGTGGCCAGGAAATGCCAATGAGAGGAGGAAAAGATATTAAAGCCGAAACGGATATCGAACCAAAAGCTTGCAAACAGCACCATAGCGGCAAGCCATAACGTATCAAGCAAAATAATTTCATAGCGCTTTTTCATCAAAATTCAATTTCAGGTTTATTATATATTAAAGTGTGCTAAAATAGCAATATGATAGATTTCAGTAAAACCATCGAAGAGATAAAAGGCCGCATAGCACTTAGCTGCCCCGAAGGATTGGATGCGCGCGCTCTTATTTTCGCGGCCGACAAGGCCGCCCGGGCGCGAGTTCGCAGCGTTTCCTGTTCGCCCGAATCCGTGAATATGCTTTGGACTTGGCTGGAAAAAGCGGGAATAAAAATTTTCGCCCGGGTTTATGCGAGGGATACAGACGCGCAAAAAATAGCCGCCGGATTGCACGGGGCTTTCAAAAAGGGCGCTGCCGGGGCGCAATTAATCGTGCATCCGGGTATGTTGGACAAGCTGGCGACGTCTCTGGCTCCGGTCGCGGCGGACCTGTTCTTTGGTCGCGATCTGATTTTAACCGTGGATTTGATTGATGTTCAGCCCTGCGATTGGGAAGGGATATTTCATAATATGAAAATGCTGGACGCCGCGGGACTTGGCGTATTGGTAAGCAAAGGCGAGAACGCCGCCGGCGCGATTTACGGAATGCTGGATTCTTTCGACCCCGGGTTCAGCGGAGCGCTGCAGATAATATCAAAAGATTCGGATCTTCAGGCGATAGAAGATACCTGGCGCCTGATGCAAAAGATATGCCCGGATATTTTAAAGGATGTGATGTTTTTCCTTCCGGAGGAGATGTGAAAAACAAAAAGGGGGCTTCGGCCCCCTTTTTGTTTTTCAGAATTCTTTCTTGTCCTGCTCTTCTTTTTCCTCGGTGGTCATTGTCGCAAGCGGCTGCGCCAGCATGCGCTTCAGCCCGATTTCTTCGTTTGAAATCACGCTGTATCCAAAGGTGCCTTTCTCCAGCCTTTCCAATGCCCTGTCGATCATCGCCAGAAGGTTCTTGTCCCGCTCCAGCATTTTCTGAGTGGTGTCCGCCTGCTGCGTGGATGAAGAATTGTCCCCTTCGTCGTTCGCCCCGTCCATGGAGTCTATATTTATATTAGAGGACATTTCGGACATTCCGTTTTCTATGCTTGCCAAAACTTCGGTCCGCTGAGCGTTCAACAGATTATAAAAATAAGCCCTTTGTTCGTCCGACATATATTTCTCGGTCTTTTTCGGAACAAATTTCGGATCCAATTGAATCGTTTTGTAATTCTTTGGCATTATGACCCCCTTAATTGCTTTATCCAGTCTTCAATAGTGTCTTCGTCCATGAGTCCGGTCCGGGTTTCGATCAATTTGCCGTCCTGAAACGCCAGCACCGCCGGAATAGACCTTATTCCATGTTTTGCGGGAGTGATTCGATTAATCTCGTCCACTTCGAACTTGCAAAACTTTACGGATGGGTTCCGGCCCGCTGCCGTTTCGAATATAGGGCCGAACATACGGCAGGGGCCGCACCACGAAGCCCAGAAATCAACCAAAACCAGACCGGTCTTTGTCAATTCCGCAAAATTTGCGTCATTTGCATGTTCTATTGCCATATTTTCCTCCCTATTTGATTATTCGCGGAAGTATATTATAATAAGTAAGTAAAGCAAGAGAAATCGAATGTTGCCAAATAAGAAAGAAGTCTTATATTTAGATGCGGCCGCCAGCGCTTTAAAACCACAGTCCGTAATAGACGCCCAGCTTGATTTTCTGCAGAATCATTATGCGAATTCGGGGCGCGGAGTATGCGAGCGTGCGGATTACGCCGACCGCATGGTTGCGACCGCGCGCTTGGCGGTTGCCAAATTTATCAGCGCTGGTCCGGAACAAATAATATTTACAAGCGGCGCGACCGACGGGCTTAATAGAATCGCCAATATGTTGCCCCCAAAATCAGTCGTCGCGGTTTCCGATCTGGATCATCACTCCGCACGGCTTCCGATGCAAGAAAAGCATAAAACCGTATTATGCGAATTGGATAAAGACTTTGATTATAAGTCCGTTCCGGAATGCGACGCGGCTGTTATTACGGCCATGTCTAATGTATTGGGCGTTCCGCAGAAGATTATAAAGGATAAAAAGCGAATCACGATTATAGATGCCGCGCAGCTTGTCGCGCATGAAAAGATTAATGTGGCGGAAATGGCCCCAGATGCGCTGGTTTTTTCCGGACACAAGATTGGCGCCGATACGGGGCTGGGCATCTTATATTTAAAGGAGCCTGACCGCTGGCAGACCGACAAGTTCGGCGGCGGGCAATTCAAAGCGACCGGTCCCTCGCGGTTCGAAGCGGGAACTTTACCGCTAACGCAGCTGGCAGGTTTGCCAGCTGCGTTAGCGGAGAGCATAGAGCATAGAGCACAGAGCATAGATAAGATAAATTATTTGCGCGGAGAATTGGAGAAGATCGATAGAATTAAATTTATATCGCCGGCGGGTGCGGCGTTGCTGACCTTTATTGTTGATGGAATGCATGCTTATGATTTCGGTGCCATGATGGGCGCGCATGGGGTTTGCCTGCGCGTCGGAAACATGTGCGCGTCCTGGCTGCACCAACGGCTGGGGCTGGACTCCACTATACGAATTTCCGCAGGGCCTTGGAACACCGTCGAAGAGATGGATCAGGTCGCGCAGATAATAAAGAAAGTTATAAAGTGATTGATAAAGAACAGATTATTGCCGCAATAAAGACCGTGTTCGACCCGGAGATTCCCGTCAATGTCTGGGACTTGGGCCTGGTTTACGATATTAAAGTCCGGCAGTCGAAAGTTCGGATTAAAATGACTATGACTTCGCCGACTTGCCCTATGTCCGAAGAAATCATGCAGATGGTGCGCATTGCAGTGTCCGCGATACCCGGGATAAACGGCGTGGATATAAAGCTTGTGTGGGACCCGCCTTGGGATATTTCCCGCTTGTCCGAAACCGCGCGGCTGGAGTTGGATTTAACGGAAGAGGGCTGGTGATGAATTATTCCGAAATAAAAAAACTTTTGATGCGGATTGAAGACCCGGCCCTCCGGCTGGAATTCGTTATGGATTTGGGAAAGCAGCTTGCTTCGACACCAAAGGAAGCCCTATGCGCGGAAATTTCCGGCTGCGCGTCCCGCGTACAGATTTGTCGGCACGGCGACATATTTTACGGCAGCGCGGATTCCGCGCTTGTTCGCGGAATTATCACGATCATTCTGGCGATGGCGAACGATGGAGTTTCTGATTTGCGCGGCGAGTTTAATTCGCTGAATCTTAATCTGGGCGCGGGACGGCTGAACGGAGTGGAATCGGTGATAAGTTTTTTGGAAAGTATGGTATAATTCAAAAATTGTATAGGTGGAAAGCGGATGAAAGATGATGAAAAGATTTTCGGATGGGGCGTTGGGCTGTTGGCTGCTATGTTCGTTATCGGGGCCAGCCTGCAGGTGTGCTATCGCGCGCAGAGCAGAGCGATCGCGCGGGCGAACGCCGGCATAGTCCGCACTCAGCAGGAAACGGCCGAGGCTCAGGCGCGGCTGGCGGGACTGGTCCGGCCCGAAGTCTTGCGCAGCGTCGTCGCCGAAATGTATCCGCGGTTCGAATCAATCGGATTCAAGAAAAACATAAATGCAATGGAGATACCATTAGTCGCTAGTAACTAGTCGCTAGTAGCTAGTAACAATATGATTGTTGTCCATTATAATGGACATTTCTATTTGTTGCATATGGCTACTAGCGACTAGTTACTAGCGACTAACGACTAAAAAAATGTTCGAAGTGGGGCGCGATATTTTACAAAGCAGGGGGTGCGGCGGCGTCGGCGCGACGACGGCGGACGCAGGTCTTCGGCTGCGCTTTGTTTATTCCGTTTTCACTATAGTGTTCGTTGTTTTTATAGCCTGGACTCTGAAATTGGGGATTCAGGGCACCAGCCGCACCCGCATAGGGGTGGGGCAGAATTCTTGGGAGTACGCGCGCGCCGACATTTTGGATCGCAATGGCGAGATTCTGGCAAAGAACATAATCAGCGGCCATATCGCCCTGCGTCCGGGCAAGGTTCAGGACTTCGATTACGCCGCGGCGTCCATTCATGACATATTGCCGGAATATTCGGTGCAGCAGGCTTTGGCGCTTATACGTTCCGGCAAGAAATTCATATACTTGAAAAAGTTCGCGAGCGAGTCGCAGCGCGCCATGGTCAAGGCCGCGCGCATAGAGGGCCTTGGCATAGAAGAGACCGAATGGCGCAAGTACCCGAAAAGGCGCCTGACCGCGCATGTGGTGGGCTTTATCGGCACGGACGGTCATGGCTTGGAAGGCGTGGAGCAATCGCGCGACCTATATTTGCGCGAGAACAAAAGCCCGCTGGTTTTGTCCATCGACGCGCGGATTCAGACGGTGTTTTATCGCGAGCTGTCGAGCGCCATGCAAAAATTCGGCGCGCACGCGGCAATGGGCATGCTGATGAACTCCCGCACCGGCGAGATGATAGCGATGGTGTCATTGCCGGACTTTGATCCCGAAGACCGCGAATCCGATTCGATGCAGAGCCGCATGTTCTATCCCATCCGCGGCGTTTTCGAGCTGGGGTCCATCTTCAAAGTCTTCAACACTGCCATGGCGATGGAGACGGGAATAGGGCTGGACAAGCAGTATTATATAAAAGAGCCTTATAAGATTATGGATAGCCGCGGCCGTCAGCTTGCTCCGCCGATACGCGACGTACCCAGCTTCAAGCCTCCGCGCCCTCATTTGAACGTCGCCGAGATTCTGCTTCATTCCTGCAACGTGGGATCAGTGCAGATCGCGCTGGATATGCCCCAAAATACTCAGCGGGAATTTTTTGAAAGGCTGAATATGGACAGGCCGCTGGATCTGGAATTCGGCCGGACGGAAAAGCCCCTGATGCCGCAGAAGTGGGGCCCGGTTGAACGCGCCACGGTCTCGTTCGGCCATGGCATAGCCGTGACGCCCATGCATCTGCTGCTGGGTATAAATTCGGTCGTGAACGGATTTTATGTAGAGCCCACGATTATAAAGCGCCCCATCGGCGAAATGTCGGGAGCGCGAGTCGTATCGCCCGCCATATCGGACGCCGTACGAAAAATATTGTTCAAGATTGCGGAAACCACGGGAGGGCGCAGCGCGCGCGTCGCAGGCATCAATATCGGGGGCAAGACCGCCACGGCTGAAAAGCGCGTGAATGGAAAAATAGACACCAAAAAAAACCTGACCAGCTTTACCGCCGTATTTCCGATAGAATCCCCGCAATATATCATGATGGTGTTGCTGGACGAGCCGAAGGGGACCGAGGAAACTCATGGCTGGCGCACGGCCGCTTGGAATTCGGCCCCGACTGCGGGTGCCATAATGGACGGCATCATGCCGCTCCTCTTTCAATAATTTACCTGTCCGAAACCGCATTGCGGGGGATTTTGACCCCTCATGTATTATTTATACACTACGGGGTCAAAATCCCCCGCAAGCCGGCCTAACATAGAGAAACAATCTAATTTTTTGTCGCGCGTTCAGCGCGATTTTGTTTTTAATTAGCAATATGTGATTTTTTGTTTTATAATTGTTTCGATAATAAAAAAAAGATATGTGTAATGAAGACAATAGTGGAAAAGTCCATGCTGGGGAAGGCATGGGTACTGGCTGGTGGCAATCAAGAGTTAGACTTGCTTAACCAAATTTTGTGCTCGCGTGGCATTACCGATTCGGAAGATATCCGCAAATTCCTGAACCCTGTTGTAAAAGAACTGATGCCCGACCCTTTCGTGCTGAAAGATATGGATACTGCCGCGCGGATTGCCGCGGACGCAATAATCGCGGGGAAAAAGATAGCCGTGTTCGGCGACTATGACGTCGACGGAATCACCAGCACCGCAATTGTCGTGAAATACCTGCGCGCGGCCGGCGCGGCCGTCATGTGGCACTTGCCCGACCGCGAGGTCGAGGGCTATGGCTTGAATCTGGAAGCCGTGGAGGACTTCGCAAAGCAGGGCGCGGGCTTGCTGATTACCGTGGATTGCGGAATCAGCGGCGCCAATGAGATCCGCCGCGCGAAAGAATTGGGGATGCAGGTCATAGTAACCGACCATCATAACCCCGACCGCGCGCTGCCGGGTGCCGACGCGATCGTGAACCCAAAGCGCGCGGACGACGCGTCGGATTTGAATTATCTGGCCGGCGTCGGCGTCGCGTTTATGTTCTTGGTCGCGTTGAATCGCGCTCTGCGGGACGCCAAACATGAAATGCAAGAAGTGAATCTTCTTGATTACCTTGACCTTGTCGCGCTGGGTACTATCTGCGACACGATGCCTCTTATCGGGTTAAACCGCGCGTTCGTCGCGACGGGGCTGAAAGTTCTTGATTTGCGCCAGAATGTGGGGCTTGCCGCGCTGATGGAAATCGCCGGCGTAAAAAAATCTTCCGTTTATGCCGCGGGCTTTGCGATCGGGCCGCGTCTGAATGCCGCGGGACGCCTTGATTCCGCCTTGCCCGCTTTGGACCTTTTGCTGACCGATAATATTTTGATAGCGCGCGATTTGGCGCAAAAGCTGGACAAGATGAATACCGAACGCATGGAGATTCAGCAGCAGATAATGATCGCCGCTGTGGACCTCGCCGACCGCTGCTGCGCGTCCGGAAAATGCAGCCTGATGCTGTGCGGCGAAAATTGGCACGGCGGCGTCATGGGCATAATCGCCGGGCGTCTTAAAGACAAATACAATATGCCGACCTTGGTCGCGACACGGTCCGACGGAGTGATAAACGGCAGCGGCCGGTCTGTCGCCGGAGTGGATTTGGGACGAATAATTCACGAGGCCTTGGCGGCTGGAATCCTGGCCGAGGGCGGCGGGCATGCCGCGGCCGCGGGCTTTACGTTACGTGCGGAAAACGAGGACGCGTTCTGCGAATTCTTGGAAAATTCGGTAATGGAACAGCTTGGCGGAATCGCGCCGAAGTCAGAAATAGTTGCGGATGCGGAGCTGGATGCGAGTGCGGCCAACATGGACCTGGTGCGCGAATTGTCGGCGCTGGGTCCGTTTGGGCAAGGCAATCCGGAGCCGCAGTTGATTCTGAACGGCGGGACGTTTGTCTGGGCGGGAGTTATGGGCAACGGGTCGCACTTGCGCGGCAACATCCGCACCAGTGCGGGCAACCTTTTGCCGTTCGCGGGCTTTAACTTGACCGCGACGCCAATCGGCGAATTTTTGCTGGACGAAGCGAATATAAATCGTAAAATGAAGCTGTTGGGAAGACTGAAAGAAAACGAATACAACGGTCGCATCAGCGCTCAATTTATTTTAGAGGATATTGCGGTTTAATGAATAGTGTATAGTGAATAATGAATAATGTTTGGTATTTATAAAACTAAGAGGCAACGAATATGAAAATAAAATTAAAACTTTTTCAGATATTAGCGATTAGTTTTTCACTATTCACTATACACTATTCAATATACACTAGCGAAGCGAACGCAGCGGTGGATGATGCGCTGGTGAAAAAAGCCGAGACTTATCTGAACTCAATTACCGGATTGGCGGGCGAGTTTTCGCAGGTGTCGAGCGGAAAGACCGATAGCGGGACTTTCGCGATGCTGCGTCCCGGGCGCGTAAGGCTGGACTATAAAAAGGCCCCCGTGCAATTAATCTCCGACGGCAAGGATTTGTATTTCTTTGATAAATCATTGGATCAGATCACAACCGTGCCGCTGACAAGCACTCCCGCGGGAATTCTTGTGCGCAAGAATATAGATTTAAGAACGGCGGATATCGTTGTAACCGAAACTGACGCCGGAAAGGATACTTTTTCGCTGAAGATGCATATCAAGGGCAGCGAGGGGCTTGGCAATATGAATGTGGTTTTCGATAACTCGCCTGTGCGGTTGAACTCTTGGACTGTGCTTGATGCGACCGGCGTGAAGACCGATGTGAAATTCTTGGGGCTGAAGACCAAGACGGATTTCGCGAAAAATTATTTCCAGATTCAGAGGCACAAAACGGTGACCACCTCCGGCGGCGATAGCTATTATGAATGATTTTTTAAAGAAGAATATTGATCTGTTTGTCGGGCCGGTTTTATTTTCGCTCGCATATGTCGCAATGAACGCAACCGGCATCGCACATACGTCGGTTTGGGAATATTTGTCCGTTTTGTTTGGAATAATATCCATAATGCTATTGAAGCGCGAGTGGCCCGCCGGATATATTGCCATGCTTACATCGAATATATTTTCCATAATATATTTCCTGAAAATCGGCTTGTTTGGGCAAACTGTGTCAGGTATTGTTTTCGCAATTATTGCCGTGGTCAGTTTTTATTTCTGGATACGGCCGGATAAAAAAACAAGAAAGGTTATTCAGCCATCTTTCGCGAGACCAATTTGGTGGGCGTTTGTTATACTGATGAGTTTAGTAATAATAATTTGGCGATACAATGCTGGAGCAATCGGCATTCTGGATTGGATGTTGGTATTTTTCGGCTTATTTGGCTTTATTTCTATGATAAGAAAAAAAACGGATGCTTGGGTTTTGTGGCTTTCCGGGGATCTTGGCAGTTTAGTATTGTTTTGGATGACAGGCTCTTATCTGTTTTTCTTGCGGTCATTTATATATATTTACAATAATTCGTCCGCATATATTGATTGGCGCAAAAAATCGTCAGTTAAAATAGATTAAATGAAAAATCTGAACCGGAATTTTTTAATTTGCCTTTTGCTGTGCATGCACGCTGGCGCGGGGTTGGGGAATTCGGCGCCCGAAAAAGTCTGCGATATTTCGGGAATTGAAAAAGACGCTCCTATACTTTGCGGCGTGGCGCAGCAGGGCGGAATGATTTACGGCCAGGCCGATGATTGGGATGTTTTTGCAGGCGACGCAAGAATCTCCAATGACGGGGTTTTCGTAATCGGTTTGGGGCGCGATGCTTCGGATACCTTGAAGCTAAAATTCTGCAAGAATAAAAATTGCCAGACTTATGCTTATCCGATCATGCAAAGAAAATATCAAGAACAGAAAGTCAATGTTCCCGACAAGTTCGTAAAATATCCGCCTGAGATAGAAAAACGGACCGAGCGTGAGGCGGCGGCCGTAAAAGCCGCCCGCGCCGGCGCGGGCAAAGACGCCATGCTTTATTTTATGGAATTTTCGCTGCCGGAAAATTTAAAGAAGTTTGAGATATCCGGGATTTACGGCTCGCGCCGCGTATTCAACGGCGAACCGAAATCGCCTCATAACGGGCTTGATTTCGCTGCGCCTGCGGGAACGCCGGTGTACTCGATTGCGAGCGGTTCGGTGATTTTAGCTGAAGAGCATTACATGAACGGCAATATAGTTCTAGTCTCGCACGGGCATGGCGTTGTGTCGGCTTATTTGCATTTGTCGGAAATAAGTGCAAAAGTTGGCGACAAGGTTGATATCGCGAAAATAATTGGTAAAGTGGGCAATACGGGACGCGCGTCAGGCGCTCACCTGCACCTGGGGCTGTATCACAATCAGACGGCAATCGACCCGGGTCTGTTTATAAAAAAGTAAGAAAATGTTTGGGCGGCGCCGCGCCGCGGTATTATAGTTTGTATTGGAGAAGATTTGAATGTTCGGTATTAGTTTGGCGGAATTTTTAGTGATAGCGGTCGTGGCCATGGCGGTGATACCGGCAAAGAACTGGCCCGAGGTTTTTCGTGCGCTTGCAAAGCTGGTCAAAGTCATCCGCGAACTGATTTGGAAAATCACCGATGCGACCGAGCAGATAAAAGATCAGGTAGAGCGCGAATTGCCCATAGACGAAATCGTAAAGAAAACGACCGACGATGTAATGTCCGCATTTGCGACGCCGGCAAAAAGCAAGAAACCAAAAAAAAGGGTTAAAAAATGAGCGAAGCGAAAATGACGCTTCTTCAGCATTTCGTGGAACTGCGCCGGCGGTTGATTTGGTGCCTTGTCTGGTTTTGCGCCGCGTTCGGTTTGGGATGGTTCCTGGCGCCTTATATTCAAGAGTTTCTGACAAGGCCGCTGCTTTCCGTTTGGAGCGATGGTGGCAAGATGCTTTATACGAATGTCACCGACGGGCTGTTCATACAATTCTCGCTTGCGACATTATTCGCCATATTCGCGACAGTCCCCGTATTGCTTTGGCATATTTGGGCGTTCGTCGCGCCCGGATTACATAAGCCGGAAAAGCAGCTTGTCGCGCCGATACTTATCCTGTCGCCCGTTTTATTCCTTTTGGGCGCGGCGTTCGCTTATTATTTTATGTTTCCGGTAGTATTCGGATTTTTCGTAGAAATGAACGAAGCTGCGCCCGTGCCCGCGACTTTCCTGCCGGTTGCCGGCAGCTATTTGTCTTTCGTGGTCGGCCTGTTGAAGATATTCGGATTGGCGTTTCAACTGCCGCTGGTTCTGGTGTTGCTGAACAGAATAGGCATACTGTCCAGAGCGGCGGTAGTCAAGTCCCGCCGGTATGCCATAGTCGGTTTTTTCATCGTCGGCGCTATATTGACCCCGCCGGATATTGTTTTGCAGATTATGCTTGCGCTGCCGCTTTGGGCTTTGTTCGAAATCGCCGTGCTGTTCATGAAGAAAGAGCACAGAGCACAGAGCATAGAGCACAGATAACGCCGCTTTGCGGCGTTTATTTATTACTCGATTTATGATATAATTCCAACAGTATGAAAGAAATCTATGCTCTGTGCTCTATGCTCTGTGCCTTATGCGCCCTTGGCGCATGTGACTTGCACGAGAGAATTGCCGGCGGCGAGTCTTATTCGCAACCAGTTCCGGTTGAAAACAAAGCCTTTGAATACGGCAATAGCATCAGCACGGACGAGTATATTCAGATAGAGGCTGGGGATGATTATATCCAACGTTCTAGTAAAAACGATTATGTGATGCCCGTACAGGTGCAAGCAAAGCCGGAGCCCAAAGTTGCGGCGCCCGAACTGAAACCCGAACCAAAGCCCGAACCCAAACCGGAACCCGTACCTGCACCCGCAGCTGCGCCGCCGCCCGAGCCTGACGATGTCTTGCTGGTTCCGGCTCGCGCCGCAAAGAACGACGCGAAGCCAGAAATCGTCGCGCCCGCAAACGGCGATATAATTGTCGCAAAAGGCGACACCGTTTATTCCCTCTCGAAAAAGCACGATGTCCC
Source organism: Alphaproteobacteria bacterium (assembly GCA_009783145.1). Classification (GTDB taxonomy): domain Bacteria; phylum Pseudomonadota; class Alphaproteobacteria; order Rs-D84; family Rs-D84; genus WRCA01. Next base: position 87,434 of record WRHR01000001.1, on the reverse strand, counting down.
CCTGCGCGATTTTGTCGACGCGAACGCATTGGCCGCGCCTTATGCGATTTCGGTCGGCCAGAAATTAAAGCTGCCGAGCGCGCGCATGCATACCATAGTTGCCGGCGACACTCTGTATTCCATCAGCCGCGCGTATTCGGTGGATTTGAACTCTCTGGCGACGGAAAATAATTTATCCGCGCCTTATGCGCTGAATGTGGGGCAAAAGCTTCGCTTGCCCGCGAAGATTGTCGCAACCTCCGATGCCGCGTCGCCCGCGCAAAGCGCCAAACAGAACGAGGATGCTTTGAGGGAACTTGAAAAACTGAACGCCGAGAATAAGAAGATAGAGGCGGATAAACAAAAACTGGAAGCCGAAAAGAAAAAAATAGAAGAAGAGAAGAAGAAGGCCGAGGAAGCCGCCAAGAAAGCTGAAACCGAAAAACAGCAAAAGGAAGCGGCAAAGAAGAAAGAGGAAGCGGAAAAGAAAAGGATCGATGCAGAAAAACAAAAGCAGGAGTTGGAACAGCGGCAGAGAAGAAACGCCGCAAAAATAGTCGAAGAGAAAAAGAAAATATCCAGCGCGCCGACAAAACCCTTGCCCGCGGTTGCCGCCAAAGCGCAGATGAAATTCGCCTGGCCGGTGCGCGGCAAGATCTTATCCGACTTTGGATACAAGGCGAACGGCCTTTATAACGACGGGATAAATATAGGCGCTGCCATCGGCACCGTCGTCAAGGCGTCCGAAGCGGGCGTCGTGGCTTATGCCGGGAACGAGCTGAAAGGAATGGGAAACCTGGTCATCGTTCAGCATGCCAACGGTTGGATGACGGTTTACGCTCACCTTGACATCATGCATGTGCAGCGCGGCGCGAAAGTAGCCATCGGCGAAAGAATCGGAACTGTCGGAAACACGGGGAAGGTTGTCGAGCCGCAATTGCACTTTGAAATCCGCAAAGGCACGAAGGCGTATAATCCTCAGAAAGAGCTGAAGTGATCGTTATCCGTTATTCGTGAATCGTAGGGGCGAAAACATGTTCCGCTCTTACAATGTCCATTATAATGTACATTCTATTTTATCATTGCCGTTCTAGTATACTAGAACGGCAATGATTTTTGCTAAGCCATCCATTAACGATTCGTAATTCGGGATTCATGAATAACGAATAACGAATAACGAATAACGGATAACGGATAACGGATAACGGATAATAGGTATACAAACCTACTGAATATTATAAATAATAGTATAAAATTCCTGGCACGAGAGAATAACAATGAGCAAGTGCCCGGAAATTACCGTCATTATGCCTGTCTATAATGTAGAAAAATACCTGCGGGCTTCCCTTGACTCCGTTTTGGGCCAGTCGTTCAAAGATTTCAAACTCATCTGCATAAACGACGCCGGCACCGACGGCAGTTGGGACATAGCTCGCGAATACGCCGCTGCGGATGCACGCATCAAGCTGATGGAGCATGAAAAAAACGAAGGCATAAGCGCCACGCGCAACACAGGCCTGGGCGTGGTTTCCGGCGGTTACGTCATGTTTGTGGATTCCGACGATACCATTCATCCGCAAGTGTTGGAGATAGCCCTTTATTTCGCCAAAAAGCATAATGCCGACATAGTCGGATGGCGTATGAAATATCTGTGGGAGCCCGGTGACAAAATCAGCGTTGTCGCATATGATAATTTCGACGATATACCGATAGAGCTGACGGACAATCCGGTTTGGAAGTGGGGGCAGGGCTCGCTCAACAGCAGTTGCAACAAGCTGTGGCGGCGCAGCGTTATCGGCCATGCCAGGTTCATACCCGGCATAAGATACGAGGACAGCCCGTTCGTGCTGGAGATATTATATAAAAATCCCAAGACCGTGATTCTGAACGCTCCGCTTTATAATTACGTCTGCTATAACAGCGCGTCGTTCACGCGCGAGCGATTTTGCGAGAAAAACTTTTCCGATTACAACAAAGTCTTCCGAGCCATATACGACGTATGGAAGGACGCGCCGGGAACCGAAACGCGCTTTATAACCGACCACTTGTTCAAAGAGTCCAAGAATTTCCTGCGCGCCATACGCCGCCGGAAATATCCCGAATCCATCAAGCGCGCGTTTGCGAACATGATCGCGGATATAGACGGCGTCGGATGGCTGAAGATGCCCAAGGACTTGCACAAGCTTGATAAGATAAAACACCTTATCAGGCTGAAATATTACATCAGAAAATATGCGGACAGGAGGGAATGAATGGCACCTGAAATCTCTATAATAATGCCCGCTTATAATACGGGGAAATATATATCCGAGGCCATAGAAAGCGTCATAGATCAGACTTTTCAAGACTGGGAGCTGATAATAATAAACGACGGCAGCCCGGATGACGCATTGGAAATTGCAAAACGATACGCCGCGCGCGATCCCCGTATAAAAGTAATAAGCCAGCTGAATTCCGGAGTTATAACGGCGCGAAATAACGGCATCAAGGCGTCACGCGGCAAGTATATTTTCCCCCTTGATTCCGACGATAAAATAGCGCGGAGATGTTTGGAAAGGCTTTATGAGATAATAACGTCCTGTGATTATGCCGTTGTATGTCCGGGCGGCCGCTTTTTCGGAGAGAAGTCGGGAAGCTTTGATTTCCCCGCGCCCACGCGCAAAAACATGTACGGCGGCAGGAACGGAATCCATAACTCTTCTATTTACGAGAGGAAGTATTGGGAAAAATACGGCGGGTACGATGTCGCCTTTAACAAAGGGTTCGAGGACTTCGATTTCTGGCTGAACTTTTTGGACGACGGAAAGAAAGCGATTCGAATCCCGGACGAATTGTTCTTTTACAGAATCAAGCCGCGGGATGAATCGCGCAACACCCAATGCATAGAAAGCGCCAATAAGCCGCTTTGGGCCGCGCTGCATCGCAAGCATTGGCGTATGAGGCTGTATAAAATACTGAGGAAATTAAAGGTGTTAAAAAAATGAAAGTATCCGCGCTTGTGCCGATTTACAATACCGATCCGCAGCATCTGCGCGAGATGTTGGAAAGCATCCTGAATCAGACTCTCGGGGATTTCGAGCTTATCATTCTGAACGATTCCCCCGACAACAAGGAACTGAAAAATATAGTGGAGTCCTATGACGATCCGCGCGTCAGATATTACCAGAACGAGCGGAACATGGGAATATCCGCTTCGCGCAACAGGCTGCTTGCCCTGGCGCGCGGAGAATATCTGGCGGTTTGCGACCATGACGACATCTCGATGCCGGGCAGATTCGCCAAACAAGCCGAATTCTTGGACGCAAATCCCGATGTAGGGGTCGTCAGCGGCTGGCTGGAGCACTTTGGTACAAAGAATTTCATAACTTCGTACCATCCGCAGGAAAACGCGATGATAAAGACTTATCTGATAACGACGGGCTGCATAATCGCCCATCCGGCGGCGATGATTCGCAAATCGATTCTTGTCGATAACGGCATCAGGTACGAGGAAAAGTACAGCCCTTGCGAAGATTACATGCTTTGGTGCAGGCTGATAGAATTCACGGAATTTCACAATATCCAGGAAGTGCTGCTGCGGTACAGAAATTTCCATGGCAATACAAGCCACCGCCAGGAAAAACGCATGAAAAATAAAGATTTCGAGGTAAAGCTGTTCGTGGAAAACAAGTATCCGGCGCTTTACTTGCGCCGCGCGGAATTTCTGGTTCATACTAAATATTTCAGGCTTTTCGGATTTATTCCGGTTTTGAAACTTGTCAGGAAAAAGGCGAGAGGCTGGTGGTATCTTTTCAACGCGCTGCCTGTTTTAAGAATTCGCGAAAAATTCAATATGAAAAAATAAAGGGGGATTGAATGGATAAATTTTCGGCTAACGTAATTTGCGGGCTGATACCGGGAAAGGCCGCGCGGCACGCATTGCGCGAGAAATTGCGCCCATCCCGCTTGCCCCCAAAGGACGATGCCGCGGCGCCCGTCACTGTCGCCATCGTCAACGGAATGTCTTTCGATGTGGTCCCGCTGCAAATCGGAGATACCGACTTTTGGCATATCTTCAACACAAAGCAATGGGAGCCCGGGACTTTCGAGTTTTATAAAAAGCATGTCCGCCCGGATAAAGATGTTATCGACATCGGCGGATGGATCGGGCCGACTATGCTTATCGCTTATTCGCTGAATCCGCGCGCCGTTCATGTGGTCGAGGGGGATCCGGCGAACTTTCAGACGATGAAGATAAACGCTATGCAGAACTATGCTCAGGACAAGGTTCGGATGCAGAATATCTGCGTATCCGATAAAACCGGCGATGTGGTGGAGTTCGGCCTGACGGACGAAAGCCATCCCGATTCCAGCACTAAATCCATGAATGCCGGCGGCGGCGTGAAAGTTCTGACCACTGATATTGTGGAATATTTGAAATCCAAGGATCTGGCCGATACCAGCATCGTGAAGATAGATATAGAAGGAGCCGAGCAATTATGCGCGCGCGGCTTGGCGTATATGTCGGAATTTCCGGGATTGAACGTTTTGCTGTCGCTTCATCCGCCTTTCTGGGAAGACAAGGGTGGGGTCGTAAATAAACTGATGCCGGAATTTAAGAAGTTTGATATTTTTAACGAAGAGGGCAAGCCGCTGGAACTGTCGGAGCTACAAGATATGATGCTGGAAGAATGCGATTGCAACTGGGCGGGCAAGAAAGGCCGATTCTTTACAATAATTTTAAAATCAAGAGGTTAAAAAGCCGGGGTATCCCCGGCTTCTTTACGATTGCGCTGCGATGCCTTTTACTTCCCAAACAAGGGCGGGCATTGTAATGGCGTTGGCCGACGCTCGGTTGTACATATCGAAGCATATTATGGATGCGGTCGTATATTCCGCCAGCATTTGCAGCTCGGATCCGCTTGTAGTTAATCCCGAGCAGGCCGACAAAATCTGCGCCGAATAATTGTTATCCGTCATCGGGACAGGCAAATTGATGTTTCCTACCCAATGGGCGCCGGCCGACAGGTTGCTGCCGCGGGCGAGTATGCCCCCTTGCTCGATCCAACCGGATTTGTACTTGCGGTACCAAACGCTGCCGTCGTTCGCGCGATGGGTCTGCACGACATAATCCATGCCCGCCAGCAGGTTATCGATATCCGTTTCCGTAACATAGGTTCCAACCGGAGTGCTGCCTCCGGCGCCGAGCAGAATGCCTTCCTCGGTTTCGCCGTCGAAGATGCGAAGGGTCTTCGCCTCCATATCCATTGCGATTTCTCCGGCCAGACCTGCGTAAATATCGCCGGAATTGATTCTTTTAAGCAGCAGCCTGCGGCGATTGCTTGTCTCGCTCGCGATGTCGGCGATGTTAAAGCCGGTGAGCATGCGCGTAATTTCGTGCAGAATGTCGCGTTTTTCCAACCCGGTCAGCGCTTCTTCGCCGACCAAGCGCAGCAAGGCGTTCGCGATCAGCGCCTTGTCCTGGGGTGATATCTCGTTCATGATGATTTCCTTTTTTATGCATAAAAAAAGCCGCCGGAGTTCCGACGGGTTAGGATTGAAGTATATCAAAAAATGGCAAAAAAGTCAATTTTTATCTTGCGTGTCGGAGTTTTTTGGCTATAATTGCCGGGTTTTGGGGGTTGTAGCTCAGTTGGTAGAGCAAGTGACTCTTAATCACTGGGTCCAGGGTTCGAGTCCCTGCAACCCCACCACCCTTCGCCAAGGCTATGGGTGGCAGGCCAAAAAATCAAACCGCCCAAAGGCGGTTTTATTTTTTGGCGAGTCTTGAAAAATCTTGTTGCGAGGATATTTTTTGACGGATAGAATTCCTAGCTATGGAGAGGGAGTTAAGAATCTTGGCGGCATTCGTGCTGGCGTTCGCTCATAACGCAGCCCGTGCCGAAGTTTTCACAGGCGTCCACAACGGGCCTGATTATAGTCTCTATGAAAATTCGGAAGTTTTGAAAAACTCGGTCGTGGAATTCGACAGCCTGAATATCCGGGATACCTTGAAACTTGAAAATTACGGCGAAATCTCCAGTAGCATTTTTATAGAAGACAACTGCAAATTATATTTCAAAAACAGCGGGACATTTTCCGGAGAAATTTATTTCGGCGAGGATTCCGCTCTGGTCCAGATGATAACGTCCGGAGCGGATTTGAACAGGCTTTCCTTGGTGAACGGCGGAAGCTTTACCGTACTGGTCCAAGGCGGAGAAGCGCTGAGTCTTTCGGAGATAATGCGTGTCGGCTCGGGCGCGGACAAGATAATTCTTGATGGAGCAACTATTACTCTCGGCGGGCCTGCGATGCGCGGGGTTCCTCCGCGGATTGAAATAGAAGGCGAGGTTTGGATTGATCTTGCGAACTTGTCGGTTTCCAAAGGTATGCTGCTGTTGGACAATGTGCTTGAGGGCGGCGCGATAAATATTGTGGGCGCGGATGTTGGCAATCTGCACTACGGAGCGGCCAGGCGCGATGGTAACAGCATAATCCTGGACATATTGCGCGAAACGGATTATTTGAAAATACTTGGCCCGGCGTCGCTGCGCGGAAAATTTCTTAACTCGGTCAGGGCCGCAAATCCGAACAGCCGCATGTTGGCCGCGCTGGATTCGCAGGAAACCATGCGCGGCATCAACAATGTCATGAATAATTCCGTCGCGTTTAATCCGATAAATCTAATTCGCCCCGTGTTGCTCTTTAACAGATTGGAAACCGTGCCGACATCCGGGCATGTCGGCGATATGTTGTTCGAGCCGGTTTATATCTTCGGCGGCGGGATGAATCTGTATGCCGGGAAAATCGGCCTTGGCATAAAACTTGATGATTTCACAATCATGGCTGCCGTAATGGGCGGAAAGCTTTCCGTCGCGAACAGCGTCGATGAATTCAGCGGAGATTTCTATGGCGGGAATTTATCCGCATATTGGAATGGCGAATCCTTGTGGTGTGGGGCAACTGCGGGGTACAGCGAAGCGAAATTTCGCACGGACGGAATTTTCGACGACGGCGGCGCGGTTTACGATCCTCGGGGCAATGCGATGTATTTCTCGGCGGACAGCGGGATAAATTTCCGCGATGGCGAATTTTATCTCGCGCCTTTTGCCGGAGCCGGCGTGGGACGCCAGGATGTCCTTTATCAATCCGAAACCGATTTTTATATCCAAGCGGGAAGCAAAGCAGGATTTGCGACCGAAGTTCTGGGCATAAAATACGATTATGGAATTTTTGCGTCCGCGGCAACCGATTCGGTATTTATAGCCGGCGCGAAGTTCGCTACTTGGTCGGTCGCGGATGGGGCGGGCACGGAATTCAGCGCCGCCGCAATTCGCGACGCGATCGGCATGGCATACAAATTCTCGGTAACGGCCAAATTTAACTTTTAACAATCTCCCCGCGAAGGGAGCATTTATTCGCATTGGTGATGCGAATAGAGAGTAAGAGAGTAGGAGAGTAGGAGAGTATAGTTTTGTGTTCTACTCTTTTACTCTTATACTCTTCTACTCTTTGTTTCGCCGAAGGCGAAACAATAACCTGCTGCATCCATGGCGTGCGCGCAAGCAGATGTTTGCCGGTCTTGTCGGGCCCTTCGACCAGACAGGGCAGGGTTAGACCGACACAGCTTTCGTTAAACGCGCGGTTGTTCTCGGTCAGGATGTCGTCCAGGATTTTCAAGCGCTGCTTTTTTATGTTTTCCGGAATCTGGTCTTTCATCAGCGCGGCGGCAGTATGCGGGCGCGGCGAATATTTGAACGAATAAGAATTTATATATCCGATTCGGCGCGCGATATCGCAAGTCATTTCAAAATCCTCGTCAGTTTCCCCAGGGAAGCCGACTATAAAATCGGACGAGATTTGAATATCAGGACGCATAGCCCGCAGTTTTTCCACGATACCTATATATAGACCCAAGCCGTACGGACGGTTCATTCTTGTCAATACATCAGGGCTGCCGCTTTGTATAGGCATATTTAAAAACGGCAGAAGCTTGGGCTCTGTTCCGAACAGCGCGATTAAATCGTCAGTCATTTCGGTGGGATAACTGCTGGTGAATCTGATTCGTTTTACCGATTCGAGTTTTGCGGTCTCCGTTATAAGGGCGGCAAGAGAGTTTTTATACCCGTTTACATTCTGGCCAAGAAAGCAGATTTCGACTGCGCCCGATTCGGCCGCCGCGCGGACATCGCGCATCACGTCGCCCGTGTCGCGCGATAATTCCCGCCCGCGGGTATATGGCACTATGCAATAGGTGCAGCAATGGTCGCAGCCTTCCTGGATGGGGATGTAAGCGACCGCCGGCGAGTCGTTCATAGGGGGCAGGGCGTCGAACTTTTCCAAGCCCGACAGGTCCACGTTCAGCAACCTGGCGTCGGGATTATCCAGAATTTCGGGCAGCTTATGGTACGATTGCGGTCCCAGGACAAAGTTCAATTCCTTCATTCTGCGGAAAGCGTTCGCGCCTTCCTCGCGCGCGACGCAGCCGACTATGCCGAACAGGGCGTCCGGTTTTTTCCGATCGCGGATGCGGCCCAGCTCGCTGAAGACCTTGTTGGATGCTTTCTCGCGGACGGCGCAGGTGTTCAGAACAATCAGATCCGCCAAGGCGATGTCCGCTACCGGCATCATTCCGCGCCCGCGCAGCATAGACTCTATTCGCTGCCCGTCATAGACATTCATTTGACAGCCGAAAGTTTTGATATAAAAATTCCGCATTTACTTATTCTGCGTCTTGGCGGTAACTTTGCGTCTTTTCTTGCCGGTTGTTTCTTTGGCATTCTCGTGCGTGTCTGCTAAGGCTTCCGCTTCTGTCGGGATTTTGACCGTATAGAAACTCTGACCGGTAATGGAATTCCATGAGCTAACATATAATTCATAGTTGAATATTTCAGGGCTCAGTTTCGCTTTGCTTTCCTCTTTTTTAATATGAATTTCCAAATCCTTATCGAATGTAACTTCTATTTCTGGGACATTTGGATCAGCAGCCAATTCTTTCCGCTTGCGTTTAATTTGTTCTTCGGCACGCTGATGGCGACTGTCAATCTGTTGATTTACCGGGTCTTCCGGACGAGAGTGGTTTTCAGGGTCACAATTAAGAAGCTCTGTCAGAGTCTCAGAGAAACGCGCAGGCGGAATTGCATGCGGATTAGAAAAATCATTGCAAGACATTGAATTTTGCCGACGGGTTCTGTTATATGTCTCCGATCCGAATTGATATTCAAACGCTCTATTGGCTTTATCTTGTTCGCTCATTTTGATTCCTTTTGTTTTAGTTTCTCCCGCTTGTCCCCCCGGTTAAGTAAGTTTACATTTGATGTTTTTTACTGTTTTGGCGGGTGAGAGTAAAGAAATCATCACCTTTGGCTTCAATGTTAAAATAACCTAATATTTCGGCTTTATCAAATGAAGCCGCATTTGCAGTCGAAGACCTCCCTCGGTGATCATATGGGAATTCATCCGCGTAATCGGTGCAATGGATTTGATTAAGGGGATATTCCGGATCGGGTCCGCCATGACGTCCCGCGCCGGGATTGTTCATTTCAAATGTGCGGGTCACGTTTAATATACGAAAACTGGACATAGCCTTTTCCTTTTAGTTTAGCTTCTCTCTCAAAATCTCATTCACCGCGGCGGGGTTGGCTTTGCCGTTTGTGGCTTTCATAACCGCGCCGACAAAAAATCCCATGAGTCCAACTTTGCCCGATTTATACTCTGCGACTTGTGCCGCGTTCGCAGCCAAAACTTCCGCAACCGCTTTTTCAATCGCGCTGGTGTCATTAACTTGCTTTAATCCATGGCGTTCGGCAATCTCGCGCGGGGCGCCGGATTCTCCGTCCAGCATTTTTATGAAAATATCTTTTGCTATCTTGCCGCTGATTTCGCCGGCCGCAATCATATCGACCAGTTCGGCCAAGTCCGCGGGCTTCATTTCAAACTCAGGGTGAGCGAACAATTCCGAAATCATCCAGTTGGCAACCGATTTTGCGCGGGCAGGCTTATCTCCCATCGCAGATTCAAACCACTTGGAAATTTCCACCGATTCGGTCAGACGTCCGGCGTCGTATTCAGAGAGCCCCAGATCGCCCATATATCGCGCGCGGCGCGCGGCGGGCAATTCCGGCATTTCGCTTCGGATTTTTTCAATCTGTTCGTCTGTGATAATCAGCGGCAGCAAATCTGGATCCGGAAAATACCGATAGTCCAAAGCGTCTTCCTTACTGCGCATCACGCTGGTCGTGCCGGAGTCTTGATTATAGCGCATAGTATCTTGCGAGACCTCTCCGCCCGATTCGTATATTTCGATTTGCCGGCGTGCTTCATATTCGATTGCGGTTTTTATGAACTTGAACGACACCATATTTTTTGTTTCAGTGCGCGTGCGGAATTTTGTCTCGCCGACCTTGCGCACAGACACATTTACGTCGCAGCGCATACTGCCTTCTTCCATATTCGCGTTGCTGACACCGGTTGCGCGGGCGATTTCGCGGATTTGGCGCAAGTATCTTTCCGCTTCATCAGGGCTGGTAATATACCCATTATTCTCCGGATTTTTAATATCTAAAAATGTAACGATTTCCAATAACATAACGCCCGAGCGATTCAGATCAACGAAAGTTTTCGAGGGATGCTTGTCATGAAAACTTTTTCCGGCGTCTTGCTCCATATGCGCGCGTTCAATTAAAATCTTTTTCGGCGCGCCGTCATCCGATATGATTTCAATCCAACCGCGCCCTACCACGGGCGGTTCTTCGGCGGGTTGAGAAATCTGATAACCCTGGGGCAAGTCGGGATAAAAGTACTGCTTGCGCGCGAACTTTGAGGTACGCGAGATTTCCGCATTTATGGCCAGCCCAAACCGAATCGCCTGATTCACGCACTCAGCATTTAGAACGGGCAGCATTCCCGGCATAGCGGCATCAATCATCGAGACCTGAGTATTAGCGGCTACCCCCGGATTATAATCAGCCGATGCGCCGCTGAACAATTTGCTGTGCGACAGGACCTCTATATGAGTCTCCAACCCAATCACTAACTCCCAATCCCCCGTCTTGCCTTTTATTGTGTATGTCATTTTGCCTTTGCCTTTATTTCTTCGAATTTCTTCACTATTTCCGGAATGATGCTTTCGTACGGATAGTCGTGCCCGTTCACGCGGCACTCGGTTTCAAGATATGCAACCGGCACGCCCGCCGCCTTATAGACTTTCCAACAGTCGGCGTATTCTTTCGGCAGGATGGTATCGCCGATACCCGCAACCCAGATGATCGGCGTGCTTTTAAATTTTATATCCCGCTGGATCAAGTATGCCGGGTCTTCGCCGCATAGCGAGATCACGCATTTGACCGGCTGATGCTGCAGCGCTATGCGCGCCGCTTGGTCGGCGCCTTGGGAATGTCCCGCAAGAATAACGTCGGACCACCGCAGCCCCAGCCGCGCCAGTTCTTTTTCAACCTGAGTAATTATATGCTTTGCGGATACTTTCAACTGGGGAAGCGCTTTCTTGATAGCCTCCAAAGTCGCCTTGTGGTCTGTCGGTATAGAGTGCCACATGAATCCGCCGCGCGGCCGCTCGCCCGGATGCGGCGCGTCGACGTTCAGCAGATGCACGTCCAAGGCATTGACTAATTCTGTTCTAAATTTTGTATCCCGCGTGTGGTCGTAACAAAATCCGCAGAACCAAACGAGTAATGGTTTTTTATCGGTCATTGCGCCAACCCCATCAATATCTGCTCGGCCTTTTGGCCGTATTTGTTATAGATGTCTTCGCCCGCGTTGATGACGAACTCATTTTCGCCGAGGGTAATTTCGCGTATCTGGGCCCCGTCGAATTCCAGCGCCGATATTTGCCCGCGCGGGCTATGCGAAAACTCGATAAATTTTTCCAAGTCTATCGCGACTATGCCGTCGACCTCGCCGTCGGTGAATTTAAAATCCGACAATTCGCCGCTATATACGGCGTAATAGACATTCGCGAACACCCGGTCGCAGAATAGCTTGCCGTCGGTTTTCGTAATATCAGCAATCCAAACCGTTTCATGCAAGTGATGCGGAGCCGAGGCTTTTTCGCTGTCCGGCTTGAGGCCGATTTCTTGGGCGACTTCGCGCCGGAAAGCGTCTTCCAGACTTTCGCCCGCGCTGACATGCCCGCTGGCCGTGGTGTAAAGCTTTCCCGGGTTGTTATCAAGCGCGCGCGCGCGACGCTGAAACAGCATCTTGCCTTGCCAGACCAGCCAGCAGTGAACGGTCTTGTGCCACAGGCCAGTCGCATGAACTACGTTCCTGTCCGCCGTGCCAAGCAGTTTTCTATTCGCATCATAAACATCAAGCATTTCTGTCATTTTATTATCTCCAGCAATTCCGGGAATTCGGGGCCGATGTCGGAAAAGCAAAAATGGTCCTTGTCGGTGAATTCATGAAATCGTACATTTGGCTCGAATCCGTATTTTTCGCGAACCTGTCGCACAGATTCTGTTATTGTGGACATGTCATCCGTCGAGTAAAGGATTTCTACCCCCCCCGCCGTTTTGTCAAGCCCGCCCGGCGCCGCGCCGATGCGCTTGGGCAAACCGGGGTCGCTGTCCCAGTCCTTCATAAAATTATTAGTCGTATTATCCGGATCAACAAACGGCGCGACCAGTATCAACTGTCCCGCGCGCATTTCAGGATGTGTTGCCAGATATTTCAGCAAGAATCCGCAGCCTGCGGAATGCCCGATTAAAATAGTGTCATTATTGATTTTAAAGTTTTCAAAAGTCTGGGCCCATTCGTCGTACTTCATGTCCGTCTTGTACGGATGAGGCATTTCAACACACTGGGTCAAAATATCGCGATTAACTGTAAGCTGTCCGGCAAGCCAAGGAAACCAATGCGCATGGGATTCCGGCACATAGCCCATTTTGTGTTCTTTTTCGTACTCTTCGCGGTTGTCGACAATACCATGAACGATTATTGCGGTTCTCATCTTATTCCCCCATAACTGTTGTCGGTCTGTTATCCAGCGCGGTAAATGTTTCCAGATGCTTTGCAAGTTGCAGCACGCGCAGGTCGTCGAACTTGCGCCCCACGACTTGCACGCCCAAGGGCAGGCCATCCTTGGTCAGTCCCGCAGGCACGGCGCACGCGGGCAAGCCGGTCAAGTTCATCGCCCCAGTAAATAAATCCAAAGCATAATCTTCCAATGGCGTCAGTTTATTCGCCACCGGAAATGCCGGGCCCGCGCTGACCGGGCACAGCATAAGGTCGCATTGCCCGAACGCCGCGTCAAAGCTGTCCGCTATCATGCGCCGCACCTTTGCGGCCTGCATAAAATAGACTTCGTACGATTCGGAAGACAGCACCGCTGTACCAACGATTATGCGACGCTGGACTTCTTCGCCAAATCCTGCCGTGCGCGTTTTCTTGTAAGTATCGACCAGGTCCTTGCCCGGGACGCGCAGGCCGTATCTCATTCCGTCGTATCGCGCAAGGTTGCTGGATGCCTCGGCCGGACCTATGACATAATACACTGCAAGCCCGTCGATGATATTCGGAATTGAAACCTCGATAATTTCCGCGCCCGAATCTTTCAAGTCCTTTATACGATCCATCCACAGAGATTTCATATCTTCGCAAATCTCTACATCATTGAATTCTTTTACAACGCCAATCTTCAAACCTTTTAACGGCAACGGGGTCAAAGGAGCCTTTAATGAGGCCGCAATCTCGTCCGCCTGCGATGCGCTGGTGCTTTCTTTCGGATCATGTCCCGCCATCACCGACAGCATCAATGCTGCATCATCCACTGTCCGCGCAATCGGGCCGGGATGATCCAAGCTGCTGGCGAACGCAACGCAGCCCCAGCGCGAGCACAATCCATAGGTAGGCTTCATTCCGACAAGACCCGTAATTGCCGCCGGGAATCTGATGCTCCCGCCTGTATCAGTTCCGGTCGCGATCAGCGCCAATCCGGATGCGACCGCAGAGGTCGGGCCGCTGCTGCTGCCGCCGGGGGTTAATTTTTCTGACAATTTCCATGGGCTTATCGCCGGGCCGAAGTAGCTGGTCGTGCCGGTGGAACCCATTGCGAACTCGTCCAAGTTTAATTTGCCCAATAATACGCATCCTGCGTCGGCCAGTTTCTGCGATACTGTTGATTCGTATTCGGGAATAAAGTTTTCCAATATGCGGCTGGCCGCAGTCGTGCGGATTCCCTTGGTCGAGAACAAATCTTTCATCCCCAAAGGAATTCCTTCCAGCGGCCGCGCAGTGCCGTTCGCATAGCGCCGGTCGCTTTCCGCGGCGTCCGCCAAAGCGCGTTCGGGCGTGACGGTGATATAGCAATTTAATTCTTTCCCGAATTTTTCAATCCGGTCCAGATAAGCGCGCGTAAGCTCTGTCGCGGAGATTTCACGGCTTTGGAGTTTTTTTAGAGCTTGGGTTAATGTTAAATCAATCATTTTAATCCTCGTCAATTACTTTCGGCACGGAAAAGTATCCGCGGGTTTTGCCCGCATCGTCCGGCACGTTCGCCAGTACCGCGTCGCGGATGTTTCCGTCCGTCACCACGTCGTCGCGCAGGGGCAGGGCATCCTCCTTCGCCAAGGCTCCGGCGGACAAGTGCTCGGCCGGGGTCAGCATCGGCGTGACGCCCGAGGTATCAATCTTTTGCAGCTTATCCAGCCAGTCGATAACTCCGTCGATTTTCATTTCGTTAAGCTTTTCGTCGCTGACATCCAGCCTGATAAGATGCGCGAATTTCTGAAGTTGTTGTTTAGTAAATGACATTGTTATGCTCGCTTTGCTCGCCGTGCAGGTGCAAGTGCAGGTGCAGGTGCAAGGTGGTTTAGAGAATATGAATAACATTGTCCATTATAAAGGACAACATATATTGCTGCACTAACTCACCTGCACTTGCACGAACCACTTGCACTTGCACGATAATTTCGTATAATCATACTATGATATTGACGGATTTCAAGGATTTTATCGCTGCGATACCCCCCGCCGGGCACCTTTTGGGCATAGATTGGGGATCGAAACGCATGGGGCTTGCCGTGTCCGACGATCTGCGGGATTTCGCATTTCCGCGCGAAAATGTGCCAAGCGAAGCTGTAATGGAAAGGATTATTGAAATAATTGTTTCCGAAAAAATTGTGGGGATTGTTTTGGGCTTGCCTACTCACGAGGACGGCACCGATTCGGATACTACGCGGGCGGTACGGAAATTCGCCGAAAAATTGGCGGCAGCGGTCGCGGCCTGCCCCTCGAAGCCCGAAGGGCGAAGTGGGGTGCCAATAGGATTGATCGACGAAAGATTTTCTAGCTGGGAGGCGAACGAAAGGAATCCTCATGCCAAGCTTCTGGACAAGCATGCGGCCGCGATAATACTTCAAGACGCAATTGCCATGATAAAAAGGGCGAAGTTATGAAACAAATTGATTTGTTGGTTGCTAAAATATCCGCTGCGAAGTCTATCCTGATTTTCGGGCATAAGAATCCTGATGGCGATGCCACTGGCGCAGTTTTGGCTTTGCGCTTTCTGATCGCCGACAATTTCGCTCGAACGGCGGACGTCATTTACGATGGAAACCTGCCGATATATTTTGATTTTTTGCCCGGTCGTGAAAACTTTGTTTATGCCGAGAAATTGCCCGGTAAGAAATACGACTTGGTTATTGTTGTCGATACGGGCTCTGCCATTCAGCTGGACGCCTTGCAGCAAAAGTTTTTTGACGAGGCCGTCGTCACGGCAAGAATCGACCATCATAAAACCGCGGATATTTCGGCGGATATAGATATCGTGGATATCGGCGCGTCGACCTGTGAAATAGTTTATGAGATCGCCCGCGAAGCGGGGTGGAAAATCAGCGCGTCAGCTGCGACTTGCCTTTATTCCGGGATTTACTGCGATACTTTCAGATTTTCGTTTCTGGACAAAGGGCAGACATTGCGTACAGCGGCAGCGTTGGTGGATTTGGGCGCAGAGCCGCGACGAATTTCCGAAAGCGTCGGCATTGCCACGCGCGATGATATTATGGCCCAGGCCGAGGTTTTGCGGGACGCGGAATTCTTTTATCACGGGCGGTTGGCCGTTGCGGTTTTTCCAAAAGCTCTTTATAAAAACCTTGATTCCGGGGAGACGGAAATCGTGCTGTTTCTGCGTCGGATAAAGAACGTGGAATGCGTCGCGATATTAAAGGAAGCTCATCCTGAAAACATAAGGGTTTCCTTGCGGTCGCGCGAGATTCCAATCAGGGAAATAGCAGAAAGTTTCGGCGGGGGAGGGCATGACTTGGCCGCGGGGGCGCAGCTTCATACAACCCTGAGTGCAGCAAAAAAAATTGTAGCGGAAGCTTTCGCCGGCATTTTGTAATGCCATAATCGTCTTGACAAATATAATAAGTGGTGTATGCTGATCGGGCTATGAACCCGATTGATCTTGATTTTTATAATGATGAAAGACTCCGCATTTTTGGCAATTGCTATTTGTACGCGGTCGGCAGCCATTATGGGATTGTAGATAATACGGATGGCGTCACTCCTGGTGAAATTCGCGCTAAAAGGTCGTATAAAGAAGTAATGGCGTGGTATGATTTAAAGGCCAGACTGATCGTGGACGGATTGATTCCTTTGCCGAACCCGCATAAAAACAATTTATCTGTCCCGACCCCGCCGGAGGGTCATTATGTATGCGCGGTATTTATTGATTATCGAAAACGCGATGGGGGATATGATTTTTCCTGTATAAAAATCGATGAAGCCGCGGGCGACACAATAAAACATTCCAAACGGAACAGTTACGGTCGCCTGGATGCCAATGGGCAAGTAGATGCAAAACATGCGGTGTTAAGCGCTTATACCGAAACGTTGGAAGAGTTTTATATCCGTCCGGAGTTGCGGTTCCTTGGGTTTTTCGCATGTCCGAATGGGGGCATAAACCAGTCGATGCAGAAAGTCGTTTATGATATTCATGGGTGCGGCGGGAATTTCTTGAACGGCATCGACACAAGATACATAGATGCGAATTTGGAATTTTACGAAAACTTCCGGGGCCTGCAAAGCGGCGGCTTTGAATCGAAAGAGCAGGCCGACAGTGTTCTGGCGCAGTACGGCAAGGCAGCAAAAAAATATATAGGATTCGTGTGGAAAGAAAACCCGGTCCTTTTTAGAGAGGTTTATAAAATTCCCGGGATATATCAGAAAACACCGCTGGCCGCGGCCGACCAACAAAGAGTTTACGAGCATTTTATAAAAGACTTCGGCTTGCCCACCAGGCTGTTTCTGAAAGCGTGTAAAGTTTATTAAATTTTCCCCGCGCTGCCCATTACATTAATATTCTTATCTTTACATAATTCTTTTATCATATCGCGCGCGGCGGAGAGATAAACGCGCGGGTCGAACGCTTCGGGATGTTCGGCAAGCGCGCGCCGCACGCCGGCCGTAAATGCCAGCCGGAAATCCGAATCCACATTAATCTTGCATATGTTCATCTGACGGGCGCGAACCAATTGCTGGACTGGAATGCCGCGGGCGCCTTTTATATCGCCGCCGTATTTATTGATTTCGGCCACCAGGTTTTCAGGAACGCTTGAGGCGCCATGCAGAACCAGCGGGAAATGAGGCAGCGCGTCGGCGATTTCTTCCAATATGTCGAATCGCAAGGTATCCGCCGGAGACTTCATCTTATAGGCGCCATGGCTGGTGCCGATTGATATAGCCAAAGAATCCACACCGGTCTGTTCCACGAATCGAACAACATCGGCCGGATTGGTGTAATGGGTTTGGGTTCCTACTTTTTCGTCTTCTATGCCTTCCAAAGCGCCCAGTTCAGCCTCTACCGACACGCCGCGCGCATGGGCGTATTCGGCAACGCGCGCGGATATTTCCACGTTTTCATCAAAAGGCTTGTCGGACGCGTCGATCATCACGCTGGAAAACCCCATGTCGCAGCAGTCTTTGCAAATTTGAAAGTCCGCCCCGTGGTCCAGATGCAACGCGACGGGGATACGGTATTCTTTGATTGCTCCGGCGACCATTGACATCAGTATATTCGTGCCGACGTATTTTCGCGCTCCGTTGGATACTTGCAAGATGACGGGCGATTCGGTCTCAAGGCAGGCGATCAGAATCGCCTGCAGCTGTTCCAGGTTGTTGAAATTATAGCCGGGCACGGCATAGCCGCGGGCCAGCGCGTCCCGCAGCATTTCTTGGGTATTGACCAAGCCGAGTTCTTCGTATTTCATAAGATTTACTATATCATAAATCGCCATAAAAATAAAGCTTGACAATGGAAAACGGTGTGCAATACTTTTGTCAATCCAAAAGAAAGGACATACCATGAACAAATCAATTTTGGCTTTTGCGGCGCTTGCGATATTGGCGGGCTGCGCGCATACTCATTATGCAAAGGACGAGCGCTACGTTCAACGCGGCGACGACTGCATAGTGAAAGTGGACGAACGCGGAATAGTTTCGCGCAACAACGCGGACAACAGCACCCGCACCGTTTATCGCAATACTCATTGCGCCGAAGTAAAGGCCCAGCTGGAGCGCCCGGCGGAAAAAATCTCGTATGCCGAGCCGACCGGGTACCGCACCGTAAAGCGCGTTTATCTGCGTAATAATTGCAAGGCGTCATACGGCACCTGGTGCGACTAATTAATTACCCCACCGGAAACACCTGCGCGAGGGGAAAGAGGGCTCATGTACGTCTTTGTACACTACGCCCCCTTTCCCCTCGCGCATTTGACACATTGAATGAAAATCATTTTGTTTGGAGAATGAGCTATGACAGACGGTGTTGAAGATATTCTGGGCGGCGGCGGCACTACCGCGCAGAAAGCTCCCCAAAAGCACAAAGACAATTATTCCGGAAAATACTTTTCATTCAAGTACGAAAAAAATTGCCTGATGCCGCCGCCATATTATAAAGGGGCGGTCAGCTTTGATAAAAAATTATTGGCCGAGCTCAGCCATACTTACCAAGTAGAACATAAGATTGAGTTGGTTGAAGTCCGCACTATGCGCATCGCGGATACCGGGACCGAAGACGATTTCGATATAACGGAAAGGGTAACGCCAGATCCGACGGGCAGCATTCTCGGCGGTCAGATCGTTTATAAATTTAACGGCGCGCAATATACTTCCGGATGGCTGCTGCGCAAGGAGCAGTTTAAAAATTGGGATATGATTGATAAAGAAGGCTTTGATTGTTTCGGATCTTTGCTTCTTAAAGACAAGCGGATGCGGGGCTGGATGGCGATAAAGCACAGAGAACACTAAAAAAATCCGCGTAATAACGCGGATTTTTAATTTGTCCCAATCCCAGATTTATGATAAAATGCATAAAACAAACGGCCCTTTTTTCTGGGCGTTTTTTTATTGCATTTTTCCCGAAACTCCGTCTTCGAAAAGTGACCAGATTTAAGGGCCGTTTTTTGGAGGCAACATATGAATAGACTATTTTTTGCTTTTACTATCGCTGCGTGCCTTTCAACAGCGGCTTTTGCCGACGATATGACTGACACGCAACAACAGAGTTATCTGGCGCAGCTTCGCGCGGAAAAAGCCGGGCTTGAAACGCAGAATAAAGATCTGGCCGAAGAAATCCGCAAATGTATAAGAACCAAGGGCTGGGGCACGGCCGGAGTTGTGGTCGGCGCGGCCGGAACGGTTGGCAGCGCGATAGCTATCGGCGTGCAGGCGAAAGATATTAAAGATAAGAAAGAGAATCTGCAACAAATCAACAACCAGCTTAAGTGACTACCCCGGAATTCTTAGGCTTACCGCTATGCGGTTCGCCAACGAATTCCGACCCTTCTGGGAAGGGTATTCATTTCGGTGCGGCTCGGTATAAATCCCCTTCCCAGAAGGGGAGAAAAACAAGGAATCTTTGATTCCGTAGTTTTTCGGGGTAGTTAAAATAAACATAAGGACTAATCAGATGAAAAAGGTTCTATTTTTGTTGGGGCTGTTCGCGCCGATTATTGCGCAGGGCGCGGATATTGGTATGGAAATACAAATGCTGGAGCAGCAGATAGTAAAGCTGCGGACAGAGCGGGCCGGCCTGATATCCGACTTGGAGAAATGCGACCCAGCCAAAGCAAAGAGCCTGGCCATAGCCGGCGGAGTTCTGACCGGCGTGGCGGTGGTCGGCAGCGGGGTTGCCATAGGACAGTCGGTACAGAAAAACAAGCTGGAAGGCCAAATAGATATCGCGAATGCGAAGCTTGCAGAGAAAAAAGAAGCTGAACGCAAAGCGGCCCAAGAGGCGGCGCGCAAAGCAGAAGAAGCCAAGCGCGAGGCCGAGCAGAGAATTGCTGAATCAAAGAAAGCGCAAGAAGAGCAGGCCGAGGAGGAACGGAAAGAGGCGAAGCCGAAGGCGAAACAACCGGCAGCGGAAGAGAATCCGGATAAGGAAGAACCGCCGCAAAAGGAGCCTGTGAAAGAAGACTCCAAAGAAAAAGACCCAAAGAAAGAGGATATTGAAGAGAAAGAAAAGGAAGTGAAGGAATCCGAAGAGCAGGCAAAGGAAATAGAAAAGAACGAAGTAAAAAAATGCCCGAAGGCGGTGATAGACTGCACCAAAAGCGCATCCTTTATGAACGCGCGCGGAAAGAACGCGACGGCCGCGACGCAAAAATGCACAGATATGGACGCGGGGCCAAAATACGCGAACTGCATAATAACAGCGTGCGATGATAATTACGAATTAAAACCGACGACCGACAAAGGCAGCAGCAAGTGCGAGTTGAAAACAACCAGCAAGACAACCACCACTACCACTACGACCACAAACAATACGAACAGCGGTACGGCAGCGGGCTTTGTGGAGGCCATCGATACTGGCGTGATTTATCATGGAGAGAACGCGAGCACAGATCGGATGAGCAAGGCAAGGGCTACGACGGGTATGTCGAACTTACGGATATTTGCAACATGCACGACGACCGAGGGAACTTATGCGCAAACTGGTAATCCCGGGACCAGTTTTGGTCCGAATTGCTGGTGCCAGGGAACAAATGGCGGTACTGCCCAGCAGAGTTCCGTGTGGGTGTTCTTCGCGACATCAAGAACGCCAGCCACGTGCGCCGAGTCCTGCGCTAGTATGTGCGCGCACGACAGCGACGCTTATTTGGATTTGCGGAAGGCGGTGCTTTCGGCTCTCGCGCCTTGATTGTCTGACCACATTCATGTGGTCAGACCGGAAAACGGTGGGGTGGGGTTTGGGGCGGGGTATCCCCGACCCTATTTTTTTACAAAAATAACAATTTTTTATTTTATAAAAAATTGTAAAAAATAATATTTAGTCGGATATATCGAAAAATCAAAGCCGCGGGGGATTCGGGTCCCCGGCGGCTTTCCCGGTCATTGTGTTTTTCCGCCGCGCAAGGGAATTTATTTCAGGTTGCTCAATCTAATTCCACTACCCCGGCGACTTCGTCGCCACCCCTTCGCCAGCGAAGGGGAATCTATACTGAGTTAAATATCCAAATCTCTTACAAATTTTGCATGCTCGGTGATAAATTTAAATCGGAATTCTGGTTTTTTTCCCATCAGCTCGCTTACCAATATGCGCGTTTTTTCCGCGTCTTCCGTGCCGTCTTCGGTCTTTGGCGGAAGCTCTACCCGGATCAATCTGCGCGTCTTCGGACTCATCGTAGTTTCCTTCAGCTGGTTCGGCATCATTTCGCCAAGGCCTTTGAACCGGCTGATTTCAATCTTCTTGTTCTTGAATTTTCCCGCGCGCAGTTTTTCCAATTCTTCGTCCGTATCCACATAGATGCTTTCCGTGCCATGCGTAACCTTGTACAGAGGCGGACAGGACAAATACAGATGTCCCCCGTGAATTAATTGTGGCATATCGCGGTAAAAGAATGTCATCAGCAATGAGGCGATGTGGCTGCCGTCGACGTCCGCATCGGTCATGATTATAACTTTCTCGTACCGCAGTTTTGCCTCGTCCCAATCTTTGGCGGTGCCGGCGCCTATGATATCTATCAGCTCGCCAAGTTCCTTGTTGTTCGTAAACTTCTCGTCGCTGTTGCTCATCACGTTCAAGACTTTTCCGCGCAGTGGCATAATCGCCTGGGTCGCGCGGTCGCGCGCTTGCTTTGCCGTTCCTCCCGCGGATTCTCCCTCTACTATAAATAACTCTGTCCCCGCGATGCCGTGCTTCGCGCAGTCGGCGAGCTTCGCAGGCATGCGCGCGCGCTTTGTAGGCGTCTTGCGCGCGATATCCTTTACTTGTTTCGTTTTTATGCGCGCGTTCGCAAGATTTACCACAAAATCCAGCAATGCATTCGCGGTTTTCGGGTCGCCCGCCAAGAATATCTCCCAAGAATCGCTGACCGCTTTTTCAGTTAAACGCGCGATTTCGGGATTGGATAGTTTTTCCTTGGTCTGGCCCAGGAATTGAGGATTTTTATAGAAAACGGACAGCAAGACCGCCGCGGAATCGAAAACGTCGTCCGCGATAATTGCGCTGCCTGCTTTGTTGCCGACTTTCTCGGCGTAGTTCTTCAGACCCTTTGTAATGGCGGAGCGGAATCCCGATTCGTGCGTGCCGCCGTCCACCGTCGCGATAGTATTGCAATAGCTGGCGAAAAATCCGTCGTCGGATGCCGCGCCGTTCTCGTCCGTCAGGAATGCAAGCGCCCATTCGACGCGGAATCCGGTGTCTTCGGCCCAGTCGGTATTGCCGGAAAAAATCCGCGGCAGGATTTGCGGCTTGTCCTTTGTCGTCTCGGCCATACGGTCTGCGACGCCGTTCGGATAGTAAAAAGTCGCAACCGGGGGCAAGTTCATATCTTCGGTAAGCAGCGCCGGGTCGCACTTCCATTCGACGCGTACCCCGCGTGAAAGGTAAGCCTTGGCCCGCGCCAGGCGATAAATTTTTACAGGCCGAAATGCGGCGCCGGAGCCAAAAATCTGGTCGTCCAGAGTAAAGCGAACTGATGTGCCATGCTCTTTTGTCGCCGCGCCTTTTTCTATGCTGCCCTGACTGACACCGCGGGAAAACCGCTGAGTCCAGAAAAATCCGTCCCGCGCGACCGTGACGATCGTCTCCGCCGACAGCGCGTTCACAACCGCCGCGCCGACCCCGTGCAATCCGCCCGACGTCTTATAAACGTCGTTATTGAACTTTCCGCCGGAATGAAGAGTCGTAAAGATTATTTCCAGCGCCGATTTTCCGGGGAATTTCGGATGCTGTCCCGTTGGGATTCCGCGGCCGTCGTCGTAAATCTCGATAGTCTTGGCATCAATCAGGGAAACTATGATTTTTTTTGCAAAGCCCGCGACAGCTTCGTCGATAGCGTTGTCTATTATCTCGGTAGGCAGGTGATGCCAGGCTTTCTCGTCCGTGCCGCCGATATACATCCCGGGGCGCAGGCGAACGGGCTCCAGCCCTTCAAGGACTTGGATATCGGATGCATTATAAGAATTCAGACTTTTTTGTGCCACGGCGGGCAGGGTAGCTGAAAATAAAAAAAAATGCAAGCCACTGCCTTTTTAGACAAAATATCTTGACAAATAGTATTATTGTGCTATCGTTCGTCCGAAACGAACAAAGGATTAAAAATGGCGACCAGGTTTGAACGTTTTCTTATCGCATGGGGCATGTTCGCAAGTGTGCTTGGTACCAGCGTCATGGCAGACGATATGATTGTGGCTGCAAATAATCCAGAGCTGGATAAGCAAATTTATTGGTCCAAAGACAGGCAGGAATCCGGACTTGTTGCAAATGGGCTGGATAGTCAAGGCCAGCGCGCAAGCTTTGGCGGGATCTTTATAGCATGTGGAATATTATTTTGGCATGGAAGAAAACAGATGGTTAAATAAAAACTCCCACGCGGGAGTTTTTATTTTTTACAATCCCTGATGCTGCTTTACAAATTCGAAGATTACTTTCGCGCGCTTGTCGGCTTCCATTTTATGCGAGCTGATGGCTAAAAACGGATATTTTTCTTTCAGATATTTAATCGCCGGCTTGGTTTGGGTGTTATAGATTTTCATCCGACGGCGGAAAGCCTGCGGGGTGTCGTCCGCCCGTTTGCGTTTCTGCGCCCGTTCCCACGCGATTTTTTCCGGCAGAATCAGTTTTATGATGACTATGTCTTCGGCGCGTTGCTCGAACCATTGGGCTTGTGAGATATTACGCGGAACCCCGTCGCAAATATAGTTCCCGTTGTATTGCAGGTTCATGTCGATGATTGCCTTAAAGGTCAGCTCGTCCGGGACAAGGCGGCCCTTTTCCATATAGGCTTTGATGCTTTTTCCGATTTCGGCCCCCGAGATGATTTTTTCTCTGTAATAATTGCTGACGGATATGTACTGGTACCCGGGCAACAAGTGCAGCAGGCCCGGCTTGCCGTCGCGCCCGAAAATAGTCCTGGTTTTGCCGCTGTCATTGGAACCGAATATTAGAATGTACATTATATGTCCGTTTTTCCACATTCTAGACGACGAATAGCGTTTGTCAAGCTCTTTAAAGAAGATGGCACAATTTTTTATAGGTTTATTTTGCCGGGCTTGATTTTTTTGCGCCGGGCATTATATTGAGGGGCATAAATCGGATTGGATTCCCGCCCCGGGTCATCGCTTCGCTTTGCCCGGGGTGACAATTTATTGCGTGACGCTTCGCGCCACTGCAAAAATTCCGGGAATGACATTTAAGGAAAATTTGACTATGGGGAATCCTTATGAAATCTTGGGCGTGGCGAAAAACTCGTCCGATGCCGACATCAAAAAGGCTTATCACAAGCTGGTTATGAAGCATCATCCCGACAAGAATCCCGGCGACAAGTCCGCGGAAGAAAAATTCAAGGAAATCAACAACGCTTTCGATATTCTCAAAGACCCGCAGAAGAGGGCGGCTTACGACCAATTCGGCGACGCCGCGTTTTCAGGCGGCAACGGTGCGTCCGCCGGCGCGGGATTTGGCGGAAATCCGTTCGAAGGCATGGGCGGCGGCGCGTTCCGCTTTAACATGGGCGGCGGAAATATGGAGGATGTCATCCGCGAGGCTATGCGTAATTTCGGATTCGGCGGTATGGACGATTTTGGCCCGTCGCGGCAAAGCCGCGCCGAGGCTTCGCATGCAGGGCGGGATTTATTGCACGAGGTCGTCATATCCTTAAAAGAAGCTTTTACCGGCAAAATCGAAACAATAAAATTCTCCAGCAATGTGAAATGTGAAAAATGCGGCGGACATGGAACCGCTGACGCAAAGCCCGCTCCGGTATGCAAGACTTGCGGCGGCTCAGGCGTCGTGCGGCAGCGACGCGGCTTGTTCGCGATGGAATCCGCTTGTCCCGATTGCGCTGGTCTGGGTCGCAAGATTTCCAAGAAATGCGCGGCTTGCGATGGCATGGGCGTACAGAATCAGCGCCGCGAGATTAAAGTTGAAATTCCGGCGGGCGTCCAAGACGGCGCGCGTTTGCGCCTTCGCGGGCAGGGGGAGGCCGGCATTCTGGGCGCCCCAAGCGGCGACTTCTTCGTGGATGTTCATATTCGCCCGGATCCGCGGTTCGAGCGCGCGGACAATGATTTATTAACGCGTGCCGCGGTGCCTTATCCGACGCTTGCGCTGGGCGGAGATATTGAGATTGAAACGATCGACGATAAAAAATTGAGCGTGAAAATTCCATCGGGGACGCAAGTCGGAACCCGTATGCGCATACGCGGCCGCGGATTTCCCGGAGGCGATTTATTCGTGGAGATCGGAACGGAAGTTCCGACGAAGCTGACGGATAAGCAGAAAAAAGCGTTGGAAGAATTCGCGGGCACAGGCGGAAAAAAGAAACGCGGATTTTTTAATTAGCAATTAGCAATTAGCGATTAGCAATTATCAATTAAAGTTTGGCAGATTAAAGAATAATGTTGTCCATTATAATGGACAATATTTATTGTTGCATCCATCCCGCTAATCGCTAATTGATAATTGCTAATTAAAAACGCGGGCTTTGCCCCGCGTTTTTTAAAACGAATACCTTGCGCCAAGCATATATGACGTGCCGATATATTTGGTGTCAAGCGAACCACCGCCATTGGGTATACCGCCATTATTGACCCAGCGTTTCGCACTGACATCCAGCGCAAAGTTGGAGTTGATGTGCCATGCCGCGCCAATCATGCCTGAATATGCAAATCCGCCGTCGCCACTCTCGGAGGGGTGGCCAGGTTCAGATATGCTGCCAAAGCTATAGCCCAGGCCGAATCCGACATACGGCTTTACAACCCATGCCGCATCTCCAATGTCGGCATAGCCATTGACCATGACGGCATTCGCGTTCAGGTTCACTTTATCGCCACCAAACGAAAGGCTGGTTCTGGCATAGGAATATTCCAATTCGCCGCGCAGTGTCAGGAATGATTCTACATCAAATCCCAATCCGCCGGCGACCGAACCGGCAAACCCGTCAAAGCCGGCATAGCCCACAAATCCGTCAACAGGCACGCCCGGCATGTGTGCTTGCACAGAATTGTCCATATAGCCCATTTTTATGGAAGCATAAGGCGTCATTGCTTGCGCGGCGCCCGCCGCCATAATTATTGCGGATGTTAAGAGAAGTTTTTTCATAAGAATTCCTTTTGGTTGCGGTTATCTTTGGATAACCGATAGGAATTCTATCAGTGACGAAAAAGTATTGCAAGTTAATAGTTAGCTTGTAGTTAAAGAATCGTTTGTCAAAATGGTTGCGTTCGCAAGATTATTTGACTGGATTGCTTCGCCACTTCGTGACTCGCAATGACAAGGGAGAACAAACAAACACAAATTGTCATTGCGAGCGAAGCGAAGCAATCCAGTCAAAAAAACAGCGGCCGCTGGGCCGCCGTCCTTGCATTAACACTCTATTATTAGAACGAATACCTTGCGCCAAGCGTGACGGTTCTGTTGATAAGGTCCGCGCTGCTTTCGCCGCCCCACCAGTCTTGGCTATTTACTCCGTCGATGACCGCATATTTAAAGCCTAGGTCGAATGCAAGATAGTCTGTGGCTGCCCATGCCGCGCCGAACATTCCCGCATAGGCAATTCCGCCGCCAACATTGACCCAATCATTGCCAGCCCAGTCTGTCCATTTCAAACGGTTGCCAAGCCCATAGCCAAATCCGGCGCCGACATACGGACGTATCGCCCATTCTTTGCTGCCAAAGTCGGCATAGCCGTTCAGCAGAATAGTATGATTGACCATATCGAATCTGCCCCAATTCCACCCATTGGTCTTGCTGAAAGTATATTCCAATTCCGCGCGGAGCGTCATTGATGTATCTACATCGTAAGCGATACCGCCGGCGAACGCACCGGTAAATCCGCTCATATTTCTGTATCCGTCTATGTAGCCGTTATCGGGGTCTCCGTTTGTGTAGTAAAAGTTCATACCGCCGTCGGCGATTCCGCCCTTCAGCGATACATACGGCGCAACCGCCGCCTGCGCCGCGCCAGCGGCCAGAATGATTGCAGATGTTAAGAGAAGTTTCTTCATGATTATTCCTTTTTTATTTTGACTATCGCTCGGATAGTTAATAGGAATATTATCAATTGCGGAAACGCATTACAATAGGAAAATTGTTTGTCAAAATTAATTGACTGGATTGCTTCGTCGCTACCGCTCCTCGCAATGACAAGGGAGAGGGTGCCCGGGGCACGCAGTCTAAAACAAACACCGAATTGTCATTGCGAGCAGAGCGAAGCAATCCAGTATAAAAAGGGATAAGTTTCCGCGGCGGGAAAGATATTTGGACCAAGTAAAACTAACGCGGATGTTCGGCGCTGTTTTTCTCCACGACTTGCTGCACGGTATTGATGAAATTCTTGCCGAAATGTCTGTCGGGCTTGCGCTTATTAAACAACCCGGCGATTTTTAGGCGCACGGTATAAAGCAGTTTCGGCCCAAGTTTTTTCTTTGTCTCCGCCATTGTCAGTCTTCTTCCTTTTCAGGCCCCGGCCTGCGCCGGGGTGACAACGGCGCTGTTCCTGTTCGACCTATGATTTAATCCTCTTCCTTCTCTGGAATCTCTCCATTGGCGCTCAGCAGCACAGCTATCCATCTTGTCCGGTCGAACTGCGCCGTGATTATGAATGTCGCCACCAGCAGAGGCACGCTGAAGAACGCCCCGGCGATGCCCCAAAGCATTCCCCAAAATACCAGATTCACCAATATTGCCAAGGTCGACAGGTTCAGCGTTTTGCCGGTCAGTCTCGGTTCCAGCAGATTGCTGAATACTATCTGCAATGCTATCAGCCCCAGCGCAACCATTATCGGCGTGTTAAGCGTGGACGACATCGCAAGCGAATAAAGAATAGGCAGCGTAACCGCCAGAATAGACCCAAATGTTGGTATGTAATTAAAGAGGAATATGATAAACGCCCAGACGCCCGCGAACTCTATCCCCATATAGCGCAGCCATAAATAGGAACACAGCGCCGTCGCAATCGAAATAAAGGTCTTCATAAACATGTATTTCTTCATGTTCTCGTCGATGCTGGCCAGAATGAAGCGCATTTTTCCGAATTGTTTTTTCTCAGGGAATAATGCCGCCAGCTTTTTGCCGAACGTGCTTTGCTCTATGAACATAAACAATATATATATAAGCACAAGGCCCAAGGTCATTGTCATGCTGGCCGCCGAAGCGCCGATATACGCCGCGATGCGCGTCAGATCCGGCAGGCGGTCCGCGTCTATCGCAATCCCCAGCGCTCCCGTTAAATAATTCAGCAGCATGTGTATCTTGAATTGAATCTCGGGCAGGCGCATGGTCAGTTGCTGCGCCATCGGGCGTATCTGGGTTGTAAAAGCATAGACCAATCCGCCAAAGGTCGCCAGAGACAGCAGAAATGCCACTCCGTCGAAAATGCGGCAGGTCACGGGCGATATGAAATGCGAGAACTTCGTCAGTTTGCATTCCCGGCTGAAAGGCATGACTTTTCTATAATAAGCCGCGATGGCGTTTATCAAATACCACAGAAAACCCGCGATCAGCAAGGGCACGAACAAAGCCCGCCCCACAAACAGCAGAAACAAAATCCCCAGAAAAATAATTAATCCGTTCATGCTCTCTCCGCGAGCTAGAGTAAAGATTTTTCGGCAAAGCCGAAAAATCAGAGTAGGAGAGTAAAAGAGTAGGAGAATAATCTGATACTCTCTTAATCTTCTACTCTGTGCGCGAAGCGCACGCTACTCTGCCGGCAAAGCCGGCATTACTTCCGTTATTTCAATCTGTTCTTGTATCATTGTCGGTTGCTTTTGATAATCATACGCGCTTTTGCCCAGCAGGCCCAGGATAACGACTATATTTAAAATCATAGCGATTGAGGCGTACAACCCGCCAAGATTGTCGCGCAGTCTTTTCCAATACCTCAGGCATAAAATGATAATTGCGGATATAACGCCGAACAATATCATATTCGTAAGTTGGGAACTCATAAGCGCCATTCCGACCGCAAGTATCACCACGAACGCGATTAGTGTATTTCTCCGGCTTGCCGTTATCCATCCCGACAGCCCGTTCCAGAATTTCGACTTCGCGCTTACGACCTGATTCTTCTTCGCGCTGTCGGCAACCAAAAATCCCGAGTACCAAAACAGGCCTATCCCAAAAGGTATGGAAAGCCACAGCTTCCATTTGGCCGCGCCCTGGGCCCGCGCGCGGACGAACAGCAGCTTGATTTCCAACAGACCGATGCCGCCCAGATAAATCAGCAGAAGAAGAGTGCTAAGGCCCAGGGCCATCAGTTGCTCGAACGTGGCGGCGGCCTGCGTCTGCAAGGCTACCGCGCCGGCCGCCGCTATCAGCACCAAGGACAGCAGGCTTTTGGCTATGTTCAGCATGACGAAGCTTTTCTGATCCAGCGGGTCGTCATGCGTCCAGCGAATCAGCTTGTAAACGGAAAACGCGGAAATCGCCGCGACGGCCGCAAGTATAATCCTGGGCGCCCAGATGATCGCCGCCAGGGACGGCGTGCGGAATATGAGGTTGGTTATAACCATAGTTATTCCGAACAATACCGCGAACAGCACCGTGAATTTCAGCGGGGCCCAAAATAGCCAGGTTATCATTTTATTGTTCGAGACGCGAGACGCGAGATGCGAGACGCGTGGTTCGGAATGTGTTACGGTCTTTTTTATTTCTTTATTATTTTTCGCGTTTCGCGTTTCGCGTTTCGCGTCACGTTTTTGTTTTGTTGGCATGACGAATCCTTTATTTATTGCTTTATCATTATATCACAATTTTGCCTTTATCCAAAGTCGTGATTGCGGTCGGACAGGCCAATTCCGTGAATTTTTCCTGGTGGGAAATAAATAGGAATGTTGTCTTTGGCATTTCATTCATAAGCCCCGCGAACAATTTTTGGGCGCTTGCGTCCGCGCCGGAATCAGGCTCGTCCAGAATCGCCAGCTTTGGCGCAGTCAAAGCCAGGCGCAGGAACATCAGACGTTTCCTTTCGCCCCCGCTGAAGCCCACGTTAATGCTGCGGTTCAGCCATTCCTTTGGAATATCCAGGCGCGTCCGCGCAGTTTCCAGCCGCTCTAAAAATTCGCCCATCGATAATTCTTTCCCCGTTTGGAAATGCGCATGCGCCGCGGCCGAATGCTTCAAAAAGCTGATTACGGTCAGGCCCGGAATTTCCGGCACGTTCTGCGCGCCGATGAATATCCCCAACAGGGCGCGGGTCGTCGCGTTTTCATTCGTGATGTTGCGGCCTTCGAAAGTGATGGAGCCCGATTCTATTTTATAATCCGGGTTGCCGGCGACGGTTTGGGCCAGCGTGGTCTTGCCGCTGCCGTTGCGCCCGCGCAGCAGGTGCCTCGCGCCGTCCGCGACCGTCATATTAATATCATGCAGCAGGATTTTCCCTTGATAAGAAACGGTAAGGTTCTTGATTGACAGAATCATTTTATATCCTTGGTATTTTTAATATTGTACAAAAGAATATCCTTTTTGTCATTTTAAATTTATGTTATTATAGCATAATAAACAGGAGTTTAAAATGGCGGACATTATTTATGATGCTTTGAAAATTGTCGTTGCAAAAAAGAAGGATAGGTCTGAACCAACAGCGAAATTTGCGGAAAATATAATCGAACAGAAATATACTCTGCAGCAAATCACAATGGTATTCGTGGAGGATGATTATAAGCCCAAAGGTTATAGTAAAGATATGAAGGCCGCGCTGAAAGAAGGCTGGGGAAAATACCGCAAAAAAATCAGAAAGACGATTTATGGAATATTGCTTCAAATAGCATTCAAGATGAACAAGGATAAAGAACTGGTATTGCGGTTACCAGTTGATGAAAATGTTTTATCAGCTTTGAGAGTTCTGAATTTTATGGTAGGCGACGCCAGGGCTTATAAGGGCCTGGGCTATACTAAAAATGCTGCTGCATATTTCAGCGGCGTTTTTTCCCAGATGCTTGATTTCGCAGGCAAAGAGCTGAAGGAAAATAAAAATCTTAAAAAACTGGCCGAACAAAAAACTTCATTCCAGCAGATTAAGTACGCACAGATTCCTGTTAAGAAAAAAAACCGCCTTGAAAAGATAAGCGACAAAATATTCGGCGCGAAGAAATTCAAGAATTTTGCGGAAATCGACGAGTTTTTGGAATCTGTCGGAAGCAGGGGAGAAACCTTTGACACTCAGACGACGATAGATTTGATGTCCGAGTTGGCGCGCATTGAGAACAAACAGAATAGCTATCTGGAATATCACTATATGGCGCTGAATAAAGATGTAAAGTATGTAGTCTTGGAAGATTTTAGCGATGACTATAAAGAGGCTTTACGGAAAATAATTCCTTTGAGTCATAAGCGCGCCGCTTTGGCCGCTGCCGAGTTTTTCGAAAAAGAAAAGAAATATCCCGCCCACGCATTTTACATAAGAAATGCGTTATTGCCGGAGTGGAATAAATATGAATCGCTTTTATCGCCCTCGAAGACAATCTTAAGGGCCAGGCTTAAGGTTCTGTCGAAACTCCACAGGCCGTATAATCCCTTCGCAAGGCGAAAAGAAGAAAGCGGTTTTGTTTCTGCATGCGGATCGGATAAAGCAGAAAAGATGAGATAAAAAATTCCAAAGGATTTATTTGGCAGCGCCGAGAGCCATTTGTATAAGCTGTTTCGATTCCACCAAGAACTCCATCGGCAGGCGGGAAATTACCGGCGACGCCATTCCGCCAACGATTAATGCGGTCGCTTCGTCCTCGGCAATGCCGGCGCAATTCAGATAGAGCAGGGCGTCCGCGGAAATCGCGCCGGTTGTTGCCTCGTGGCTTTGATCATTTTCCCCGTTCCCATGGATTATTGTTGGCAAGGTATTCAATACCGCGGACGAGCCAATAAGCCGGCTGTCGCACTTGCTTGCGTTTTTTCCGCCATGCGTTTTTGGGCCGAATGAAACCAGCGAACGGAATGTCTGCACGGATTCTTCCAACGCCACCCCGTAAGAGACTATATTGGACGTGGTATCGTTTCCGATGTGAATCATTTTCGTGCCGGTATCGGCTTGCTGCGTTCCGCGAGTAATTGATAGCGAGTAAAAATCACTGTGCGCGCCATCACCGGTCAGAATAGTCGAAGGATATTTCCAAGTCTTCGCGCTGCCGATTTCAACTTGGGTCCAAAGAAGTTTTGCGCCCGCATCGCACTGCCCGCGCTTTGTGACGAAGTTATAAATGCTTTGCGCCCAGTTCTGCACGGTCGCATATTTTACAATCGCGCCTGCATGCGCGATAACCTCCACAACGCCGCTGTGCAGTTGATGGCCTGTGCGCCGCGGCGCGCTGCAGCCTTCAAGATAAGATAATTCCGCGCCTTCATCGGCAATGATAAGAGTGCGTTCGAACTGGCCGATTTTTGCGGTTTCTATGCGAAAATATGACGCCAGATCAATCGGGCATTTCGTATTTTTTGGAACATAAACGAAAGTCCCGTCCGAAAATACCGCCGCGTTCAGGCCTGCGAAAAAATTATCCGCGGCCGGCACCACCATGCCCAGATATTTTTTTACCAGGTCCGGATGCTTTTCCACTGCTTCGGAAAACGGCAGAAAGATGATTCCCAGTTTTTCCAATTCCGCAGTATAGCTGGTATGCACGCTGCGGCTGTCTATTACCGTATCCGTCGCCATGCCCATCAGCGCTTTTTTCTCGACCAAAGGAAGCCCCATCTTATCATAAATCTTTTCCAAGTCGGAATTGTCGACCGGCGCGGCTTCCTTGTAATAATTTAATGAGTCATAATCAATCGGAGCATAATCAATTTCGCCCCAATGAGGCTCACTCATTTTTTCCCAAGCATCATACGCGGCCAGACGCCAATCCAACAGCCACTTTGGCTCGTTGCGTTTTTGCGAGATAGAAATAATAGTTTTTTTGTTCAACACACAATAACCATACACTCAAAAAACAAAAAAATAAAGCGGGCAAGAAACCGATTGACAAATTGCTTTGTTGTGCTATCGTTAGTCCGAATTGAAAAGGGATTAAAAATGTCAAACAAAACAAACCCGATGAAAAAATTTGCTAACCTTTCTTTAGGGTGGCAAGTGCTGATTTGTTCTCCGGCGATAGTATTGCTGTATTATACCATATTCACGATAAAAGATCCGTCTATGCGTCCGGTTATCCTTAATGAAAAAAACATCAACATTGCCAAAGATGATGCACCGCGCACATTTAAACGTCTTGAAGACAAAGTAAACACTGCACGGGAACAGATGATTTACTGGGACGAGGAATGCAAACTGCAATCACATGGATACAACTGCGAGATAGCAAAAGATGCAAAAAAAGAATACAGAGACGCCAAACGCGAATTCCGCCGATTCCAAAGGGATGCGGTAAGAAGGTATAGATTAAAATAAAGATTGAATTATGCAAAACGCCCGTTCGGGCGTTTTTTAGTTGTCTGCCAGCTGTCGCGCTTGTGCCAGCAAGGTCATCGTCTGGCCCAGCAGTCCGTCAGAAAACGCCGACGCCAGCAATCCTTCCGGATCCGTCGCCGTCAGGTAAGTCAAAAACTTCGACGCGTGATCCGAATAAATATCCGCCGCCCGCGCGATGCCCCCGTCCAATTTTATCGCCTGGCGGATTTGCTCCAGCACGTACGGATTTTTTGAGTATTCGTCCATCAGTCCGCCGGCCCATTGCCACAGAGGATGCTCGGGCGTTTCGCGCGGAGCGATCCCTGCCGCCGTCGCGACTGGAATCAGATGTTGCAGCAAATCCTGGTAAATTATTTCGGAGTTCTGAGCGACCGCGTTCGTCGCCGCGCGGGATTTCAGCGCGCTTTGCATTCTTGAAATCACGGCCGTCTGCAAGCTCAGCTTTGCCCCAAGCGTATTGATCTTGCGGAAAAGCAACGCGATCATTACGATTGTCAGAAACCCTATCACGATCAAGACGACTGAAAAAATATCGATATTCATTTCCATGGAGAAATCCTTTTGGTGGATTCTAACACAAATTTTTGCAAATGCAAAAACGAAACGCGTGACGCGAAATGCGAGATGCGTAAATTGTGCAACGATATATAGTGTTGCATTATGCGCGCGTTTCGCATTTCGCGTTTCGCGTCACGTAATAACCCTTGACGGCGATTCGCACAAATTGCTATAATAGACCTATATAAAAGGTAAGGATAAGGATAATGTTCCGAAAGTTCTTGATTTTCGCGCTATTCGCGACAGCCTGCGGGTATGTCTTCGCGGCAGATTCCACGGCGCAGTACGATGTTTGGCCCGCACCGGGGTCCGAGGCCGACATTCAATTCTATGATTCAATCTATCCCGTCGTTCAGGCCGAAGATCCCGAAAACGTCCGCATAGTTTCAAAAATTGGCGCGGACCTTGTCGTGGAAAATAACTTCAATCTGGGCGGCGGCATGCGCAATGTCTTTTCAGGCGGCGCGGATATGACTCATCCGTTTCAAGCGCCCGCCGGGTTCAATATGTTCGAAGGTCGCGCGGAAATGCCGCTGATGCACGCGGAAATGCTGGAAGACGACGGCAGCGCCGTTCTGGCCATGTCTCGGTCCGATAGAGGCAAAATCACAAAAAGCGGAAAAGTGAAAAGAGTCGGGAATAAGCGCGCCGCAGGTTCGATGGATAATATCACGGGTATGAGCGGGGCGTTCGATGAATTCGGCAACGAGACCGGCGGAATATCGCTGGCCGATGTCTTGGCAAGCAACGGCAGAGTGTTCGATGAATTCGGCGATGAAGTATGGACGGGCGCTGGCCCGATACCTGATGATATCATGGTCGGCTCGTTCGATGAATTCGGCAATGAAACGAATGCGAAAGTCGCCAGAAGAACGCTGAATGATGTCATGGCGGGCGGAGGCAAGCTGTTCGATGAATCCGGAAATGAGATAAGGCTGGGCGGCGCCAGATCGTTTGACGACAGCATGATCGGCATGGGCGGTGCGTTCGATGAGTTCGGAGACTATATCTCGGACGGTTCGTATGACGAGTTCGAAGACGACAGCGGAGAATTTTACGGCTTCGCGGACGAAGAAAGAAGCGCGCCGGGCATATCGAACTATGGCGAGATAGAGGTCGAGGAATCCATGGGCGGGGCAATGGCGCGGAGCGCGGCAAACGACCAGGTGCGTTCGTGGGTCGTCGCCAGCGGGCAGACCTTGCGCAGCATCCTGCAGGAATGGAGCGACAAGGAAGGCTGGGATCTGGTATGGAGCACCGCGCGCGAATATCCAATCCAGGCTTCGGCGGTGTTCAAAGGACGCTTTATGGACGTGGCATCCGCGCTGGTGCGAAATTTCAGCCGCGCGGATCCGGTGCCATACGCAAAGTTCTTTAAAGGCAACCGCGTTCTGGTCGTGACGACGAACGAAGAATAGTCACTAGTAGCTAGTCGTTAGTCGCTAGTAGGGAGAGATATATGAAAAAAATTATAAAAATATCTGTGCTCTGTGCTCTATGCTCTGTGCTCTGGCTTGGCGGCTGCGCCAAAAAGGAAAGCGCTCAGGTCGCGTCGACAATCGATCAGGATTTCATCAATGCGTTCGACGCTTTCGAGATGTCTAAAAATCCGAAAGCGAAAATTTCCAACGATACCGTGTCCGCTTCCGAAGGCGTCTGGCTGGGCAACAGGTCGACAGTCTTGGAGCACAGAAACAATCTGCCGCGCAAGTTCGAGAACGACGCCGGAATCACGATTATGTTGAACGAGCCGGTGACTCTGCAGATATTGGCCAACAATATATACTCCATCACGGGCTTGCCGATCAAGATAGACAGCCAGATAAATCAGGAAAAATTAAAACGCACGATGGGCGTCGCCTATACGGGGCGCTTGTCCGGACTGCTGTCCCAGGTCGCGACGGACTTGGACCTGCTGTGGTACTATGACAAAACCAACATAGTGTTTTACGAGACCGAGACCAGGACTTTTGCCTTGTTCGCCTTGGGGACCGACGTAAGCTATCAGTCGGCGATACGCACGGATGACGGAAACCAGGTATCCTTGGAATCGAACCTGCGCGAGTGGGAAGAAGTTGAAAAGACTTTGGAATCAATCGTTGACGGAGCTGCCGACGCCAAGTTCACGGTGTCGCGCGCACTTGGCACGATCACGGTGACGGCGCCCCCAAGCGTGTTGAACCGCGTCGGCGATTATATAACAAGACAGAACAGGCGCTTGGCGCAGTTGATAACGATCGACGTGAAAGTCTTGCAGGTATCGATAAATAACGGATCGGCGTTCGGCCTGAATCTGGCCGCGGCGATTAATGCGGCATCCGGCCTTACCATTGCGGCGGAGCCGTCAAATACCTTAGGAGCCGTATCCAATGCGAATACGTTGAATATCGCGGTTCTGGGGGCCAATGCAGCAGGAACGGCCAACGGCAGCCTGGACACCATACAAGGCAGCAAGGCGCTGATTACGGCCTTGTCGACGCAAGGCAAAGTTTCGCTTGTGACCAATGTCGGAGTCACCACGCGCAACAACCGCATCGCGCCGGTATCCAACACCAGAAAGCGCGGATACATCAAACGGTTTGAATCGCGCAACTTTACGACTGTGGAAAGCTCCACAGTGGACCAGGAAGATTTGGAAACCGGATTCTCGATGCAGCTGCTGCCGAACGTATTGGATAACGGCAAGGTCTTGCTGCTGTTCAAAATGAGCATACGGGAATTGATAGCGCTTAGGAACGAGACGATAGGCGCCGTAACGCTGCAATTGCCCGAAGTGGAAGAGCGCAGCTTTATGCAGGAAGTGGTCATGGAATCCGGCCAGATTCTGGTTCTGTCGGGATTCGAACGGCATGCTAATAACGATACGCGCTATGGCATCGGCGATCCGGACTTCATAGCGTTGTCGGGAAGCCGCGATTCCAGCAGCACGCGCGACGTGCTGGTCGTGATTCTGACGCCGCAGGTATTGATATCTCCGCTTGATGCGGAACGCAGAATACAACAGCACTGGGGCGCACCGTTGAATTAATTAGGTGGGGTCGCGATTCCCCTCCACAGGAGGGGAACACCAAAAAGGATAAACCATGTTCTACAAAATAGGATTTTACGTTTTATTGGCAATCGTCATCGCCGGCGTGTGGGTGTTCATACGCGCCAATCCGATGAAAAACGAAGGCGCGGCATCCTGGACGGAATTCTATTCCGATGCGCCGGCGGAAACGATGAAGTTCTTGGCCGATAATTTTGGAATTGGGGCTGAAAAATTTGCGGACGGGGCGGAAAACAACGGAATGGATTATTTCAGCCTGAAGGCAAAGGGACAATTCTGGCCTTTCGCGGGTGTTATGGATGTGACCAAATTGCCGATAGAGGCGAAGGTGCCTCCCCATACGATGGTATATCTAACCGTGAAAGATTATGATGCGACGCATGCGAAAATTATTGCGGACGGCGCAACCGCGATGCTGGTCGGCGAATATGCGGCCGGTATGAAATTCGGAATATATCAGATTCCCGGCGGGCTGACAATCGGCGTCGCCCAGTACGGGGTGAAGAAGTAATTATCTCACCGGAACACCTGCGCGCGGGGAAATATCCACCCACCGAAATCTTCGATTTCGTTGGGGCCCGGGATGGCTCACGTACGTCTTTGTACGCTACACCATCTTTCCCCGCACGCATTTGATACACTGAATGTGAATAATTCGATTTTTTGTCGCGGCGTTGCCGCGATTTTCTTTTTTGACAATTTATGATATAATCTTAAACAAAGGAGAGAAGGTTTTTATTATAAAAGGACAAAAAATGAAAGACAATTTGGAAGCCTTTGGGATAATTCATGATGATTTGCAGATATACGCGCTGATGAAGCATGCGGTGGATAAAAAATACAAAGTGGAACCAAGGCAGCGGGGGATAGGGGCCAATCATATTATATATAACTGGGCCGAGGCGGGAACCACGGCAAGCGGCGAAATCTCGTTTAATAAATTACAGCAATTCTGGGATGAATTGAAAAATGCCGGAATCACCGGCGGGGATGTCGTCGCCTTGAAAGAATTATTCGAGCAAATGCAATTATCTCTTGATTATTGGAACGACTTGGTGAAAGAAGGTCATTCGACCAATGCCCCGATGCTAATCGCCAAGACAAAGCCGATAGTGGACGAGTATAACGAATACAGCGCCAAGGTGCAGGCCAGGCTTAATGAAATAATCAGCAAGATGCCCCAAGATAAAAATATTCCGGTAATAGAACAAGATAAAAAGCTGTTCTTCGCCCTGACTGACGAATTGAGGAAGCTCGCGCCGAATATATTTACCAAAGATAATATCTCGGATCTCACCACGTCCACAGGGGTAAAAGCGCTGGGCGACATGATGGCGAACAGGCGGCCGCTGGGTATGAAAACGGAAAAAGCCGGCTTGCTGAAATCCACGAAATTGCGCCGCGAAACCTTGAAGCTTAAAATCAAAGGATTCAACGATACGGCGGATAAACATTTGAAAGGATTGAAAGACAAAGAGCTGTGCAAGACCGTCGGGGAAGAACTTTTGAAAGGCGCTAATCTGAAAACCATCGAAAGTGGATATAACAACGCCATCGCCAATGCGAAAAAAGAAAATGAAAAAACGGTCGGCGAATATCTGGCCAAGTACAAGCTGGATTATAAAAAGCTTGGAAATTTATTGGGCCAAGACCCGGCCGAGTATAAAACGGAATTGCTTCGGGCGCGGGCCAAGGCTAATGTCGGCACCGGCTCTAACAAATTCGGCGCCGTAGAGGCGGACCAAAGGGCCGAAAAGGCGATAGCCGGACTTAAACAGAAAATAAACGAAGGAATCGACGCCGTTATCGCAAGCGGCGATAAAAAGAAAATCTCGGACAAAATCTTGGCGCTTAAAGGAAAATATCCTGAAATGAAAGACGAGATCGCAAGACTGGCCGCTGCGGCAAGGCAGAAAGGATAAAAGAATAAAGATTTAACAAAAAATCCCGCGGTTGGCGGGATTTTTATTTGATCGCATTCGCTTTCTTGGTCAGGCGCGAGACTTTGCGGCTGGCGCGCTTTTTCGGCATAGTTTTTTTCGCCGCCTTCATCAGCTTGCTTTCCGCTGCGCGGGTCGCCGCGGTCGCGAGCTGCTTATCGCCGCTTTCGATCGCTTTCACTGCCTTTTTCACCGCTGTTTTCGTAGCCGTGCGGCGCGCCGTATTAACGGCGTTCTTCTTTACCGTTATCAGAATACGTTTCTTGGATGATTTATGATTTGCCACTTTTTGTCCTTTTATTTGTTGCAAGTTCGGTGCTATTCTATATTCAACAAAGGAGAAAAGCAAATGATTTATGCAATTTTGTTGGCGGCCGCCTATCTGCTGGGCAGCATTCCGTTCGGATGGTTATTGGTAAAACTGCTGGGGCGGGGCGATTTGCGTAAAATCGGCAGCGGCGGTACCGGCGCAACCAATGTCGGCAGAGTCTTGGGACTTTCCGGCTTTGTCGGCGTCTGGGCGCTTGATATGGCAAAGACGATCGCCGCCGTTATGATTGGCGCGCATTTCATATCTCCCGCATTCGGCGCGCTATGCGGATTTTTCGCCATCTTCGGGCATTGCTTTCCGATATGGCTGAAGTTCCGCGGCGGCAAGGGAAACGCCGGCATGTTCGGCGTTCTGCTGGCTGTAAACCCGATTATGTTCATCGTGGTCGGAATCGAATGGCTGCTGGTTGCCATTACTACAAGGTATTCCAGCCTTGGGGCGATAGTCGGATTTCTTGTCATGCCGCTTTTGGGGTTTGCGGTCGGTTTTAATATGGGCTTGGTTTTCGTTGCTATTGCCGCGCTGTGTCTGTTCCAGCATCGCGAGAATATAAAAAGGTTGTTGGCCGGCACGGAATCGAAGATGCAGATGAATATAAAAAAGCTGGCGATTGTGCTGGTTATAGTCGGATTGATTCTGACCGGGATAATGATTGCAATAAATGTCTGATTTGTTTCATAAGCTTTTAATCTTAAGGACGCCGGGAATCGGACCTGTGAAATATGCGCAGCTTATAGAACAATTCGGCTCCGCGGCCGCGGCGGCCGAATCTTTGCTGACCGACCAAACGCTGGTTGAGCAGGTAGCGCGTGAGATGGACTTGGCGCACCGGATTGGCGTGACATATATATGCGACGACAGCGAAGAGTATCCGAAGTTATTTCGCGAGATAAAAAATCATCCGCCGATTTTCACTGCGCGCGGGAATCTTGCGACCTTGGCAAAGACTGCCGTCGCAATGGTCGGCACGCGTAACGCGACCGCCGCCGGCCTGCGGTTTATGTCGGAACTTGCGGAGGCTTTCGCATCAAACGGCTATGCGGTGGCATCCGGCATGGCAATGGGCACGGATACGGCCGCGCATAGCGGCGCTTTGCGCGCAGCAGGCGACCAGCAAACTATCGCGGTCTTGGCCGGCGGAGTTGATTATATCTGGCCCCTTGAAAACGAGCGTCTGTATCACTATATATGCGAGCGAGGCGCGATAATAAGCAGAATGCCGGTCGGCACCGTTCCGGTCGCAAGCAACTTTATTCGACGAAATAGGGGAATCGCGGCAATTTCCGAAAAACTGATATTGGGCGAGGCGGATTTGAAATCAGGCAGCATGGCGACCGCCGGATTTGCGCTGGAATACGGGCGCTCGGTCTTTGCGATTCCAGGGCATCCGTCTGACGAACGCTCTCGCGGTCCGAATCAGTTGATAAAGGATGGCAAGGCGAGGCTTTGCATGGGAATTTCCGATTTTTTCGACGATATCGAGAAAACTGAAAGCATAAGACATAAATCGCAAATGACGGATAACGACGTTCTTGATAAGATAGGAACAGTTCCCGTATCCGAGTCTGTATTGACCGAACTTGTCAAAAAACCGATATCCGAAATCAAGAGCGAATTGGTCGCCTTGGAACTGTCTGGAAGAATTAAAAAACTGGATACGGGATATGTGAAAATATAATCCGTCGGATGTCAATACAGTGTCTATACAATGCGCGGAAAACCGGCAAAAAACCGAATCGGACACAAGAAAAAAATTTTTCAAAAAAACGTTAAAAAAATTTGCTATTCGGTTTTTTTGATATAAATTCCATTCGTAACACAACGAAACACAAATCGCTAATTAGCGGGACAAATAACTCTTTCGGGGAAGGAAAGGAGACTTGTTATGCAGGCAGCGGCTTCGATACAGGTTCGGGCGACAAACCCGGAATCTATCCGAAAAGCTATCGCAGCAAAAATGCCCGCTGGCGTTTATGAATCTTGGATCGCCCCGCTGAAAGTCTCCGTCTTCGAAAATAATCTGAATATCGTCGCTCAAAATCAATTCTCCGCCGATTTTATCAAAAGAACTTATCTTAATATTCTGGAATCCGTCGCGGCGGATTTGGGACTGGCATTATCCATTGGGGTGGGGCGCGCCGCGCAAACGGTCACGACATCGGTCAATGATAATAATGTTTCGGAGTTTCGCCCGTCGCGGCCGCTTCGCGTCGTCGCCGAGGTTAAGAATGCTTTTGACGATTTTATCGTTTCGGAAGAGAACTCTTTCGTGGTTTCGGCGGCGAAAAAATTGGCGAGCGGTACGGTCAGTTTTTCGCCCCTTTTCATTTACGGCGCGCCGGGTTCTGGCAAAACCTTGCTGGCGAATTGCATAAATACGGCCGCGAACGGCCAAGTGCTGATGATGACGGGCGCCGGGTTCGTATCCGAATTCCTGCGCGCTATAAACGAAAAGTCCGTTTTCGCTTTTAAGGATTTCTGCCGCAATTGCGACACTTTTATACTGGACGATGTGCAGTGTCTCTCCGGCAAGCGCGCCTGCACTGACGAATTCCTGTCGCTGGTTTTGGACTTGATTCGGAATGGAACAAACGTTGTCCTGACCGCGAACGCGGCTCCCGCGAGTCTGGGGGGATTCGACCGCCGCGTGCAATCGGTCTTGGCCAGCGGGCTGACGGCGGATCTGACGGCGCCGAACCGGACGGTGCGCAGGCTGATGCTGGGACGCGCGGGCGCGCCCGCGGATGTCGCGGACGCTTTGTCCGGGCGCATTGCGGCGGACGGGCATCTGGTTGCGGGGGTGCTTAAAAAAATCAGCGCATATAGTGAGTTGATGGATGAAAAAGTCACGGTTGAAGTCGCGGAAAGGCTGCTGTCTGATTCGCTGCAGAAAAACAAAACCCCAACGGGGATGGTTCGTGCGATGTGCGACAAGACGGGGGTTTCGTTCGATGCGGTATGCAGTCCGGCAAGGACGCGCGCCATAGTCCGCGCGCGGCAGATAATGATGTTCGCACTGAAATCCGCGACGAAATTGTCTTTGTCTGAAATAGGGCGCTTGATGGGCGACCGAGATCATGCGACGGTGCTGTATGGAATCGCCCAAATTGAATCCGCGCGCAAGACCGACTTGATCCTGAATGCTGAACTGGAACAGATGATAAACGAATGCAAATAAAAAACCGCCCGTTGGGCGGTTTTTTATTTCAGCTTTTTTATTTTCTTTATAAAGTCGTATGTGTAAGTTCCCCCCGACCACCAACTGGCGGCAAACGACAGCCACAATCCCCAGATGCATATATACGGCAACGCTATCAGGAAGTAAAGCAACGCCTTGCCTGAAATCGGCCCGGTAATGCTGGAGCCCAACGCGATTAGCAGGAAAAACGCTCCGACAGACACCATCTGCAAAAATGTTTTTACCTTTGCCATAGAAAAATATCCGTTTTTGCTGTCCACCGGCATTTCTATTTTCTGCGAGCCCAGGAACTCGCGCAGGCCGCTGACATAAATCTCACGCGATACCATCAGTATGATCGGAATCAGAACGAACCACATACGCATCACCACCGCCAGGATAATCATGGAGTTG
Source organism: Alphaproteobacteria bacterium (assembly GCA_009783145.1). Classification (GTDB taxonomy): domain Bacteria; phylum Pseudomonadota; class Alphaproteobacteria; order Rs-D84; family Rs-D84; genus WRCA01. The sequence continues at coordinate 44,140 of WRHR01000001.1, read as the reverse complement.
ATTACCAGCAGCTTGTCGCCGATGTGATCCAGAACCCCGCCGATTTTGGTGACGACCTTGTATTTCTTGGCCAGATACCCGTCAAAGAAATCGCTGATTCCCGCAAGCGAGAAAAGTACGAACAGCGTCCAATGCATTTGGAACAAGAATGCCGGAATTATCGCGAACGCCGCGACGATGCGAAAAATTGATAGTGAATTTACAAGTGCTTTCATTAGCCCACTCCTTTTGTGTAAAAGAATTATATCATATTATTTCTTTTTCTTATATCTCTTTATGCTGTCCATGATAATCTTGTCCGCGGTTTCGCGGTCGGCCCAGCCGATGACTTTCGACCAGGATTTCGGCTCTAGGTCTTTGTAATGCTGGAAGAAGTACTCGATTTTGGCGCGCAGTATCGGCGGCAGCCATTCGGTATGCGAAGTTCGCGTATGAAACGGGTCGATTTTGTCCGTGGGCACGCAGATGATTTTCTCGTCGCCGCCGGCATTGTCTTCCATTATCAGCGCGCCGATGGGGCGGACTTCGATTAGAACGCCGGGGCGCAGGGCGGCGTTGCATACGACCACGCAGTCCAGCGGGTCGCCATCATCGCCCAAGGTTCCTGGGAAATATCCATAGTTCGCCGGATAGGCCAGCGGCGTGTGCAGGATTCTGTCGACGCGCAGCAAGCCCGTTTCCTTATCGATTTCATATTTCACGGTGCCGTTTTCGGGCACTTCTATGACGGCGGTCATAATTTTGGGCGGCTCCTTGCCGGGCTTGATGTGTTCGATGCTCATTGTGGTTCCTTTTTTTGGAATGATATCACAAACGACGCGCCCGCGCTAAAATTTTATTTCCTATATTGTAAAGATAAATAAATAATCCCGCATTTGCGGGATTATATTACATACGTATCGGCATAAGGATGAATAATGCGTCCGTTTTCTTGTCCTTGGACTTTATGATCGTCGGGCTCAGCGGTTCCTGCATTTCTATCTGGAACTTGTCGCCTTCGACCTGGTTCGCGATATCCAGCAAGAACTTCACATTGAACGCGATCGCAAACGTATCGTCGCCGTTATATTCAATATCTATTTCCTGCGTCGCCGCACCAGCATCCGGGCTGGACGCGTTGATAACCAGCCGGTTCATGGAGAATTCCAACTGCACGGACTTTGTTTTATCCTGGCTGGCGATGGATACCAAATCAACCGCGCTGATAAATTGCTTTCTGTCGATGGTTGCGATTTTGTCGTTGCCCTTTGGAATCACCACGCGATAGTTCGGATACTGCGCGTCGACCAGCTTGCTGGTAAGCGTCGCGGCGCCAACTGTAAAGCGCGCCTTGGTATCCGACAACTCCACCGTGACATCATCAACAGTTGCGTCTTCAAGCAGTTTTGACAGCTCTCCGATAACGCGGCGCGGCAAGATAACCGCGGGCATTTCCGCGCTTCCCTCCGGCGCCGCCATCTGGCATAACGCCAAGCGCTGGGAATCCGTCGCGACCGCGGTAAGCATCTTGTGCTTGCCTTCCTCGGTAATATGAAAGTAAATCCCGCCAAGGTGATAACGCACGTCGTCGGTCGGAATCGCAAACTTCGTCTGATTGATAAGGTGCGCCAGATCCCCGGTGGTCATAGCGAACTTGGTCGTCAGATTGGCGTTCGCCATCATGGGGAAGTTTTCTGCCGGCAGCGTGGGCAAGCGGAACACCGCGCGCCCGGATGATACGACCAGTTGGTCGCCGGATTGCTTGAACTTGATTTCCGCATCTTCGGGCAGTTTGCGCGTGATGTCGTACAGCATCTGCACAGGCACGGTGATTTTCCCCGCCAGCGTGATGTCGGCCGGAACATGCTCGATCAATTCCAAGTCTACATTAGTCGCGGAAAGCACCAAGTCGTCCGAGACCTCCATCTTCACATTCATCAAGATTGGCAGAGTCGCGCGTTTTTCCACGATAGACTGCATATGCCCCAGCGCCTTTATCAGAACTTGGCGAAATACTGAGAATTCCATACTAAACTCCTATTATATAAGTATATCCTGAGGGAGATTTTACAAAAAACGCCGATTCGGGGCAAGGGTAAAAAATCCGCCGGCAAAGCCGGCGAATTTTTTAATTTTCAATTGAATTCAAATACGCCACCGCGTCCATTGCGCATTCGCAGCCCGTGCCGACGGCGGTCGCGATTTGCATTTTTAGCTCAGAGCGCACGTCGCCTGCGACGAAAATCCCCTGGGGCAGGGCGTTCGGCGCCAAGCGGCCCATTGCGTCGCGCTTTATATCTTCGGTCAGATAATCGGTATTTGCCTCGTGCCCGATTGCGACGAAAACCCCGCTCGCTGCGATTTTATCTCCGCCCGTTGTTATTGCAAAAGTTACTCCTGACTCGTCGCCGCCGACCTCGGCCAGTTCGGTATTCCAAAGGACGAATATATTGCCGGTCGCGTTTATGCGATCTACCAAGATTTTCTCGGCACGGGCGAAAGAATCCTTGCGATATACGATCTTGACGGACTTTGCGATGTTGGCAAGGTACAAGGCATCGTTCAGCGCGGCGTTTCCGCCGCCGATGACGATCACGTCGCGGCCGCTGTAAAAGAATCCGTCGCAGGTCGCGCAATAGGAAACCCCGCGGCCCAAGAATTCGCGCGCGCCGGCGATTTCCAGCTTTCTGGGACTTGCGCCGGTCGCGATGATGACGGCGCGAGACTCACATTCCTTGCCGTCGTCGGTTATGACGGCAAATCCGGAGTCTTTGGTTTTGATCGCTTTCGCGGAAGCAAGGATGACCTTTGCGCCGAATTTTTCGGCTTGAAGTTTCATTTTCTCGGCAAGTTCCAATCCGCTGCCCAAAAATCCGGGATAGTTTTCCAATTCCGCAATTGTCGCCATTTGCCCGCCAAGCGTATTTCCGCCCAAGACAAGCGCGCTTTTTCCGCCGCGCGCGCAGTATAAGGCCGCGGTTAGGCCGGCCGGCCCGCTGCCAAGAATTATAACGTCGTTCATATTTTTTCCTTTATAAGCGGGGAAAGCATAGCATAAAGGCGAGGGGTGGGCAAATAGAAAAAATCCGTCGCGCCGCGACGGATTTTTAACGTTTCACTTCCGAGATAAAATAACCTATTTCTTTGTCTTGCCAGTCATGAGTAGTTCTTTTCCGCGCGTCGTATTTTACGACCAGTTCTCTTACTTTATCAAAGGCGCCGAGCTTATCCGGATTCATTCCCGGCGCATGAGGCATCCCGGCGGGGATATGGTATAACAAGCCCGCTTCCGCGCCAACGTTCAGCCCGTTTGCCGTAAGCTTGACAGAGTCAATCTTTTGATTCGCGGGCGACGTGTGAATTTTCTCGAATTGCAAGCTGCGCGGCCAAAGCGCTTCCAAGCAATTTTCTTCGGATAAGGCCACATCGTCCGCCTGATTGAATTTGCCCCATTTAAGCAGGCTTTTATCCAAAAGAAGTATGGTTGTTTCTCCGGATAAAACCAATCGCAGATCGTCATACTTCTTGTGCATTTCGAATCGCGAGTCCGCCAAGGCCTTGGTGTGGTATTCCAAGGCGATGATGCCGGCGAAAGGGTTGCCGTTGTTGTCGGCGAACCAATATTCGTTATCGGGCCTGGCGGATAAGAACTTGAAAATGTGGTTGAAATTGATTTTTCTTTCGAATGACAGTTTGTGCAACAATCTGGCGAATCTTAAAGCCTCGATTTCAAAGCTCCCGTTCCCTTGTTTGAATTCCTGCTGTTCCAGCGCCTGGAACGGACCGTATGTTAATTGCATCTGTTTGATCCTTTGTTTTCGAACAAGTTAGCAAATAAATATGATTTGTCAACTGGAAACAATAATCCCGACTTTTTTCTTTAGTGTTTCGAACCGCAGCTTTTTGCGCAGGTTATAAGAGCACGCGAATTTCAGCCAGCCGTGCGCCGCGGCAACCTGGCCGCGAATGCGCTCCGCGTTTGCGGGTGCTATATTTTTCATCTCGCCGATTTCCAGCATGCGCGACTTTATCTTTTTCAACGTGCGCTTGCGCAAAAGGACGAAATCCTTGAAATGCCGGTATCCGACAAAGTCCAGGCCGTTCGACACTGGAAAAATCTCGGCCTTGGAAAATATCAGCCCCAATCGCGCGGCCAGAAATTCTCGGATTTTGTCGCGCCACCCGCGCAGTTGGGCATTGTCGTTTGAAAACAGGCAAAAGTCGTCGCTGTATCGCAAATAATCTCGCACGCGCAATTCATGCTTTATATATATATCCATTTCGTGCAGGTACAGGTTTCCCATCCATTGGCTGCAGAGGTTTCCTATGGGAAGGTTCTTGCCGCCTGCAGTTGAGTATATAATGTCATGCAGGATGGCCAGGATATTCTCGTTGCCGGGCGGAAGAGACTTCTTCACGATTTCATACATTATATTATGATCGATGCTGGGATAGAATTTTCTGATGTCGCATTTCAGCACGTATTGATTCCGGCGTACGAATTGCATGGTGCGCCGGCTGGCGGAGTGCAGGCCGCGTCCCGTGATGCAGGCATAAGAATCTCGGATGAATCCGGCCTCCCATATCGGGGCAAGAATATTCATCAAGGCGTGATGAAGCAATCGGTCGGGGCAGAAAGGAAGAATGTATATTGTGCGGCGCTTGGGATCCGTGATTTCCATGGTGCGATAGGGCGAGGTCTTGAACCCTCCGGCGATGACAAGCTGGCGCAGGTTTTCCAAATTCTCGTCCGCGTTTTTCAAGAAATGCGCGATAGAAGGCTTGGTCTTGCGCCCGCGGGTTGCATTTTTCAGCGCAAGCGCGAAATTTTCATGGGATATAAAATCAGACCAAAGCGAAGTCACGAGAACGAAAAATATTTATCTATGCGGACGATGCTGGTGCGGAACGGGATTTTATCGGCGTACTTTTCGCATTGGTCGATAAGAACGGCGCTGCCGGTGAAGAGTATGCACAGCTCGCCGTCCATTTCGAATTGCAAGTGCAGGCACATTTCGCCCGCGTTTTTTTTCGAAGCGATGATTTTGTGCCCGCGAACGGTGATGGGCTTGTTCAGGACTTCGTCGATGCGGCGCTTTCTGCCGTCCAGGGCAGGGCGGCTGTCGGCGAAGTCAGAAAAGGAATGGATTTCATCGGTCATAGTTGGTTCTTTTTTTGTTTTTTATTTTTGCAATTTTTTGTAAAACAAAAAATTGTCATTGCGGACCCGGTTTGTCATTCCGGCGAAGGCCGGAACCGCAATGACAAAATCACTTTGCGATTTTGTAAAAATGAATCAAAGCCGCGGCCGTTTGCGTTATTGCACCACAGGGGGCCTGCCACCCGTAGCGCGCCAGCGCGAAGGGTGGCGGCTTTCCCGGTTATCGTGTTTTCCCGGGGCCTGGCCCCAAGAAGGTCGCATATCCAGCCTTGTGTGTCGGCTATGGCGGGGAAACCCCGCGTCCCCCGGGTTGGCTAAACTTTTGACAACAAGTATCGACGAACCGGCGAACGCCCGCCCAGAGATTCGTGCCCTCGTTCAGGTTGTTCGACGAGTGGTTCAGCGCGTTCTGCGCGCAATTCGAACGGTTCCTGTTCCAATCGCCCAGCGAAACACGGCGGCAAACCAACGGTTTTTTGCGATATACGGCCTGTGGCCCAGTCTGGGAATTTAGTCCGATTCGCGCCAGCGATATATTTTGCGATTTGACAAACAATTCTATAGATGTTTATTATTAAAGCCGTCAAAATGGGGAATTTGCGCGAATTTTTGGGAATGACAAAAATAAACGGCAAAAATTGCTTGACAAAATAATAAGTTGCGGTACAATTCGCGGGCAAACAACCAAAGGATATAAAAATGTCTAATGAAAAGCCGAAAACGTTGAAGCAGCAGATTGCGGAAAATAAAGTTTACGAGTTCTTTTTTCGCGGTCATAAAAGCTTGAGCATTAAAGTCAAAAATTTGGAAATTCAAAACAAAGAATTGGCCGCAAGGTTAGAGCGGTTGGAATCCCAGGTAAAACCCCTTGATCTGAAAGAAACAATGGCAAAGATGACGACGATCATCAACCAGAACAGCCAACTTGTGGGCTATGCGTACGATATCATTAACGGTGGGGATGGAGTATACAGCAACAATGCGGATAATTTCTACCTGAACACGGCGTATGGCGACAATAACCATACCATATATAAAGACCAGGCGGAAATGAAGCGTGCGAAGAAGTTCGTGGATAATCAGCCGGAGCTGAAAGATTCAGATTGGAAACTGTGCGGAATAACCGCCGGCCCTGGGATTGGTATCAAGGAAAGCACATACGCAAAGAAAGTAAAGAAGACAAAGCTGGGGGAATCGGACGGCGCAGTAGCGATGTATTATTTGTATAACACGAAGACAGGCGAGATAGCAAGATTGTTTGAGGATAAAGATGAGGATGTTTCGCTGGGCGCTTGGAACAGGGCCCGTTCGGATTGCGCGCAGATCGCGCTGGACCACTCGTCGCGCAACCTGAACGAGGGCGCGGATCTCTGGGCGGGCGTTCGCCGGTTCGTCGAGCAACGTGTAAAAGAACTGAACGCGAGAAAACGGTAAACGAAAAAACAGTAACCGGAATGAAAAATCGCCGCAATCGCGGCGATTTTTTATTTTAGAAAATTTTTCGTAAGAAAAATTTTTGTCACTCCTGCGTAGGCAGGAGTGGGTCTTGAAAATATTTCCGAACTTCGCTATTCTCTTTTTATGAAAGAATTCAAAGAATACAATTTTTGGGTTTATATCATGTTCAATGAACGCGCTCAGGCAACGTACATCGGTATGACCAACGATTTAGAACGTCGTGTTATGGAGCATAAACTGGGATTGATAAAAGGAAACTCGCAAGAACACAATACGAAGAAACTTGGTTATTACGAATGGTTTCAATATGTTGATAAGGCGATTGATAGAGAAAAAGCGCTTAAAAAATGGAAACGGGCTTGGAAGTATAGATTAATTGAAACGATGAATCCGGAATGGAAGGATTTGGCGGCGGAATTGGATGAAATCTTGCCCAAAGAAGGAATGACTGAAGAATTTTTTAGAAAGCTGGATTGTGGGGAAATAATAGTGAAAGGTTTATAGGCTCGCTTACGCTTGCACTGTCTGGGCCCACTCCTGCCTACGCAGGAGTGACAAAAGTTTTTTTAAACTTTTGTTAAAAATAAAAACACCCCAACAAAAAAACCCGCGCGTTTGCGCGGGCTTCCTATTTCGCTCTCTCCACGTACTCCAAAGTTTCGGTATTAACCACAACTTTTTCGCCCATCTCCACGAATACAGGAACTGTTATGCGGATGCCGTTGTCCAATATGGCCGGCTTGCCCCCGCCCGCCGCAGTCTGGCCTTTTAACGCAGGCTCGGTCTCTTCCACCGTCGCGATAACCGTTTTCGGCAGAGTTATCGATATCGGGTGGCCTTCCACAAAATTAGCCTTGACCTTCATCTCGGGCTGCAGGAACTTCACTTGTTCCCCCAGCGCCTCAGACGGCATCGTAAATTGCTCGTAATCCGACAAGTTCATAAAATAGCTGTCCGTCCCGTCGCCGTACAGGAACTGGCACTCCACGTCTTCCACCATCAGCTTTTCAACCTTGTCCTCGGACCGCCAGCGGTCGCCGCCCTTGTTCCCCGTGTCGATATCGCGCAAGTCCGCCTGGACGAACGCGCCGCCTTTGCCCGGCTTTACCTTTGTAATGCTTGTCACCGAATATCTTTTCCCGTTATGCGAAATCGCCCATCCCACGCGCATATCGTTTGCCGTATAGCTTGCCATTTGTTGCTCCTTCGTCGCAAATCGTGCAGGTGCAAGTGCAGGTGAATCAGTGCAACAATATAGGTTGTCCTTTATAAAGGACAATATTATTCATATACTCTAATACACCTGCACCTGCACTTTCACGATTTTTCCGCCCGATTATAAAGATTAAGGATGAAAGTGCAAGTAAATCTTTTCCGCGATTGTTTTCGATATCCCGGGCGCGCGCGCTATATCCGCCGCAGTCGAATCCGCAATTTGCCTTACGGAACCAAAGTGATGCAGCAGTGCTTTCTTGCGCGCCGCGCCGATGCCCTCTATCTCGTCCAATGCGCTGGTTATCGCGGACTTGCCCCGGCTGCGGCGATGGAACGAAATCGCAAACCTATGCGCTTCGTCCCGCACGCGCCGCAGAAATAAAAACACAGGCGAATTTTTGGCCAAGCCGCGGTCTTCGTCGCCGTCCGGCATAATAAAATGCTCGTCCCCGTCGCGCACGATGCCCTTGGTCACGCCAAGTATTGCCGCCGCGTCCCCAAGTGTTTTCTTTGCGATATTCCATTGCGCTTTCCCGCCGTCCACGATGATAAGCGAGACGCGAGACGCGAGACGCGAGACGCGCAGGTCGTATAACGACGTGCATTGTCCATTATAATGGACAGTATTATTCATATTTTCTGAATCCCGCGTTTCGCGTTTCGCGTTTCGCGTTTCGTCCTTTTGCGCGAAGCGCAAAAGGAATTCTTCCATCATCGCGATGTCGTTCCCGGCGCGCGCGTTATCCTTTAATTTGAAATGCCGATATTCCGATTTCACAAAGCCCGCGCGGTCGAAGGCTATCATCGCGCCGACCGGGCTTTTCCCGAACAAGTGCGAGTTGTCGAACACGAACGCTTTTTCAATTTTCATCCTCAGCCATTTTTCCAGCGCCGCGAACGATTCGGAAAAGTCGTCAGCCTTTTGTGCCCGCATACGGCCGCGGGTCGCGGTCGCGCTTAACGCGGATATCTTATCGCGCAGCTCGGCCGCTTTTTCAAAGTCCATCCTGTCCGACGCCGCCTGCATTTCCTTTGATAATTCTTTCGTCGCCGATTGAATGTCGCCGGATAAGATACGCCGCGCGAGTTTTACATTATTATCATAATCTATGCTCTGCGCGCAAAGCGCGCATGGCGCGCTGCACCGCCCGATCTGATGCAACAGGCAAGGGCGCGCCCGGTTTCTCATAAACCCGTCCGTGCAGGTGCGCACCTGGCATACTTTCTGTATCGTCTTTATCGCGTCGTTCAGGGCGCCCGCCGACGGGTACGGCCCGAACACGTCTTTCTTTTGCGATATCTTGCCGCGGAACTTCACCAGCCGAGGAAATTGGTGCTTCGTCAGCGCCAGCATCGGGTACATCTTCCCGTCCGTCAGCATTATATTATATTTCGGCTTTTGGGTTTTTATCAGCTCTTGCTCCAGCACCAGCGCCTCGGATTCCGTCGCGCATCTTTGCCATTCCACGCGCGCGACCAGGCTGCGCATTACTCTTTTGTGCCATTCCAGCTGCGATATGTCCAGATACTGGCGCAGGCGCGCGTTCAAGTTCTTTGCCTTGCCCACATATAACAAGACCCCAGTCGCGTCGTACATCATATATACGCCCGGCGATTTAGGACTATGTTCTATAAGATTGCTAAATTGAATAATCATCGCTTTTATGATACAATCTTGTAAGTAAAAAGCAAATCGAAACGCGAAACGCGAGATGCGCGACGCGTGGGTTGGCGCAACAAAAAGGTTTGATATGAGAAAATTATATGATTCACTACGCGTTTCGCGTTTCGCGTTTCGCGTTTCGACTTCTGACAGCGAATCTGGCAGAAGCATGATTGAAATGCTGGGCGTTCTGGCCATAATGGGCGTTATAACCGTCGGCGCTATTACTATGATTACCGCCGCCATGCGCAGCCAAAAGCGCACCGCGCTGCAGGACGAAGTTGCGCAGATAGTCACCGGCGTTCGCACCATCCTGGGCGAATACGACGACTTTTCAAATCTGGACAACGGTACCATATTCGCCGCCATCGGCATGTCGGACAAGAATCCGTACGGCGGAAAATACTTGCTGTCCGTGAATCCGTCGGACTTGCGCCAGTTCATTCTGACCATAGACGGCCTTAACCCGTCCGACTGCGAGTACTTCAGAGTAAAGGCTTGGTCTGATTCTGTCGGGTACCAGGCGTCCAACGGCCGGTCCGGCGGCGCGACCGCCATCCCGAACGATTGCAAGGGGCCCGCAGGGCAGAACGCGGTTCATATAGTATATGGGGAATAAAACAGGTAGGAAGTAGAAAGTAGGAGGTAGGAAGTAAAGAATGCAGATATCCCACCTCCTACTTCCTACTTCCTACTTTCTACCTTAACTATGCGCACACAAACTGTAATCTCTTCCACTGAAGACGGAATCCGTCTGAAAAGATGGGTCAAGAGGCACTATCCGCGAGTTTCTGACGGAGAATTTCACAAGCTGTGCCGATCAGGCCAGATGCGCGTGAACTCCGCGAGGTGCCATGGCGATGAAATTCTGCATTCGGGCGACGACTTGCGCATTCCGCCTTTTCTTGCCGCGCTGCAGCAGTCCCCTCAAGCGAAAAGCCAGGAATCCGGAATTAAATTTTCTCTGGCCGACCTGGAAAAATTACGCAAGCTGATAATCCATGACGATCCGGACTTCGTCGCGTTCGACAAGCCAGCGGGTCTGGCGGTGCAGGGCGGAACCGGGATAAAAAAATCGCTTGATAAAATGGCGGCGGCATTGTTCCCTTATGACACGATTCTTCCCGTGCACCGCCTGGATCGCGAGACAAGCGGAGTGATAGTCTTCGCCAAGAATCAGCGCGCCGCTCAGCACCTGGCGGCCCAGTTCAGGGACAAGTCCGCGGCAAAAGAATACCTGGCGCTGCTGCGCGGAAGCATTCCGGTCGGCCGCGGCGTTTTGGATACCTTTATGGCGAAAGGAAAAGTCCTGTCGTCGGATGAGGCGGATGAATTTCAGCGCTTGAGTGGCACTCGCCCGCAGCGCGCGATTACGAAGTACGAGGTCTTGGGACGACTGCCCGGAGTCCTGACCTGGGTGCGGTTTGCGCCGCAGACCGGACGCACGCACCAGTTGCGCCTGCATTCGGCATTCGCGCTGGGCGCCCCGATAGTCGGCGATACTTTGTATCGCCAGAGCACAGAGCACAGAGCACAGAGCACAGATAACACAATCTTGGATTCCATGCTGGATTCCAACAAATTGTTCCTGTTCGCGCACAAGCTGTCGCTGAGGCATCCGGTAACGAAAAAGATAGTGACAATTCGCGCGCAGATGCCGAACTTTATGGCGAACGTCGCGAAGTTTTTGGAGTTTAAGACAGAATAAAAATGAAATTTGTACTGATGCGATTTTTTAAGCGCGACTTCTTTCGCTTTGCGCGCATCTTCGCGATAGTTCTTGTCGGGCTGGTCGTTTCGCTGTTTGTCGCTCTGTCGCGGGTGAATCTTGAAACCCTTCGCGGCGAGGTCGCGCATGCTCTATCAAGCGCCACCGGGCTGCCCGTCGAAATCCGCGGCGAGATTCATTGGAAGTTCTCGCTGACGCCTCGCGTCGTCTTGTCCGACGTAGCGATTCCGGCAAAGGATTGGGCCGCCAATGAAGACGGCGTCCGCATAGATCAGGTCGAGGCGAGAATAAATCTTCTTTCGCTTTTGGGTACGACGGCGTCCGTCAGCGATTTGACACTTGTAAACCCGCTGGTATATCTGGAGGAAAACGCCGAGGGCGAATATTCCTTGGAGTCTTCGCGCGTTCCCGCCTTCGCGGGAATGACAAATACGACTAATCAAGAAGACGGCCCGGCAAAATTTCCCTTTGATTCGGATTGGGGCATCGATTCCGTCAAAATGGAAAACCCGAAGTTCGTATTCATCGACGCGGGCGGAAAGACGGAGTTCGAGGCGGAAGAAATCTTTCTGCGGTATAAGAAGACCGACGGATATATAGAATACGTCGGGCGTGTCGCGCTGGACGACGGGCAGGAATATTCGTTCATCGCGTCATTGCTGCCTTTGGACGCGGCGCGCAAGGTTTATCCCGTGCGCGTCGCGATCGCGAACAAGCTGACGCCGGTTATCGCGAACTTGGCGCTGGAGCAGACGTCAAAGCTGCCCATAGATTTTATAGTCAAAGGAAAGATTGCGGACGCCCAGGCGATTTTAAAACGCTTTGATCCGGATGTTCCGAAGATTGCTCCGATGACGTTGAACATTTCCGGCGGTATGGGGCACAGCAAGCTAACGCTGCATCAGTCTTCGATATCGTTCGGAAAAAGCGACTTGTCGGTTTCGGGCAATATCAGTTGGGGCGGCAAGAAGCCCATGATATCCGCGAAGCTGAGATCTAAAAAATTCATATTGGGCGAAGTTTTCACAGAGCTGTACGGCACCGCGAAGACGCCTTGGAAGCGCCCGAACCGGCCGCTGAACGTGTTCAAGGATACGCCGCTTTATTCCGAATACCTGAACCTTGCGAACGCGGATATTGCGGTCGATCTCGCAAGCTTGGTCATGTATCGCAACTTGTCGGTTGAGAATATAAGCGCGCGCGCGAATGTTAAGGACGGCGAGCTTTCCGTTCGTATGGACGCCGGATTCGCGGGCGGAAAAGTTCGCGCCGCTTTGCTCGCCTATGACGACGAAGGCGCGGTTGTCGCGCGCGGAGCGGGGATGGGGCAAGGCATTCAGGCGGGAAAGATACTGGAAAGCGTGGGCGAAAAAAATATCATAACAGGCCTTCCGGCGGACTTCGAGTTTTATCTGCAAGGACGCGGAAAGGACTTGTCCGAATTGATGGCAAGCGTCGCCGGCCCCCTCCAAGTGCGCAGCGTTGGGGCCGGAACCGCACTGCCGGACGCGGCGGAATACTTGTACGGCCAGGACTTTCTGACATCTCTGCGCCATAGCGTGCAAGATATGGTGACCGCCAAGAACAAGTATGACAAAGTCGATGTTTCATGCGCCGTCGTAAACTTGAAAATCCGTCGCGGAGTTGTCGAGACCGAGCGCGGAATCGCCTTGCAAACCTCTGCCGTGAATATGCGCGCGGCGGGCAGGGCGGATTTGGGAAAAGAAACTTTGGACGCGTCGATGGTATCGACGCCGGTGCGGGGGTTGAAAATCAGCTTTACCGGCAATATAGTGAATTCTATGGAGTTCACCGGAAACATGGCCGAGCCCGATATCAAGTTCAACGGCCGCAGCCTTATAGAGCGCACCGCCGCCACGACCGGCATCGGAATGATATTGCTTGCGCCTTTTACCGGAGGGCTGTCCTTGGTCGCAGGCGCGGGCATAGGATTTCTGGCAGGGGACCTGCTGAGCAACTGGCTGGAAGACGATCATCCATGCGATACCGCGATTAAAAAAGGCGCGCCGGAAATCAAAGGCGATCCGGAATTCATAAACCGCCCGCTGTCGGAATTAGTTGCTGAGATGATAAAGTAAAAGAGTAACGCTCGCTTCGCTCGCAGAGTAAGAGAGTAATAGAGTAAAAAAAATATCTACAACTCTTCTACTCTCTTACTCTGCGAGCGAAGCGAGCGAATACTCTAGCAAACGCAAAGCGTTTGCTTACGCGCTGTGTCTTTGAATCGCTTCCGCGATTTCTTCAAGCGATGCTGTGCTGGGCAGCGGAGATTCGAACCATATGTTCGCCGTACCGGAATGCATTCTTCCTTTTTTTGGCCAATAAAGCCCCGTATCCAATCCGACCGGCACAATCGGCAGCTTCAAGCTTTCCGCAATGAACAGCAGGCCGCGCCGCAGCTTGATGCCTGCGCCGGGCCGCGTCCGCGTGCCTTCGGGAAAGATTACCAGCGTCATTCCGGACTTGATTTTTTCCGCCACGCTATCCGAAAGCCGGCGCATATAAGTCGCGCCTTGCTTGCGGTTGACGGGCTGCATACCCAGACGCCAGAAAGCCCAGCCGTAAATCGGTATCCACATCAGCTCGCGCTTTATGATAAAGAACGGGTTCGGAATATGAGCCATCAGAACAGCGGCCTCCATTATCGACATGTGCTTTGACGCGATTATGGCCTTTCCGTCGGCGCGATTGTGGTTGTTGGGCTTGACCGGTATGCCGTCGATGCTTGCCGCGGGATGATGAATTTCATACTTGATGCCGGCGGCAACGCGCAACAGCCACAGCACGCTGAAAGCAACGCCGACAGCCACGCGGCCGAGCAAATCTTTTAATGGAAGCGCAAGCAGTATCGCCGGCGTCCAAAGCAGGAACAAGATAAAAAGAAGAAGATTAAATAAAATTGTTCGTAACATGATGGAAATTATAAAGGAAAAAAAGCGGAGAGGGAAGAATAATGTTGTTATTTAATAAACTGGATTGCTTCGCTGCGCTCGCAATGACAAGGAAGAGTAGAACAAGGTGCAGAGCCTGAAACAAACACCGAATTGTCATTGCGAGGAGCCCGAAGGGCGACGCGGCAATCCAGTTAAAAAAAAGTATCGGCGAAGCCTACACTTTTTTCCATTTGCCATCAACGTGTGACTTTTTCCCAATAGAATCCGGTGCCGGATCCGCCGGCGGCATCAACGCCCGTGCCGTTCGCGCCGTTGCTGGTAAATTCGCCATATCCGAGCATGCAGGTAACCTTTGGATTCTGTCCCGCGCGGCAGGCATACGGTATCTTTGGAATCATACCGTTCGAACCTCCGTTGCCCGCGCTGTATTCAATGGTGGCGACAGGAATGCTTGGAAGTATGTTGTTATAAAATTCGTTATTAACTACTGTGTACGCATCCGGAACTGCAACATACATTTTGTCGTCGGTGTCATTAAGCTGGATCGGATAAGCACGACATTCACCCTTCATCCCTGTCTCGTCCACAAGACAATCGGTCTCTGTTGCGCCCAGATCTATACCAGGATAAGGATTAAAGAATAATTTTCCGCCGCCCAGTTTAGTCGTCGTCGCGGCAGATATGCCTCCGCCGCTGCCGGAACCGATTGCCTGCCATTGAGTGCCGTCGAAGATGAGCTCGTAAACTGCGGCATTCAGCGGATTGGACGGACTTACCGCGGCGGCGTTCACAAATATCGGATATTGGCCGAGGAGTTTAACTCCGCTGGTTAAGTTCAAAGCCGCGGCGGATGTCGTGCCGGCATGAAATTTCACGACCAAGCGCGCGCCTGGGCCCGATACCATGGTGGGCACGATCTTTGTCGTTGTAAGAGTATAATTCGGCGCGGTTCCGCCGGTCTGCCCATCGTAGAAGAAGAACCTCGGGTCGGCTTCATTTGTTGCAACATCTTGAATCGCGCCAATAATCTGCCATTGGGTTCCATCATAGATGAACTCGTAAACAGCGCCTTTCAACGGATTGGTCGAGCTGATTGCAGCGCCGTTTACAAATATGTTCTTTGCAGTGAGATTGACGCCATTCGCAATAACGGTCAAAGTTGCGGCAGATGTTGCGGTTCCTTGGATTTTTGCAACCACGCGGGCACCAGCCGCCAATGGCGAAGGTATGACTTTTGACGTGGTAAGAGTATAGCTCGGCGCCATTCCGCTAATCGTGCCGTCGAAGTAGTTGAACTTCGGATCGGTTTCGTATGTCGGAACAACTGTGCTCAAATCCGGAATAGTATCCGTGCCAATCGCTTGCCACTGAGTCCCGTCATATATGAATTCGTAAACCGCGTTCGCTTTCAACGGATTGGTAGAGCTGACCGCCGCACCGTTCACAAAGATGGCCTTTGCCCCCAGAGCGACACTGTTCGAGGTTACATTCAAAGTGGCTGCGGCCGTTGCGGCGGCATGTATCTTCGTAATGACGCGCGCGCCGGTCGTCAGAGTTATCTTCTTTGCAGCGGCGGTGGTAAGAAGGTATGTCGGGGCAGTCCCGGTGGTCGCCCCAGCTGTCCCGTCAAGGGCGTTGAACAGCGGATCGGTTTCAGTGACAGTCGGCGCCGCCGGCAGAGTAAATGTAACTTCCCCAGAATCAATGACATGTCCTTGATCATTTCCCTCTATATATGGAACGGTAAATGTGCCGCCGAAGGCCAATGTTCCGCCGGAAGTCGGACCGTATTGCCCAGGATTGCCTGATGCGGAATGTTCGTACGTATCAAGTTGCTTTGCGTACCATCTGTTGTTCGTGCCATCGTAAGTGAATGAATGTGCCCTGTACGTCCCCAATGAGCCCGCATTCACGGCCGCGCCAGTCTCAGTATGGAAAATCGGCCTCGCGGTCTGTCCGCCAACAGACAATGTCGCACTGGCGGAGTTCATCTGGTTCACAGTAGCGAACACAACCGTTCCGTCAGCCATATCCGCCGCTGTAAACGTCGGATATGTGGTCGCCAGAGTGTAAGCCGCCGCCGTGCCTGCGGTAAGGTTCCCATTAAACGCCTTAATCTTGGTGTCCGGAGCAGTTCCAGTTATATCCGAATAAGACAACGTCCCCCAAGTCGGCGCACTGGTTGCTCCGGTGGATTTCAAGACATTGCCAGATGTGCCGCCCCCGGTCGGAGCATAGAACGCCGTAATATCTCCGCTGTTCAATCCCGCGTTGTTCAGATTAACCCGCGTTAACGTATTCGTATCAAGCTGCTTTGCGCTCCAGTTCGTGCCGTCGTAAGTGAATGAGTAGGCGACATTCGCAACCAAAGCGCTCGCCCCCGTCGCCGCGCCGTTCAGCATGATGGTCTTCGCGCCGGTAGAATTCACATTCAAAGTCGGAGCAGCCGACGGATTCGTCGCGTTCAATGTAGCGAACACCACCGCGCCTGCGACCAAATTCCCCGCCGCAAACGTCGGCTGCGTTGCCGCGAGCGAGTAAGCGTTAGTCGCCAAGGTAGTAGTTGCCCCGTTGAATGATTTGGCCGCGTTCGTCGTAACATATGTATTTATATCGGTGATGTCGCTGGTGCTCAAAGTCCCCCAAGTCGGAGCACTGGTCGCCCCGGTGGATTTCAGAACGTTGCCTGACGTGCCGCCCCCGGTCGGAGCATAGAACGCCGTAATGTCGCCGCTGTTCAATCCCGCGTTGTTCAGATTAACCCGCGTTAACGTATTCGTATCAAGCTGCTTGGCATGCCATCTGTTATTCGTGGCGTCATACGTGAACGAGTAAGCCGTGTTCGCTATCAGCGCGCTCGCCGCCACAGCAGCCCCAGTCGCAGTATTGAAAATCGGCCTTGCAGTCTGTCCGCCAACAGCCAGCGTCGCACCTGCGGAGTTCGTCTGGTTCACAGTTGCGAACACAACCGTTCCGTCAGCCATATCTGCCGCCGTAAACGACGGGTATGTAGTTGCCAGAGTGTAAGCCGCCGCCGTGCCCGCGGTAACATTCCCGTTGAACGCCTTGATCTTAGTATCCGTAATAGTCGGCATCGTAAACGTTCTTGTCGCCGTGCCTGTGATTGTATGGCCCTTCGCGTCGACGGAGATATACGGCACTGTAAATGTTCCCCCGGAAGTCAACGTCGCATTCGCCGCCGGACCGTAATTTCCAGCCGTGACGGTGGAGTTGTCATGAGTGATGCTGCTTCCGCTTACGGTAATCGGCGCAGTTCCGGTATATGTCGTGGCGGCGGGACTGTTGATAGTTATATTGCCAGACGCATCCGATATGACGGTAGTCGCGCCGCTGCCCGCGATTTTGTGAGTGCTTACCACTGCGCCGTTCTCAACGGCGTTCAAATATGTGTTGCCGTTCGTAGAAGCCGCGTTCGCGGTTGCCCCCGTTGTCGCGCCGACGATATTTTTTGTCTGCAAGTTCGGCGATAAAGTCGGCATGGTAAATGTTCTGACTCCGCCGGCGGTCGTATGACCGGCCGCATTGACCGTTACATACGGAACCGTGAATGTGCCGCCGCTTGCCAAAGTAGCATCCGCGCCCGGACCGTATGTTCCAGCTCCGCCGTCATTGGGATGAGTGTAAATCGCCGGCATAGTGAATGTTCTGGTCGCGCCGGTGGTCGTATGCCCATTCGCATCAACTGTTACCTGCGGAACTGTAAATGTGCCGCCATAAGTCAAAGTCGCATTCGCAGCCGGACCGAATGTGCCGTTCGCGCCGGCCGGATGAGTGAACGCCGCCGGTATCGTAGGCATGGTCATGGTCTGAGTTGCTGCCGCCGTGACGTGGCCCTTTGCATTAACGGTAACTGACGGAATCGTAAACGTTCCGCCGGATGTCAAGGTCGCGGGCGCGCTGGGCCCGTATGCTGCGGCCGTTACGCCGGAGTCGTCATGAGTTATGCTGCTTCCGCTTACGGTAATTGGCGCGGTGCCGGCATAAGTCGTTGTCGTCGGCATAGTGACGGTATTCTCTCCCGCCATGCTCAAACGACCCTTGGTATCGACAGTGAATTTCGGAACTTTAAAGCTTGCTCCGGATCCGGACGCATCCGCCGTAATGCCGTAAGTTCCGGCAGCCGCGCCAGTCGTGGTCAAAGTCGGGTTAGGATAAGTTCCGGTCAAATCGCCGCCCGCAGTGCCCGTAGCCGTCGGCGTCGCAGGCATAGTGAATGTTCTTGTCGCGCCAGAAGTCGTGTGCCCGCTCGCATCGACAGTTACTTGCGGAACGGTAAATGTGCCGCCGAATGTCAACGTCGCATTCGCCCCCGGACCAAGCGTAGCGTTCGCACCACCGGTCGGATGAGTATAAACCGTGTTTGTATCCAGCTGCTTTGCATGCCATCTGTTATTCGTGGCGTCATACGTGAACGAGTAAGCCATGTTCGCAACCAAAGCGCTTGCCGCCACAGTCGCGCCGGTCGCGGAATTCCAAATCGGACGCGCTGTCTGCCCGCCAACGGATAACGTCGCGCCGGCGGAGTTCGTTTGGTTCGGAGTCGCAAACACTACCGTTCCGTCAGCCATATCCGCCGCCGTGAACGCAGGATATGTGGTCGCAAGAGTATATGCCGCCGCCGTGCCTGCAGTAACGTTGCCGTTGAACGCCTTGATCTTAGTATCCGTAATAGTCGGCCTGTTAGTCAGGTCATCATAACTTCCTGTTCTTGCCACAGTATGCAAAGTAAGAGTTGTAGCAGCTGATTGATCAACAGTCGCAAATTGTCCCGGAGCTGTTGCGGTTGCGCCATATGCAATATTAATCGCTGCATTGTTTGCAGCCGCGGGAATCGAGGGCATAGTAAACGTTCTGGTCGCGCCCGAAGTCGTGTGCCCGGCAGCGTTGACGGTTACTTGTGGAACTGTAAACGTGCCGCCGCTTACTAATGTTGCATCTGCTCCCGGACCGTACGTTCCAGCCCCGCCGTCGTTGGGGTGAGTATAAGCGGTCGGCGCGGCCGGCATGGTAAATGTTCTTGTCGCGCCTGTTGTCGTATGCCCGTTCGCATCGACGGTTACTTGCGGAACTGTGAATGTGCCGCCATAAGTCAGTGTCGCGTTCGCAGCCGGTCCGAAAGTGCCGTTCGCGCCGGCCGGATGGGTTAATATAGTCGGCAAGGTAAATGTTCTTGTCGCGGCGCCGGTCGCATGTCCTGTCGCATTGAGCGTAACTTCCGGAACAGTAAATGTTCCGCCCGAAGCCAATGTCGCATTCGCGCCGGGACCATAAGTTGCCGCCGTAACGCCGGAAGTATTATGAGATACAACAGTACCGGTCACATTAATAGGCGCGGTGCCGGTATATGTCGTAGGAGGCGTATCCGTGCTGCTGATGGTTATGTTTCCGGAAGCGTCGGAAGTAACAGTAGTCGCGCCGCCTCCAGCGATTTTGTGAGTGCTGACCACAGCGCCGTTCTCAACAGCATTCAAATACGTATTGCCGTTCGTAGAGGCCGCATTCGCAGTCGCGCCGGTCGCCGCTCCGACAATATTCTTCGTTTGCAAATTCGGCGCGGTATTAGTTATGGTCGCGCCGGTTATGTTGATGCCAGTGCCAGCAGTATTTGGTATCGTCGGTTTGTTCTTAATATAATCAGCCGCACCCGTTGTCGCCTGAGCCCAGTCAGATTGCACCTGCGGCAGGGTGCCAGTAATATCAGAGTAAGACAATGTCCCCCAAGTCGGAGCGCTGGTCGCCCCGGTGGATTTCAGAACATTACCCGAAGTGCCTCCTGCTGTCGGAGCATAAAAGCTCGGCGTCGTAGTCCCAGCGTTGTTCATAGTTATAGTCGGTATTGTCGGCTTGTTCAGTATCTGCGCAACGCCACTGCCTGCATTCCAATCGCTATTAACCTGAGCCGCTGGTATCGACGGCTTGTTGCCCAGATCGTTATAGCTTCCGGTGCTTGCCACAGTATGCAAGGTCAAAGTACTATCGGCCGCTTGATTGACGGTCGCAAAGTTCCCTGCAGCCGTTATGCCGGTCGTCGCATATGCTATTTTAATCGCGGCATTATTTGCAGCCGCAGGTATGCTTGGCATAGTCATGGTTTGCGCAGCAGCAGCAGTGACATGTCCTCTTGCGTCTACAGTCACGCTGGGAACGGTAAACGTTCCGCCAGATGTCAAAGTCGCGGGAGCGCTGGGCCCATATGCTGCGGCTGTTACGCCGGAAGTATTATGAGACACGACAGTACCGGTTACATCAATTGGCGCGGTGCCGGTGTAAGTCGTATTGTTATCCATCCAAGGCACGCTGACGACTGCTTTCCCGGCCGCATTTTTCTGAACCGTATAAACCTTGCCCGCGGTGCCAGTCGTTCCCGCGGCAGTCGCCGCAGTGCCCATGACAGTGGTATCGATGGACGGGTCGGTTTCGCCGGTCAAGAAAGTCGAGCCCTTGGTCGCAGTGATATGGCCCGCGCCGTCGTCGGAAATGCTTGTAACCGCATTACCGGCACCGGTGGTCGTTGTAGTTATGCCGCCGAGTATGTCTGAAATGCTCTTATCATTCTTTACGATGGGGCGATTATTGGCGTCAAGCGTCACGACCGCAATCTTGGTCGCGGCGTCGGCAGGGTTGAACCTGGCGTCGACGTATTGCTTGGAGGTAACTATGTTTATATCGGCGCCCATTGCCGGCGCGACGAACGCGGCGATAATTAACGCGACCAAGCTGATTTTCCGGCCTTCTCTCTTCACAGGGCATCCATTCCTAAATATTAGTCTCTGAATTCTATCAAAATGCGCGAATCGTGTCCAGTGGAGTTTTTATTTTGTTTGCTTTTTATTTGTTATAAGATAAAATCGCCGTGCCTAAGGAAAGGAAACATTATGTTAAAAAAAGCAAAGAATTTATTCGCTCGACGCTTCGCGTCTGCGCGTATCCTCGTAAAGGCAATAAATTGCCAACTCGGATTCTTTATTCTTTATTCTTTATTCTTTATCGGCGCGGCACGCGCCGAATTAAAGGTCGATATTATCGCCGGCAACGTCTCGCCCATACCGATCGCGATTCAAAAGTTCGAGGCCAAAGACGCGAAACTGGCCGCGACCCTGCGCGAAGTTGTGGAAAACGACCTGAAATCCACCGGCTTGTTCCATATCGTAAAGCAGGCCGCGCATCCTAAACTCGTAAAAATGGACGAAATGCCGGTTTGGCGAGACTGGGAAGCGATAAAAACCCAGGTCATGGTGCAAAGCCGGCTTACGGAAACCGCCGACGGAAAATACAGCCTGCAGTTCTATGTCTGGGATATCCAGGGCAAAGAACAGATCGAAGCCCAAGTCCTGGTCGCGCCTAAGAAATCCGCCCGGCGTCTCGCGCATATCATGGCGGACAGCATTTATGAAAGATTGACCGGCGAAGTCGGGTATTTCGATACTCAGATAGCCATGACGACCGAGACCGGGGAGATGGGCAACCGAACCAAGCGCCTTGCGATAATGGACAGCGACGGATTCGGATTCCGCTATATCTCGGATGCGAAAACCATGGTTATGTCGCCGCACTTTTCGCCGAACATGCAGACCATAGTATTCCTATCCTATCGCGACGATAATCCGATGGTCTGGACGCTGGATATGAATACCGGCGCGCAGCGCAAGCTGGGGCAGTTCGGCGGGATGACATTCGCGCCGCGCTTTTCGCCGGATGGCGGCAAGGTCGCGATATCCCTTGTCAAGAACGGCGCCACGAACCTTTACGAATACGACTTGGAAAACAGCAAGCTGCGCCAATTGACGTTCGGCGATAATATCAATACTTCGCCTTCGTATTCCCCGGACGGGAAAAAGCTGGCGTTCAATTCGAACCGGTCGGGCAGCCAGCAGATTCATGTGATGGACCTGGGCGACTTGTCCGAGCAGCGCATAACATTCGGCAACGGGCGCTATGCCACGCCCGCGTGGAGCCCCGACGGGAACTATATCGCGTTCACGAAGATAGCGGACGATACCTTTTTCATCGGAGTGATGTCGCCGAAGGGAAAGAACGAGAAAATCCTTGCCGGAGGATGGTATATGGAGGCCCCAAGCTGGGCGCCGGGCAGTCGCCGCGTCGTCTATTACGAAACGGAAAAATACAGCGATACCGAGCGCGTCAGCCATATCCGCAGCGTGGATATAATGGGGCACAACACATATGATATAAAGCTGCCCGAAGGCGTCAACGGGCTGGAGCCGACCTGGTCGCCGAAACTCCCCTAGGCCAAATGAAGAAATTGCCGATATTATTATTGTCAGCCGCTCTTTTGTTCTGCCATTCTGTTGCTATTGCGGCGCGGGTCAAGGCCGAGCCGCTGCCGCCCGTGCCGGCAATTGCGGGATATATAATTGACGGCGATACTTTCTCGGCCAAAGTAAAACTTGAAAACGATGCGAGTGTGTCGGTACGCGTTAGAATACTGGGAATAGACGCGCCGGAATTGTCGGGCGAATGCGACAAAGAAACTGAATGGGCGCATAGATCACGGAATAGGTTGGTTGAATTGTTGCCCGAAAACTCGGAAATATACTTAGTTAATGTAAAAGACGATAAATATCTGGGAAGGATTGATGCGAATGTAAAACTTAGCGATGGGCGCGATGTTGGCGAAATAATGCTGCGCGAAAATATGGCAATTCCATATTCCGGCGGCAAACGCCAGCCCTGGTGCGACTAAGCGGATTTTTTTGTTTCTTCTATATTGGCCAATGAAAACAGGACCGAGGATATAAGCGACTGATAGGGCACATGCTGCTCGTCCGCCAGCTTTTTTATGCGCGTCAAAATCTCTTCCGGAATTCGCATATTAATGACGCAATTAGATTTGTTAAAGGCGCGATAAACGGCGTACTCCTTTAACAAGGATTCAATATTCATTACGAATAATTGCTGCATAACGTTTGGCATATACAGACTCCTATACTGATGACGATACAAGTCACTATACCAGTGTATTTACACTTGTCAATACATTTGTGATGGCGACCGTCTATGCGGCCGTAATGACGCGTGTATGGGGATTAGTATTGTATTGGAGATTATTATTCGGTACGCCGCTTTTCCATTCCCAACCATGTCGCGATATATTTCGCGTATTCCATGCCCCAGCGCCAAAGGCGTTCAGAAGGGGGCATTTTTTGCAGTCTTACCGGGCACGGGATTACAGTCGCATCCGGCAGTTGGCGACGTATCAGCAGCAGAGACCGGTTCATATGATCTTCGGTCGTGACGATTACTATGCGTTTCAGATTTTTTTCAATCGCAATTTCCCGCACGGCCAGCGAGTTTTCATAAGTCGATTTCGATTCTACTTCTATATCCACGCGGTTTTTGAATTGTGCCGGGATAAGCTCCGCGTATTGATGCCCTCCGACGCCGACTATCTGCAGTTTGCGATCGGTGCGGTATTCCAGCAGCTTCATCGCATAAGGAATCCTGCGCACGTCGCCGGTCAGAGCGAACAATGTATCGTCGCCGCGGACATTCGCGCATTTTGTGGGAGTGCCCAGCTTGAACGCCACCGCGCCGCCGGCGATGATGAGTAGGATTAGTAAAGATGGGGTAAGTAATTTCATTGATTTACGATTTACGATTTACGATTTACGATTTTACTCCCAACAAATCGTAATTTGTAAATCGTAAATTATTTATCGCCCAAAATCTTCATCGTTGTGCGGCGCGCCAACCATGCCGTCAGCGCGATTATTAGGACGGGCAGCAATACGATCAGGGTCCATCCCATCGCTGGCACATGCATTTGCGCCATCAACCCGATTCGGGTCCCTTGAGCCATGGATGTTATCAAGAAAATCATCGGTACTGCGACAATCAGGCCGATGCCGGCCGCCATCGCGCTGATTTTAGTGATGATAATTTGCATCTGGGTTGCCACGAACGAATCGCTTGCGCCGATTTGAGTTAATATTTCCAACTCGCGCTTGTGAATCAGAGTTATATTGCGCGTGATGTATGAAATGCAGAGGCCTATGGCGCCCAGAACCATAATCATGACCAAGACCGAGATTCCCATAATCTGCCATCCGGCGCGAGTAATATTTCTTGCTCCGGCGGCATGCGTGATGAAGCGCGCGCCCTGCAGGTTTTTCGCAGCATCGCCGAAGCTGCGCAAGTCGGATGAGTTCGCGAACTCGACTTCTATCATCTTCGGCAAATAAGCGGATAACGCATCGCTGCTGCCCAGCCAAGGGCGCAGCATTTTCGCAACTTCCTCGTCCGGAACGACGTTTGCATGCTTTGCGTTCCTGGACAGTTTTTGCGCGGCGTCGAAGTCTCCGCCCGGCAAGACCTGAACCGTCGCGAAAGTATCCCACCGCGCGTTCCATTGCGCGACTCCGGCGCCGATTCCGACGGTAACGCCCAACGCAAGCGTCGCAAGGAAAGTCAGCAATGCTATCAAAGCCGTCAAGAATATGGCTTGCTCGCGCACGAAGGAAAAAACCAGGGGCCGTTTGTTCCTCATTTTTCTTCTCCCGCCAGTTTTGAAAATTCCAATTCAAGTTTTCCCGATAGCTCTTCGAAATAACTTTTATCGCGAGACGCGAGACGCGAGACGCGAGACGCGCCAGAATTTTGAGATTTAGATTTTTTTTCAGTTGGTTCTGTATCATCGACACGCGTTTCGCGTTTCGCGTCTCGCGTCTCGAATCGCACATGCTGGTTTTCGACATAAATCTTTGGGAACTTGTAAGTGTCCATCAGGCGCTGGCTGTGCGTTGCAAGAATGATGGCAGTGCCGAAGTTCTTGTTCATCTGCAAGAATAATTCCATCAGTCGCGCGGCCGAATCGTCGTCCAGGTTTCCGGTCGGCTCGTCCGCGAGTAAGATTTCGGGCTGAGTAATGATAGCGCGCGCGACCGAAACGCGCTGCTGCTGTCCGCCGGAAAGATTCAGCGGGCGCTGGTTTGCGTACTGCGCAAGTCCCACCCATTCCAAAGTTTTCGCGACAAGTTTCTTCACATACTTTTCATCTGCGCCGCGAACGCGCAAGGGCAGGGCGATATTGTCGAAGACCGACAGGTGCGACACCAGCGAGTACTCTTGGAACACGATGGCCATCTTGCGGCGAAGCGCGGTGATGTCGTCTCGCGACATTCCGGTTGTGGTCTTTCCGAATAACTTTATCTGGCCGCGTGATGCGGGGTGCAGCATATATATAAGGCGCAAAAGGGTGGTCTTGCCCGCCCCCGACGCGCCGGACAGGAAATAGAAAGCGCCGTTGCTGATATTAAAGGATACGTCGGACAGGACCTCTCGCCCGCCTTCGTACCGCGCCGCAACGTTTGCGAAAGAAATCACGGTATTTTGTTCCACGCGCGCAGTATAGGAAGTAAATAACAATTAGTAAATATAAATTTTGCATATTGTTATTCACTGGATTGCTTCGTCGCTTGCGCTCCTCGCAATGACAATGAAGAGCAAAAAGGGCACACAGCCTAAAACAAACACCGAATTGTCATTGCGAGCCCGCAGGGCGCGGCAATCCAGTCGCCACGGCTGCTTCGCGCCTCGCGATGACAATACTATTGCTAACTCCAAACAAAATTCCCAAGCTCGTACCACAGGTCTTTCCATTCGGGATTCATCGATTCGATTAGTTTCAGCTTATTTTTTCGCGATCCGGCCTTGATTTGTTTTTCACGGAAGATGGCATCGTTAACATATTGATAGCTTTCAATATAGCCTAATTTGTCCGCCCCGTGTTTTTCTGCGAATCCAAAAGGCTTTTTGCTTTTGTGCTCTTCAGTTCTGCGAAATATGTCGCGCGTCACGCCGGTGTAAAGAGTCCCGTTGCGTTTGTTGAAAAGAATATAGACATAGTAATGATGTTCTTTCATATTTATTCTCTCCCTTGTCATTGTTCGCTGTGCTCCGCAATCCACTCCTTATTGTCATTGCGAGTCGCGGCGTAGCGAAGCGAAGACGGACGAAGCAATCCAGTGAATAGTGTATGATTCCTTTTTATTGACTGGATTGCCGCGTCGCGCTTACGCGCTCCTCGCAATGACAAGTCGGCGTTTGTTTTAGGCTGTGTGCCTTGAACACACTCCTTATTGTCATTGCGAGCCCAACGGGCGAAGCAATCCAGTTGATGATTAATACATAATATAGGATAAAATTCCCAACAGGACAACGGTATTTTACGCCAAGACGCTGAAATTACGCGCTTTTCACGTTTAACCATTATTTTGATATGTCAAGCATCATAAATTTGCAATGCATTGGGATTTTTTTCTTGACTATTGCCATCAGGAATAGAATACTGGGGCCATATTCCTAATAGGAAGGGAATTACTAAACAAAAACAAGGAGAAACCTTATGAAAAAAATAAGTCTAATCGCACTTGTGGCTGCGGTCGGCATCGGATTTAATTCCGGCGCATTCGCGGCTGCGGGCGATATAATGGTTGACGATGGTTCTGCATCTGCTATGCCCAACCTCGGTGGTGTACAATTATCGGATCTTGCTACGACCGCGCAGTTAGCGGGCAAAGCTGACGCCGCGACAACCTTAGCTGGTTATGGCATTACTGATGCTTACACCAAGGCTGAAGTTGATGCCTTTGGGGCTTCGTTAGAGTCAACGTTAATGGCAGCCGGTCTGGCCGCTTGGAACGCTGCGGAAGCCGAACTGAGCATGCAGATGGGCTATGATTCAACAACTCAAGACTTCAAAGATGTGTTGAACACTGGCGGAACCATTGACGGTGCGCAAAATGTGGCCGAAGCTATCAATGCTTTGGACACCGCGATGGACACCAAAGCCAGCACGACTGACTTGGCCACTCTTGCATCCACGCTGCGCGCAGAAGGCGAAGCTGCCTGGGACAAAGCGGAAGCATATATGGGTTCGCAAATGGGCTTTGACTCCACGACTCAGGACTTCAAGGATGTGCTGAGTGCCGGTGGCGTCATTGACGGTCAAACAACTGTAGCCGGAGCGCTCAACGCTTTGGATGCCGCGTTCGATGACTACTATACCAAGAGCGAAGTTATGGCGCTTGGCACGGCCGCATGGGATAAAGCAGAAGCTTACATGGGCGAACAGTTGGGCTTTGATTCCACAACCCAGGATTTCAAAGACGTGCTGCAAGCTGGCGGAGCCATTGATGGTCAAACGAGCGTCGCGGGCGCCTTGAATGCTTTGGATACGGCTCTTACCGACACAACGCTTGCATTGTACACCTATGCTGACGGAGTAGGCGCAAGCACTCTGACAGCGGCCAACACCTATGCTGATGCTGCGGTTGCGGACTCGGCTCTGTTGCTGTATACCTATGCCGACCAAAAGAAAGCTGAAGCCATAACGTATTCCAGCACTTATGCTGACGCTGCTGTTGCGGCATCCGCGGCTTTGCTGTATACCTATGCCGACGCTGGCGACGCTGCCACACTGACGGCTGCGAACACCTATGCTGACGGCGTTGGCGCGGCCACCTTGACTGCGGCGAATACCTACACCGACGCGGAAGTTCTTAAAGAAAAGAACCGCGCGATGGCTGCCGAAGGCGACCTGGACTTCTCCGCTGCTAACAACGTGGGCGTTCAAGACGCAACCAACCTGACCGAAGGCATACTGGCGCTTGACAGTGTTATCGGCGACGTGTCCAAACTTCAGGATGCGGCGGATGGCAGCGACTATCGCTCTCACCTTGACGGCATAGACAACCTGACGGATGCCTTGCTTGCCACCGAAGAAAAAATCGATGACATAATCCGTCGCGATGGCGGCAAGGATTCGGGCTCCAGCAAAATCCACATCGGTCAGAACTCTGTGATCGTCGACGAAGACACTGGTTCGCTGGTGTTCAACTCGGGCGCGGTCGGTGCGGAAGACGAAGCCATCAAGACCTTGTCTTACTTGGCGACCGGTGCTGAAAACGTAATGGATCCGACCACCGACGGCGCGTACAATGTCGCAACCGTTCTGGAAACCGGCGATGTGCGCCAACTGCGCGCGGACATCCAGTCCGGCATGGTCGCGAAAGACTACGCTTTGAACCTGACGAACTCCATCAACTATGTGTATGAATATACTCTGGCTGAAATCGATCGTCTGGACAACCGCGTCGATGACCTGAGCAAGGAAGTTCGTTCCGGATTCGCAGGCTTGGCGGCGATGTCGGCGTTGGTGCCGAATGCTCGCTCCAGCGGCGATACTCAGATCTCCATCGGTACGGGCGGCTATCGTGACGCCTTCGGCGTTGCGCTGGGCGCGTTCCACTACATCAACAACGGAACCTTGGTCAATGTCGGCGCGTCATACGCCACAGGCGACAAGGCCAACGTTAGCTGGAGAGCCGGTATAACCTTTGGGTTCTAATCCAATCGGAATCATGAGATTATAGAACAAAAAGCTTGACACCTCAAACTTTTTGTCTATAATCTCAGGTGAACCAAAGGAGCTGACTATGAATCCGAGCGTAAAAGCATTAGATTTTTTGCGTTATTAGCAAAAAATTGTAATGCGCATCGTGAGGATACATCGTTGCGTTGCAACAGGCTTCTAAACAAAGGGGAAAACAGATGAAAAAAATACTTATCGTTGCCATTGCGGCTATGATTTCGGGCGGGGCTTTTGCTGAAGAAGTTGTCAGCAGAGCGGCCAGAACTCAAGAAGCAACCGGCAGTGCGGTCCAAACTGAAGAAACCAGTAGAGCGGCCAGAACTCATCACTGCCAGGAACTGGGCAACGGCAAGGTTCATTGCGTGAACTGGGTTAACGGCAAATACAACAGCCATTATCACGAAAACTGCAATGAAATCTCTTGCAAGACTGTGCGCGATCGTCGCTAGTCGCTAGCAGCATGAGCAACTGATAGCATTGTCCATTATAAAGGACAACTATTATGAGTTGCGCAGTATTACTAGCGACTAACGACTTTCGACTAGCGACTTATGAAAAGGAACTGCTATGCTAAAAAAATTACTTATAATCGCGTCCGTTATAGCGCTGTCGGCGTGCTCGAAACCCGCCGAGTACAACAAGGCTGACCCGGACGAAAAAATCGGGACCAAAACCCACCATTGCCAGCAGGTGTCCGACACCAAGTCTCACTGCGTGAATTGGGTTGGCGGCAAATACAACAGCCATTACCATGAGAACTGCAACAAAATCACTTGCGAGGGGAAAGAGGTAGATAAAGCCTTGGCCGCGCAAAAGGCAGAAGAAGCAGCAGCTCAGAAAAAGCAGGCTTGGAAAGACGCGCAAGAACTAGAAAAATCGAAAGTGGCAAAAGCTCCGGTTGAAAAGCCGGCGCCCAAAGAAGTGATCGTGGAAGAACCCGTCGAGACTGCGGAAATAGCGTCCGCCGAAGAAACGGAGACTTCCGAAGTCGCTCAGCCGGCGCAAGAAGCGAAACCCGGATGGTGGAAAAGACAATATCAGAAAGTATTTCCGAAAAAATAAAAAATCGCCGCAATCGCGGCGATTTTTTCTGTATGGCCGTGCATCGGTTCCCCTCCTGTGGAGGGGTGCGCGCTGTTATCGCGCGGCGGGGTGGTTCGGGTAATGTTCGTGCATCGTCATAACTTCTTGAAGATTACAAGAACCACCCCGCCCCCTCCGGGGGCACCCCTCCACAGGAGGGGAACACCACATCGCGGACTTTGTTTTTTATTAATAAAGTGATACAATGGCACGGTACAAAGAGACTGCCATGCTGAAAAAAATGTTATTCACCGCAATTGCCGTTGGCGCGTTGGCTGCTTGTGCCGTGCAGGAAAATCCTCCGCCAGAGCTGTTGCTTTTCGACGCCGGCAAGGCCAATACTTCCCTTGATACTAAAGTCGCGATAGAAGATATGTTCCTGGACGTCCCCGTCGTGCAATGCTCCAATGTCATACTGGTCGGCCTGGGCAGCGATTTCGAAAACGAGCAGTTGAACCTGAACATAGGAAACACTCGCGCGGATAAGATACGCAAAGCTTTGGAGCAGAAAGGTTTCGACCGGGACCGCATTACGGTCATCTCCGCCGCGAAGATGGATTCAAGCTATGACTGGGTGGCGATTTATCCCCAGCAAAACGCCAACCGCGCGGTCGGGGTCTATATGGGCCCTCCAAAAAACTGGTACGACGACTTCAGATGCAAGCAGTTGCTGGATATGGAAGACGAGGGTTTTAAATTGATGGATGCGTCGACCTGGAAAACGGCCAAGGCGGATTAAAGCAGCCACATCAGCCATAGTCCCGCCGCCGCGATGATTATCGCGAATAGCATCAATTGCCAAAAATATTTCTTTACGATTACGTTCGCTTGCTCTTGAAACCTCCACAATAAAAATCCCGCGATCGCGAATCTCATCATTCGCCCGATTGCGGTTATTCCCAGATATAAAATCGGGTTGAACCGCAGGAAGCCCGCGCATATTGTCAGCAGTTTGAACGGGACGGGAGTAAACGCCGCGATAAGAATTATCAGCAGCCCGTGCGTGATGAACATCTGCCGCGCGGCTTCGAATTTCTCCATAGTGCTGAAATGTTCGATCAGCCATATCCCGACCGTGTCGAAAAGCCACACGCCTATCATATACGCGATTGCCGCGCCGACAAGAGAGCCGAGGGACGCCGCGATTACGACGCCGACCGCGCGGCGCTTGTTCGCGACGATTGTCGGGGTCATGAATACTTCGGGCGGGACGAACAGGAAAATGGACTCGCACACCGTCAGGAAGAATATCACCCACAGCGCCGCCGGATGATCCGATTTCTTTAAAAGATAATGTTGCAACTTCACAAAGCGTATTATAGACTGATGAGTATGAAAAAACAACATAACAATAACCGGGCGGAAAAGATTTCGTCCAAGGTGCAAATCTTGGCGGCGCAAATACTGCGCGATAACTACGCGGAAGACCCGCTGCTGGTCCGCGTGTCGCTGGTCGGCGCGGAAAGCCATGGCGGCCTGCAATTCGTGAAATTATTCTGGCAGGGCGGCGATGCGTCGACGCAAAAAAAATTGGACTCGGTCAAAAACGCGATAAGGTACGAGCTGGCTGCGCGAATGGATCAGAAATATGTTCCGGATATCAGGTTCGTCTATGACGATACTTTGGAAAAATCCGAAAGGATTGAAAAACTGTTGGAGGCGATTCATGATTAAAGTCGGCGCGAAGTATCGGCATTTCAAAGGCTGCGAGGTAGAAATTCTTATGATTGCCAAGGACTCTGAGACCTTGGAGGACTTGGTCGTTTATCGCGAGCTGTCCGACGGCAGCATTTGGGTTCGCCTTGCAAAGAATTGGTCCGACCAAATTGTCCGCCCCGGAGTCAATCAGCCGCGATTTGTAGAAATCGCGTAAGTTCGCGCCTGTAATTCCCCGCTTTACTTTTGCCGAATACCGGTATATCATTGCCGCAAATCAATTTCTATGGGCATCTGCTCGTATTCACAGGGCCTCGTGTATTTTTATACACGTCGGGTCTGCGAATACTTCGCATCTGCCGCATAGAAATTGATTTGAATTCGCACATAAAGAAAGTAAAAAATTATGACTCAGAAAGACATCAGAAATTTTGCAATAATCGCTCATATCGACCATGGGAAATCTACATTGTCCGACCGGATTATAGAATACACCGGCGGTCTGCAATCGCGCGAGATGAAAGCGCAAGTCCTGGACAGCATGGATATAGAGCGCGAGCGCGGAATTACCATAAAGGCCCAAACAGTGCGCCTGTCATACAAAGCGCGCGACGGACATACTTATCAATTGAATTTAATGGATACGCCCGGGCACGTAGATTTTACTTATGAAGTCTCGCGCAGCTTGGCCGCGTGCGAGGGCGCGATTCTGCTGGTGGATGCAACCCAAGGCGTTCAAGCGCAGACGCTGGCGAATGCTTATCTGGCGGTCGATAACGATTTAGAAATTCTGCCTGTTTTGAATAAAATCGATTTGCCGTCGTCGGATGTATGCGGCGCGCGAGAGCAGATTGCAGATGTGATTGGGCTGGATGCTGCGGACGCGCTGTGTGTTTCGGGCAAGACGGGGACCGGCGTATCGGAATTGCTGGAAACAATTGTGCAAAAGTTACCGGCGCCGCATGGGAACGCAAGTGCGCCGACGCGCGCGCTGCTGGTGGATTCTTGGTACGATTCGTATTTGGGCGTTGTTGTTCTTGTGCGAGTTGTGGACGGCGCGCTGCGGCGCGGGCAGAAAATAAAATTCCTGGCCACTGGCGCGGAATATGCTGTTGATAAAATCGGATACTTCACTCCGAAAATGGTGAATGTAGATGCTCTGCACGCGGGCGAAGTCGGATTTATCATCACAGGTATGAAAACGATTCGGGATTGCAAGGTCGGCGATACAATTGTAGATTCGCGGACGGAAAATCTTTCGCCCTTGCCCGGATTTAAACCAAGCATTCCCGTCGTGTTCTCTTCATTCTTTCCGGTGGAGGCCGACGATTATCCGAACTTGCGCGACGGGGCGGAAAAGCTGGCGCTGAATGATGCTTCGTTTGTGTTTCAGACAGAGAAATCGTCCGCGTTGGGGTTTGGCCTGCGCTGCGGATTTTTGGGCCTGCTGCATATGGAGATTATTTCAGAGCGGTTATCACGCGAATTTAATCTGAATTTAATAAACACGATTCCGTCGGTGTTGTACAGACTGCATTTACGAAATGGCGAAGCGATTGATTTGGAGAACCCTGCGGATATGCCGGAACCCACAACGATTGCGGATATAGAGGAACCCTGGGTTCGCGCGACTATAATGGCGCCGGATAAATACCTTGGCGCGATGATGTCGCTGTGTATAGAGCGGCGCGGAGTCCAGGAAAACATCAGCTATGTGGGAAATCGCGCGGTCTTGGTTTACAAGCTGCCGCTGGCGGAAATAGTTTTTGATTTTTACGACCGGGTGAAATCTCTGTCGCAGGGGTACGCTTCGTTCGACTATGCGCTGGCGGGATATGAAGTCTCCGATTTGGTAAAAGTTTCCGTGCTGGTGAATGAGGAGCCTGTGGAGCCTTTATCGTTCCTGTGCCATCGCAGCTTTGCGGAAAAACGCGGGCGTCAGATTGTGGAAAAATTGAAAGATTTAATTCCGCGGCATCAGTTCAAGATTCCGCTGCAGGCGGCAATCGGCGGAAAAATCATAGCGCGCGAAACGATTGCGGCATTTCGGAAAGACGTTACGGCGAAATGCTATGGCGGAGATATAACGCGAAAGAGGAAATTGCTGGAAAAGCAGAAAGAAGGCAAAAAGCGCCTGCGCAGCTTCGGCAACGTAGAAATCCCGCAAAGCGCGTTTATAAATGCGTTGAAAGTAGGGGATTAGTTATGAAAATAATTGCAATCGGCGGCGGAGACATCGGAAGCAGGCGCTTGAAAGACGGCGTTATGTTTCAGTATCCGGTTGAGACTACCGCTATAGATAAGAAAATTATTGAAATGTCGGGCAAGAAAAATCCGCGGCTGCTGTTTGTTGATACGGCCGGCGGATATCAATGGCCCAGCTATCAAATCGCCGTGGATGAGCATTTCGGACAAGAGCTTGGGTGTATAATATCAAGACTCCCTCTGGCAAACGAAGCGCCGACAGAAAAAGAAATGCGAAAAGTTTTAGATAATACCGACATAATTTATGTGGGCGGCGGCGATACTCTGTTTATGCTGGAACGCTGGCGCGCGACCGGGTTTGACAAGCTGCTGAAAGAATATGGCGAACGCGGGATAATTTTATCCGGTCTATCCGCCGGCGCGGTATGCTGGTTCGATTGGGCGGATAATGAAGACCATATTGACGGCGATTTCTCAAAGCTGGAGATTTTTTCAGCGTTGGGGTTCATAAAGGGCTGGTGCTTTCCGCATTGGGATGATAAATCGGATACAGAAAAGCAAGCGATTATAACTTTGGCAAAGTCGCATGGCATATTGTGCTATGGCGTTGATAATTGCGCCGCGATTGTTTTTGAAGATGGAAAAATGTCATTCGTTTCCAGCAAACAGGGCGCGGAAGTTCATATATTGAACAGCGGAGAAAAATGAGCCATCAATTCTTCTTTTCGCCGCATATTTTGGATAACCTGAGCGTGCCGGCGGCAGGATTTGATGTGGTGCAAGATATTTCGGAACCTCGTCTTCGCCTTTATGTCACCGCGCGCGGCATCAAGACTTTTTTTACCAGAAAACGCGTCCCCCCTTCGCCAGGGCTTCGGGGGGCAGGTCGCGGCAGTGGGCGCGATGTTCGTATAATTATCGGGCGCTATCCCGATGTATCGATCGACGAAGCGCGTCATGCGGTGTCGGAAAAGATTGCGATTGCGGTCAAACCCGCGGTGAAACGCAGCGCGAAGATTACATTCGGTCGCTTGTTCGCAAATTATGCCTCAAAGAAAATCGCCCGCGCGCCGGCGAGTATGAAAAAGCTGGAACGCAGCGTCGCCCGCCATTGGGCGTTCTTGATACCGCGTTTTGTTGCAGATATCACCGTGTCGGAATTGAATGCGGTGCATGAAAACATCGCGGAAACCGCCGGACGCGCCACGGCAAACCGCATGCTGGAAATTATGAAAAGCATGTTTAAGTTTGCCGCCGAGAGCGGCCATATCCGCGAGAATCCGGCCGAAAATCTGAAAAAGTTCGCTGAAAAACGCCGTACGCGCAAACTTTCCGCCGCCGAGTTCTCGCGGCTGCTGTCAGCGATTAAAAAAGAAAGAAGTGCCGCAATCCGTAGCGCGTTTCTGATGCTGGTATTCGGGTTCTCGCCAAAGTCCGCAGTGTTTTCAATGCGCTGGCGCGATCTTGATTTCAACAGCGATACTTGGAACGGGCGGGCACTAAGCGATCCGGCCGTAGTCTTGCTGCGCAATATACCGCAATCGAGCGCATTCGTATTTCCTTCGCGCAAAGGCCATCTGACCGATCCGCGCGCGTCATGGCATAATTTAACCGCAGCAGCAGGCTTATCCGGTATTCAGATGAATGATATTTATAAATTCTTATCGCGGCGGCTGGCTTGGACTGCGGACAGGGAGCATCTGCGCGAAAATATGAATAACGTATTAAATAATCTCGGTTAGAATTGACAAACTCCGCTTTGTTATAATTTGTTATAAATCTTGACACGGGGGGGCTTTGGGTGGTATCTTGTGGAAAGTTGCCCGAACAAAATAAGAGAAAAAAGGGCGCCAGAGTTAAACTCAAAAAAAGGATAAAAAATGAGTACTTTTGATAAAGTTCAAGCCATCATCGTCGATAAACTTGGCGTTGCGAAAGAAAAGGTCACCATGGAAGCCAAATTTGTCGCGGATCTGGGCGCGGACAGTCTGGACGTTGTGGAATTCGTTATGGAAGTGGAAAAAGAATTCAACATCACCATTCCGGACGATGCCGCCGCGAAAATGCAAACCGTGGGCGATGCTGTTAAGTATATAGACGCAAACGTAAAGCCAGCCGCTCCGGCGAAAAAGTAAAAAAACCGCGCATTGCGCGGTTTTTTTGGCACAATTACTATCATTTTCATATTTCTGTATTTTATATACTTTCTACCTTTTTATCTGCATCAACTCATGACGTATTCCCAGAAGATTGTTCCTTCTTTTGGTTCTTTCAATGCCTGCGTCATAGTGAATGGAAAAACTGTTTTCAAAATTATACGATTCAGACATGAAATTTGCCTGACCATCTATAACGCCTAGCTCTCTAGTTACTAAATCAATCATTGCAATTATTTGTTTTTCATCAAATTTTACCTGATATTTCATTTTCTTATCTCCTAATTTGTCGGTTATTATCATATCATAAATCATTTATATTATTTGTCAAGGATATTTTTGTTGGCACTTTATTCAAACACACTCAGTCGTCATCCCGGCGAAGGCCGGGACCTACTGCTGCGCAGCATTATTGATTGCCTGCGACGCAATGGACCCTGGCCTTCGCCGGGGTGACGACCCTTTGGGTCGTTTCTGTTTATACTCTTACAATCCCTTGCAATTTTTCCTTGGATATGTAATATCTGGAATATGTTTTCAATAAAACGAAAGGAATAAACATGACGCGCAGAGTTGTCATTACCGGCATGGGGATAGTCTCCCCAGTCGGCACGGGCATTTCATTTGCCTGGGAAAATATAGTCGCCGGCCGGTCCGGCATACGGAACCTGGACGGTGAAGAATTCGCGGATTTACCCGTGCAAATCGCGGGCTTGCTAACAATCGGCGATGGGCCAGGCGAATATAATCCCGACGCAATCGTTTCTCCAAAAGAACAGGGCCGAATGGATAAATTTATCGTATATGCGCTTGTCGCCGCGGACGAAGCGGTGCGCGATGCAAATTTAAATCTGGAAACGATCGACCTTGAACGCATAGGCGTGCATGTAGGCTCCGGAATCGGCGGCATGACTACGATTTATGAAACCAGTCTGGAATTAAAAGAACATGGTCCGCGTCGCGTTTCCCCGTTCTTTGTGCCAAAGTCGATTATAAATCTTGCGGCCGGGCATATTTCCATAAAGTACGGGCTTAAAGGGCCTAACCTGTCGATTGTTACGGCTTGCGCGACCGGCACGCATTCTATCGGCGAAGCTGCGCGTCTTATAAAATACGGCGACGCGGATATTATGATTTGCGGTGGGGCCGAAGCAGGTATCGGACGATTGGGTATGGCGGGATTTTGCGCTATGCGCGCGCTTTCCACGCGCAATGACGAACCGACGCGCGCGTCGCGTCCCTGGGATAAAGGCCGCGATGGATTCGTAATGGGCGAAGGCGCGGGTATTTTGGTGTTGGAAGAATACGAGCATGCAAAAGCGCGCGGCGCAAAAATTTATGCCGAGGTCGCGGGTTACGGAATGAGCGCGGATGCCAGCCATATAACGGCCCCGGCCGAAGGGGGCGAGGGCGGCTTGCGCGCAATGCGCGCGGCGCTGAAAGACGCGGGGCTGGCGCCATCTGCGGTGGATTATATCAACGCGCACGGAACATCAACACCGGTCGGGGATCCGGGCGAATTGGAAGCGGTAAAAACATTATTTGGTGATGCGCCGGTTTCAATGTCCAGCACGAAGTCGATGACGGGACACTTGCTGGGCGCGGCGGGCGCGGTGGAGGCTATATTCAGCACTCTGGCAATCCGCGACCAGATTGTTCCGCCGACAATTAATCTGGAAGATCCGGAAGATGCGGTTGGCAATTTCGATTTAGTTCCGAATGTGGCGAAAAAACGCAAAGTTGAAGTCACACTTTCGAACTCATTCGGCTTCGGCGGCACGAATGCGAGTATAGTTTTGAAGAAGGTTTAATTTTTCACAATTTTTTGTTTTACAAAAAATTGTCACTCCGGCACAGGCCAGAGTGGGTCTTTAAGACCTTTGGCTCGCTTGCGCTTGCGGTTCATAGACCCTGTTCCCGCCTACGCGGGAATGACAAAATTTTTCAAAGAAAAATTTTGTTAAAATATTATTTGGGAAATTATCCTTCCGTTTGCTCAATCTCTTGGATATTTAAGATAATTATCCCTTTGACATCTGCATCGCGGGTTGCTTCAAAGTCGCGGATTTCTTCAAATAAAGTACCGGAATCCTGATATTTCGCCATGCCGGAAACTTTGATTTGAGTATCGCCTTTGTAAGACGAGATGAACGCTTGGCCGTTTTCGCGGATATTTTTCTCTGACTTGCCCATTTGAACGTTGGAAAGTATTATGCGGTCTGGTTCAACGCGCGACGGCATAACCACGGCAGCGCGAGGATTTCCCGTATTTGATGCGGTTGCGAAGACCACCCACTCGTTTTCATTAATAAAATCAATTTGTTTTTGCGTGAGATTCATATTTTTTCCTTTTGATAAAAATTTAATGAAAAAATCATTGGAAAGCAATAATAAAGTCTGTATCATACCGCGCGATATGAAAAAACGCAAAGCAAAGCGATCTACAAGCAAATGGTTCAGTGCGAAATTTTATTTCAGGCACTGGTTTATCGTGTTATCCGTATTGTTGGCGCTGATCGCGGCGCTGATGGTTTTCTGGTCCCTTGGAATTCGCAGCGGAGTGCGCGCGCCGGTTTCATTTGAGATAAGCCAGGGCGCGACAGTCGGCGGGGTTGCCGCATCCCTTGAAAAGCGCGGCTGGGTAAATTCCGCGGATACTTTCAAAGTTTTGGTTCGGTTGCATGGTGGGCGCGTTCAGGCGGGTCTGTATGATATTCCCCGCGGCGCCAGCCAATGGCGGATTGCGAAGATGTTCGCAAACGGCCACATCGCCAGCACCGTCATAGTTATTCCCGAAGGCTTTACCGTTCGGCAAATAGTCTCATTATTGAACGAGAACGGATTTTTAACTGGGGACGCGTGCCCCTCCGCTTGCCCGAAAGAGGGCGAATTGTTTCCGGATACTTATAATGTGCCAAAAGGAGTTCATCGCGCGGCCGTAGTAAAATTAATGAGCGACAAGATGCAGGAAATAAAACGCAAGTGGGAAATTTCCGGCCGGCGTTTGCCGCGCCCATTAAAGTCTTGGGACGAAGTCATAATCCTTGCGTCTTTGGTCGAAAAAGAAACGCCCAAAGCCAGCGAAATGCCTTTGGTGGCAAGCGTGTATCTGAACCGTCTGCGTTCGAACATGAGGCTGCAGGCCGATCCAACCGTAGTTTATGCCATAACGGACCGGCTGGGCGATATGCAGGGCGCTCCGCTGTTAACCGTGCATTTGCAGATCGACCATCCGTTCAATACTTACAAGAACCATGGCTTGACGCCCGGTCCTATCGCGAATCCGGGTTGGGCCGCCATCACCGCCGTCTTGAATCCCGCGGACACCAATTATTTGTTTTTCGTGGCGGACGGCAATGGCGGGCATAATTTCTCCAACGATTACGAAAGCCACAAGGCCAATCGCGAAATATGGCGCGAGATTAAATCCAAAAAAAATTAAATCGCCCTAATATAATTTCGCGGGCAAAGTCAACACAATTTTTTTAAATTTAGTTGTTTTATCGCATTCGATTTTTTGATATAATGCGACGAATGAAAACAAGGATTTAATATGAAAATCAAGTTCTTTACTGCGCTGTCATTGGGAATATTTGCCCTTTCTGGCGCCGCTTTCAGCGCTAACATCGGCGATGTGTACGGCAACGATCAGGTCGATCGTCCC
This sequence comes from Alphaproteobacteria bacterium, assembly GCA_009783145.1. GTDB lineage: Bacteria > Pseudomonadota > Alphaproteobacteria > Rs-D84 > Rs-D84 > WRCA01. Next base: position 4,843 of record WRHR01000001.1, on the reverse strand, counting down.
GTCCGGTCAAGCACCGATACGATGGTCATAAATAACTTCAGCTATGGTCCGCCCAAACCGCGAGCCACCAATGTCGTGATTACTCAGCCGGCGACGGTCAGCCAGCCCACGACGGCTAACCAGCCCATTACGATGTCCTCGCAGCCGACAATGGTCGCACAGCCCGCATACGTGCAGCGCGAAGTTTACCAGGAACAAATCGTTCCGGTGGCAGTCGCGCAAAATGACGTGCGCCCGTCCGTAATGTATCGCTATGAAGAGCCGGTGAGCCGCGAGTGGTACGCCGCGCTGAAGTATGTGCATACTCTGGCAAGCTTTACTTCCAAGCATTATACCGACGGCGTTTTCTGCGTGGGCGGGGAATACTGCACGGACGAGTTTAATTTCAAACCGATGCTGGGATTTGCCGCAAGCGCGGGTATGAACTATGACGCCGAATGGCGATTCGAATTGGAAGGCGGCTATACCGGCGAATATTCGACCAACGCGGACGACGTGTCGTTTGCGATTTCCGCGCCGTATCTTGCGGTCAACGCGCTGTATAATTTTTCCGGCGCGACGCGCAGCAGCCTGTATTTCGGACCGGGCCTTGGCATAGCTTTCCCGACGACGGAAATTCATGCCGGCGGCACCGAAATATTTTTCCTGAATAATACGCATGGCAACTCGAAAGAGCGCGTGGCTTCCCCAATGCTTGCGTTGATGGCGGGCTATCAATGGAGAATCGACGAACGATTCGCTTTGGACCTGGGTTACAAGCTCTATACTTTCAGCGGAACCAAGCAGTCGCTTGATTTCCAACTGACGCCGCCGGCACCAGCCGACATACATACGTTCACCAATAAAACAAGCTGGTTGATAAACAACGCGATAAGCTTGGGGCTGCGGTATTACTTCTAAGTTGTGGCGGCGAGAGAGAGAATAAATGACGAAGTCTTTTGGTATATTCGCAGCGATAATGATATTGGCGGGAACCGGCGCTTGGTCTGCCGGCGCCGCCGTTACCATTAAGTCTGCCGGGGCGCCGGCGGTTAGCGGCGCGCCCACGCCTACGCGTTCTGCTGCGCCGGCAAGGGTCGGCACCGCGCTATCGGGCGCGAGCGCCAGCACCGCGCGTTCCGCCAGCGGCGGAACTGTCGCGCGGAACTCTATCGGCAAATACCTGAATTCAACGGCCAATCAATTAACGCCCGGATCCAGCATAAAGGTTCCGACGGCCGGAGGCGGAAACTGCGTCGATTGCGTTTCTCAGCAACAATATGATTACTTGCTAAGTTTGATAAACGAACTTGAAGGCGCCTGCGAAGGAAAGTGCGAGGGCGGAAAAGGCGGCGAGGACGCTCGCGAGATTATAATCCGGAACAACGGCACATATCTGCAATGGCAGTACGAAGGCGACCTTACTTGGAATAACTTGGTTTCGATATCCGAACTGCAGGGCGATGCGGGTCCGGCCGGCGCCGACGGCAAGTCGGTGGAGATGCGCGTTTTCGGCGGATTTATTCAATATCGTTTGACTGATGGCACTTGGAACAATCTGCTTGATGTCGCATCGATGGGCGGCGGCGAGACTTATTATGGCGGCGTTGCTACCAATATAAACGCAAGCAACGAAATCAATGTGAAGTATAATGCTACTCACTTGGAAGTTAATGCGGGGAACGAGCTGAATGTCAAAACCGGCAGCGTTGGCGACGGAAGCACTGGACTGGTCACCGGCGGCAATGTCTATAACTTTGTTACGAATATAACGGACGGTATGGAAACAGACATCGCCGGCAAGGAAGATGTAACCAACAAGCTGAAGTCAACAACCGGCGGCGGGGCTGGCATAACCAGCGGAGCGACCGATACTCAATATGCATCCGGCAAGGCCGTGTATGAAGCGATTCAAAGCGCGAAAAGCGAATTCGGCGGCGGCGAGATTTACGATGGCGGCATCGCGACGGATATAAACGCAAGCAATGAAGTCAATGTGCGGTATGACAACACTCATTTGAACATTGTCGATAATAAGCTGAATGTCAAAACCGGCAGCGTGGCTGACGGAAACGGAGGGCTTGTCACCGGCGGCGATGTTTATAATTTTGTTACGAATGAGATTGATAACATAGATATCAACAACTATTCTACGGAAATTAACAATATCATAGATAACAGCACGACTGTAACGAACATTATAGAAGAAGTCGGCAACAAGCAGGATAAATCCACAGCTGCATCGGCGACCTCCGGCAACGTTGCGCTTTGGGGCGCGGGCGGCCAGACTGTCACAGGCAAGGGCATCGCGACAAGCAAAGCTGACATGACTTCCAATCCTTCCTGGCTGGTTGAAGGCGGCGCGGTTACGACAGCGATTGCGGATGTGATGTTTGAGGCCGGCGTAGTGAATTCCGTCGGGCTGGAAGCGGGAAGCGCCGACGGCACAGTGGATTTGTATGTGAATACGATATTGCAGGATACCGTTGCGGTCCCGGGCGTCGAAGTTGCGACTAATAAACTGAAGTCAACAACCGGCGGCGGAGCCGGCATAACCAGCGGAGCGACCGATACTCAATATGCGTCCGGCAAGGCCGTGTATGAATATGGGAGCACGATTGAAACAAATGTCACCACCAATGTGACCAATGATCTCACTGAAAACTTTGCGACCTATTTCGGGGATGAAGTTAATAATCTTATAGACAGCAGCACGACCGTGACGAATATAATCAACGATGTTACGGGCAAGCTTGACAAGGGCGCCTTGGAAGCCGGCGCCGCTATCAGCGCCGCGGACCTGCTGGACGACAAGGTTACTGTATTATATGACGGCGCGCGCCACTTGGGCGTCGACGGCACCAGCAAGGAATTGTATGTAAAAACCGGCACTGTCGGCGACGAAGAAGGCGGGCTGGTTACCGGCGGCAACGTTTATAACTTTGTTACGAATATCACGGACGGGATGACGACGGACATCAGCGGCAAGGAAGACAAGGCGAATAAATCCGACAGCACGAACATTGCGGCCGACTTGGCCAATGGCGCCAAAAAGGAAGTCAATTATCCGACCATCGGCGCGGTCAAGGCTTTGATCGACGCCAATCCCGGAAGCGGCGCCGAATATATTGCCGGGGATTTTGTAAGCATAACGCCCGGGACCGATGCTAATGAAGGCAAGATGGTTGTCGGTACGACTTATACTGCGGGCAGCAACATTAATATAAGCAGCGCTGGCGTTATCAGCTCTACCGGCGGCGGCAGCGGAGATACTTATACCGCCGGCGACGCGATAGCGATAGATGCTGGCAACGACAATGCAATCAATGTGCTGTATGACGGCGCGCGCCACTTGGACCTTGACGGCGACACGAACGAATTGTTTGTTAAAACGGCAAGCGGCGGCGTGGACGAGAATGAAACCGGACTGGTAACAGGCGGAGATGTCTATAACTATGTCACCAACGAGATAACAAACCTTGATGTCAACAACTATGCTGGGGATATCAATACTATCATAAACAACAATACCACGGTCAAGAACAAGCAAGACAAGCTGACGGGTTCTACGGCGACTGCGGCAAAGGGCAAGGTTGCGCTGTGGGATGCGGGCACCGGCGAGCAGACGTCCGGCACCAAGGATGTCGCGACGAATTCAACGGATATGCAGGCTAATCCGTCTTGGCTGGTGGAAGGCGGCGCGGTGACGGCTTATGTTGACGAGGTAATAGACGGTTTTTCCGGCGGCGATAACGCGAACAAGCAGGATAAAGGCGTGGGAATGACGCCCGGCGCGGTTGCGACCTGGGGCGCGGATGACGGCAATGGCAAGAACTCCACGGCCGGTCAATTAGCGATTGTAAATGCGGGCACCGGAATTGTGGAGAATGCCACGGGTCTTACCACCGGTCATGCCGTGTACCAGTATGGGGAGACTCTGATTAACGAAGTCGTTCCTGGGGTTGTAGAGACGCTCACAGGAAATAAACAGGATAAGTCCGAAGATTTGACGGCGTCCGAGGGCAACGTCGCGATCTGGGGCACGGACGGCCAGACTGTGACGGGTAAAGGCGTTATTGATGCGGGAACCGGGGTTACGGGCTCCGCTGCGGGTCTGACCACCGGCAAGGCGGTTTCGGAAGCGGTCGGCGGCAAGGCGGATAAAGTTACCGGCGGCGGCACGGACGGCAAAATCGCGGGACTGAATGGAAGCGGGAACTTGACCAGCACCGGAATCGACGCGGACAGGGTGATTCAATTGCCTACGGCGGGAGAGCTGGGCGCGGACGGATACTATATGATACTGGTGAATAAGGAAGCCGGCGAAGTCGCGGGCACGTCCTATATGGGGATCTACTAAGAGATAAAAACCCTCAGATGCGAATTGACAATTCGCCTGAGAAAATACTAGGATAAAAAACGGAGAAAAAACCAATGAGAAAACTGATACTGACATCGCTGGCGGCACTGTTTGCGGTGGGCGCGGCGAACGCGGCATTGCTTCCGGAACCTGGTGTGGTAAGTACGACCACTTATAATGCCAAGGTCGGTGACTCGGCGGATTTGGGCGACTTGGGCGACGGTGTTGTCATTCCCGCGATAATGGAAATCAAGGATGCGATCTCCGACGAAAGCGGTGATATAATAAACCTGGGCGACGAGATAACGATTATTACAAACGCGCTGGGTAATAAGCAGGACAAACTGACTGCCGGTGCGGCGCGCAATACCGCTGCGGGTAAGGTCGCTATCTGGGGCGGAACCTTGGGCGGAACGGATGGTACCGGTCAGACCGAAGGCGCGGTTGAGATGATTACCGATTATTCCGGAATTGTGGAAAATGCCACAGGTCTGACAACCGTCC